>NZ_JABDWD010000039.1:0-28749 GCF_019685115.1 Rhizobium sp. NZLR11 | reverse complement strand
CCGGTAGCTCGTCAGGCTCATAACCTGAAGGCCGCAGGTTCAAATCCTGCCCCCGCAACCAATCCTTCCATGATCAAACACACAATACCCAAAAACCCGCCTCATGGCGGGCTTTTGCGTTTACGGGGCGACGGTGACACTATTCCGATGAGTTGCGGTCGCTTTTCAAGCGACGTAGATAGTTGCTAAATAGATAATATTCTAATATACCTAAATCAGGCGCTTCTTACATTTTCACAGTCGCAAGTAACGTCCGTCCATTCGGCGGCGCGTATTTATCCTATTCAAAGGCAGTTCGATTTCATGAAGTAGATCAAAGATTTATTGGGGGGGAATCATGGGAAAATGGGGATCTTTCCTGCTGGCGCTTCCGTATCGGCGGCGGCGTCTTCTATCGCTAATCTTCGGGTTGCCTGCGTTCTGCGCGGTGGTGTTTCTCGCCGGGATTGTGTCTGCGCAAGCGCCGACCGAAGAGCAGCGTGATGCCATCAGAGCAGAGTGCCGCTCCGATTTCATGGCGAAATGCTCCGGGGTTACGCCGGGAGGTATCGAGGCGCTCACTTGTTTGCAGCAGCATAGCGCTACGCTTTCGGCAGGTTGTCAGAAAGCGGTGTCCGCCGTGAACGTCAAACCCAAATCGACATCGGCGGCGCCGACGCCGGCTGCGCCTGCAAATACTGCGGTGACTACCCCGGCGCCTGCTACCGGCACGCCGGCGCATCAGCCGACGCAGGCGCAGCGCAATGCGGTCAAATCGGCCTGTCAGCGCGATTTCATGGCGCAATGTTCCGGTGTCACGCCGGGCGGTGCGGCGGCGCTCAGCTGTCTGCAACAGCGCAACGCGGCTCTATCGGCACCATGTCAGCAAGCCGTTGCGGCATTGGGGGAATCGGGGGCGCCGTCGGCCGGCGCTGCGGCTGCCACCGGTGCGATCACGCCGGCCCCTCGGGCAGTGATGCCAGCCTTCTCACCGCGTGAGGAAGTGATGATCCTGCGTGAAACCTGCGGAGCGGACTTCCGGGCATTGTGCCGCATGGTGCCTTTGGGGGGAGGGCGAGGCATTGCCTGCCTGCGCGACAATCTGCAACGCGTATCACCAGCCTGCCATCGCGTGCTGACCTCGGGCTTGTAACGCTCGTTCGCAGTTGCTCTCTGAAAGAGACCATCGCGCGTTCCGCCGAGAAATTTGGTGCGCGCGATCCCGCGAAGTCCGCAAGCGGTGGTTTACCCGCATGCCTGCATTGCATCGGCACTTTTCATGTTCGGCTGCGGCAGGTCCGGCGCCATCTGCAATTCGATGAAATCAATGACGACACCAACGAAAGGCATTGCCATGTCATCGACTTTCCCTTTCCCGCGGTTGAAGCGGATGCTCCTGTATGTTTCGCTTGCCGCCAGCCTGGCGCCGCCGACCAGCGCATGGGCAGATGATGCGAAAGCTCTTTTAAAGACGATGTCCGATTTTCTGGCGGCGCAGAAGACGATCTCCTTCAGCTATCAATCGTCGCTCGAAGCAGTGACGCCTGCCTTCGAGAAACTCCAGTTCGTGAGTTCAGGGACAGCCAACCTCACTCGTCCCGATAAGCTGCGGGTCACGAGAACCGGCGGCTTTGCCGACCTCGATGTGAGTTTCGACGGTTCGTCGCTGACGGTTCATGGCAAGAACCTCGACGCCTATGCCAAGATCGACGGCAAGGGTTCGCTCGATGATTTGATCGACAGGCTGATGACCGCAGGCGTCGAAGCGCCGGGCGCCGATCTTTTAGCCTCCAACGTCTATGACGTGCTTATATCAGATGTGACGGAGGCCAAGCATATTTCCAGCGCTTTCGTGGATGGGGTTGAATGCGAATATCTGGCCTTCCGAACGCCTGAGATCGACTGGCAGATTTGGATACAGAACGGCCCGCAACCCATACCGCGGCGATACGTCATCACCAGCAAGCACGTCGTCCAGGCGCCGCAATACACTCTCGAAATCAGCGATTTCAAAAGCGGGGCGGATGTGGCGGCCGTTTCTTACACCATCGAGATTCCAGCCAGTGCAAAGACGGTGGATCTCAGTGAGCTGCAATCGCTCGACGAGCTGCCTGAAGCCGCCGATATGGGAGACTTAAAATGATCTATAACAAGCTGTTCCTCGCCCTCGGCCTGGCCGGTTTTCTGACATTCACCGGCTTCCACATCGGGGAGCAGGGATCCATGCCACTGTCGATCAGCTTCGCTACGCCGGCGGGCGCCGTCATCGGCAGACCGCTGACGCCGCTCTCCTATGCAGGCGTTGCCCGCCGGACGACGCGCCGGGTCGTCACACGCACGACGACGACCATCGCCGTGCTTCCAGCAGGCTGCCGCTATGGTCCCTATTACGGCGGCTATTATTATCGCTGCGGCGGTTATTATTATGCCAAGAGCGGCAATGTCTATGTGCAGGTGATCGTCCAATAATTGCTGCTCGCCTTACCGGAGTTTCGCTATCTCCGCCTCCGCAACTGGTGCAGCCGTGCTTGTGGTCGCTCCGCGGCGCTTCCAGTGTTCCTCGAGGCGCTGCAGCAGCACGTAGAAGGAAGGAACAAAGAGGATGGCAAGGCAGGTCGAGGCGATCATGCCGCTAAAGACCGATATGCCGATCGACTTGCGGGCCGATGCTCCGGCGCCCGTCGCCAGCACCAGCGGCAGGACGCCGAGGATGAAGGCGAAGGACGTCATCAGGATCGGCCGGAAGCGCAGGCGGGCGGCCTCGACGGCCGCATCCAGGATTTCCATGCCTTCTGCCCGCTTTTCGCGAGCATATTCGACGATGAGGATGGCATTTTTGGCTGCGAGCGCTATCAGCAGGATGAGGCCGATCTGCGTATAGAGATTGTTGGCGACGCCCGCCGCCATGAGTGCTGCCACCGTTCCGAGAAGGGCGAGCGGCACGGCGAGGATGACCGCCAGCGGCAGGATCCAGCTTTCATATTGGCCGGCGAGCACGAAATAGACGAGGAGCATGGCCAGCGCGAACACAAAATAGATCTGCCCGCCCACGGCCTTCTCCTGATAGGACAGCGCCGTCCATTCGAAGCCGGTGCCTGGCGGCAGCGTCTGATCGGCGATCTGCTCCATCACCGCGAGCGACTGGCCGGAGCTGAATCCTGCGGCTGGCCCGCCGACGATGGTGGCTGTGGGATAGAGATTGTAGAGGCTGATCAGGGACGGGCCCTGCGTCGTCTTAACATCGACGACCGTGCCAAGCGGCACCATGGTCCCGTCGCCGGCCTTGACCTTCAGATTTCGGATGTCTTCAGGGCTGATACGGAAATCGGATGCGGCTTGCGCATAGACTTGGAAGGTGCGGCCGAACTTGTTGAACTGCGTCACATAGCTCGAACCGATATAGCCGGAGAGAGCGGAGAAGACCTGGCCCACCGTAATTCCCAGCGTCTCCGCCTTGATACGATCGACGGATACCGCAAGCTGCGGCACGTTTGAGCGAAAAGGCGTACTGAGCCTCTGCAGCGATGATTGCGCATTGCCGTTTTTGACGATCGTATCGGCAAGCGATTGCAGCAGTGGATAGTCGGATGCGCCGTTTCTGAGTTGGACCTGCATGGTAAAGCCGTTGGCATTGCCGACGCCCTGGATCGGAGGCGGCACGACGACCAAAGTCTTGGCGGCAAGCACGCTTTGCAGCGCCTCGTTCAGATGCTGATAGATCGACAGCAGGTCCTGTCCCTTCGCCTTGCCGCGCTCGTCCCAATCCTTGAGAACGACATAGGCGACGCCGGCATTCTGCAGGCTGGCACTGTTGTCGAGAACGGAAAGGCCGCTGATAGTCAGCACCTGATCGACGCCAGGTGTGGTTTCGGCGATCTTGCCGACCTCTTCCATCACCGCATCCGTCCGCTCCTTCGAAGCGCCGTCGGGCAATTGCGCGCTGATCAGCACATAGCCCTGGTCCTCGAGGGGCAGAAAGGCGGTCGGCAGGCGCGTGAGCCCCCAGACGGCGACGCCGATCAGCGCAAGTGCTGCGATCGCCATGATACCGCTGTGGCGGGTCATCGATCCGATCAATCCGGCATAGTGGCGCTCGCCCCAATCATAGCCCCTGTTGAAGCCGCGATAAAAGGCGTTGCGTTTCTCGAAGGGCACCGGCGCTCGCAGCCAGAGGGCGCATTGCGTCGGTTTCAGCGTCACGGCATTGATGGCGCTGATCAGCGCCGTGGCGGCGATAACGAGTGCGAACTGCCGATAGAGCTGGCCGGTCAGGCCGGGCAGGAAGGCGGCCGGAATGAAAACCGCCATCAGCACCAGCGTGATCCCAATGACGGGGCCGAGCAGTTCTTCCATCGCCTTCTCGGCAGCCTGCCGGCCGGACATGCCCGCCTCGATGTGCCGGGCGACGCCTTCGACGATGACGATGGCATCATCGACGACGATGCCGATGGCAAGAACGATGGCGAACAGCGTCGACAGGTTGACGGTGAAGCCCAATGCCGCCATGGCGGCGAAGGCGCCGATGATGGTGACCGGAACGGTGGTCGCCGGCACGAGCATCGCCCGCCAATCCTGCAGGAAGACGAGGATGACGATGAGAACGAGAACGCCGGCCTCGATCAAGGTGACGTAAACCTCGTCGATGGAGGCCTTGACGAATTTCGTCGTGTCGAACGGCAGATGATACTCAAGCCCCGGCGGGAAGCCTTTCGAGAGCTCCTGCATTTTAGCGTTCACCGCTTGCGCCACCGCAATGGCGTTGGCCTCGGGCAATTGAAAAATGCCGATGCCGGCCGCCGGCCGGCCGTTTTGCGTGAAGGACTGGCTGTAGGTCTGGGCGCCGAGTTCGACGCGGCCGATATCGCGGACGCGCGTGATGCGGCCGCCCTGTCCGCTCTCGACCTTGACGATAATGTTCTCGTAGTCGGCGGCTTCGTTCAGCCGGCCGTTGACGTTCAGTGTGTATTGAAAGACTTGTCCTTTCGGCACCGGTGGAATGCCGATTTGACCGGCGGCGACCTCTTGGCTCTGCTGCTGCACGACGCTGACGACATCCTGCGGCGTCAGGCCGCGGGCCTGCAGCAGGTTCGGATCCATCCAGATGCGCATGGCATATTGGCCGGCGCCGAACACGGTCACGTTGCCGACGCCCGGCAGGCGGGCGAGCTCATTCTGCAGATTGATGACGGCGTAGTTCGACAGGAACAAGCTGTCATAGCGGCTGTCGGGCGAGGTCAGGCTGACAAAGCCGAGGATCGCCGTCGATTTCTTTTGCGTCGTCACGCCCTGAAGCTGCACGGCTTCGGGAAGCGACGACATCGCTATGGCGACGCGGTTCTGCACCAGAACTTGCGCCTGATCAGGATCCGTTCCGATGGCAAAGGTGACGGTCAGCGAATAGGTCCCGTCGCTGGCGCTCGCCGACTGCATGTAGAGCATGTCCTGCACACCGTTGACCTGCTGCTCGATCGGCAACGCGACGGTGTCGATAAGGGTCTGCGCGCTGGCGCCCGGGAAGCGCGTCGTCACCTGCACCGTCGGCGGAACGACATTTGGATATTGCGCCACAGGAAGTTGGAGAAGGGCGACCGCGCCGATGAGCACGAAGACCAAGGCCAGAACGTTGGCGAGCACCGGTCGCTCGATGAAGAAGCGCGAGATCATGCTGGTGTCCTTAGACGTTCAGATGAGCATGGTGGCGAATTCACTGCGTGGTGGTGTTGGCCTTGGCATCGCCGGCGGCGCTCGCCGCCGGGTTCATTTCCATTTTCTCGGGTGTGACCTTGCTGCCGGGGATCGCCTGCTGGATGCCTTGAGTCACGACCCAGTCGGCCGGATCGAGGCCTGAGTCGATAACGCGAAGCGAACCTTCGCGCTGGCCGGTCTTGACCTGTTTCTGCTCGACGATATCGTCTTTGCCCAGAACGAGCAGGTAGCTGCCCAACTGGTTCGTTCCGATGGCGTCGTCGCGCACCAGCAAAGCCTTGTCGTTATGGCCGACCGGCACTCGGACCCGCACGAAGAGACCCGGCAACATGGCCCGGTCCTTGTTGTCGAATAAGGCGCGTACCTGAAGAGTGCCTGTGGAGGCATCGAGCTGAGGCGACACGTAGTCGAGATGACCCTTGTGCGGATAACCTTGTTCCGTCTGCAAGCCAATTTCCGCAGCCATGCTCGGAAGGTCCGTCTGCTTGAAGGCATGTCCCTGCCTTGCCATGGTTTCCTTGATTGTCAGGACCTGGACTTCGCTGACGTTGAAATAGGCATAAAGCGGATCCGTCTGGACGATGCTGGCGAGTTTGGTGGGGCCGGATACGCCGACGAGTGCGCCGATATCGACGAGATGGTCCGTGACGGTGCCATCGAAGGGGGCAAGCACCTCCGTATATCCGAGGTTGATCGTCGCCAGCTCGAGATTGGCTTGGGCGTTGAGGATGGACGCATTCGCCTCGTCGAGCGTCGCCTTGGCGCTGTCGACTGCGGTCTGTGTGGTGACCTGTTGCTTCGATAGATTGAGCTGCCGATCATATTCCTGCTGCGCACCCACCTGCGATGCCTGTTGCGAGGCGAGCGATGCCTTCGCCTGGTCGAACTGCGCCTGGTAGGTGTTTCGTTCGATTCCGAAGAGCTTGGTACCCTTCGTCACCGTCATGCCGTCTTGGTAATCGATGGACTCGATGTAGCCCTGGACGCGTGCTTCGATATCGACGGAATTCAGCGGCGCCGTATTGCCAGTAAGTTCGAAATACAAGGTGACCGGCTGCTGGACCGGTTGGGCGACGCGAACCGGAGCTGGCGGAGGGGGGACGTAGGTGTTGCCGCTGTCCTCGCAGCCTGCGAAAATTGCCATGCCGGCGAGCACCACTGACAGGTGCAGACCCTGATCCAATCTCACACGCATTGCCGCCGCCCCGATGTTTACGAGCCCCAGTCTTCATGCGTGCCTCGGCGGAGACGACCTTCTCCGAAAAGTTCCGGGCATGTGATATTATGTCGCGGCATTGCTGCAAATTGCAATAGCTGCTGGGGCACAATTGAATCATGTCGGAGTCGTTCGCGGACGCCACGCGATGGCTATGGTTTTCCCAGCCGTTCGATGGTGGACTGCAAGGGGGCATCGGAAACACGGATCAGCCCGACATAGGGATTGGCCATGTCCGAAATCAGGAAGACCGCGCCCGCGACGGACAGGGCGCAAACCAGCAGAATCGACAGCACGGTCAGGTTGGCCGGCGCCTGCAGCCCGAAGGTCGCAAAAAGCAGCGAGAGCCAGCAGACGAGCACAGCGAGGAAAGCCCAGGGCAAACCCTCTTTACCGGATTCGACCAGCAGCCAGTGGGTCTCGGCCACCATGCCGCTCACATCAAGAGCGCGCACCTGCAGCGAACGCTGTACGGCATCCTTCGGCGAGAGGGATCGAAGATCGCCCTGAACCGCCTCGATATCCTGATATTCTCCCAGCGCCTTGCCGGATGCCTCGTCGGTGGTCTCGGCCGACCAGCCGCGGCCCAGGCGTTTCTCGATCAATTCACGCAGCAATTGCCGCGCCATGTCTGTTTCCGGCCCGTACTGGGCCATGACGCGGTCAAGCAGGAGCACCCGTGCCGCCGCCGTTCTCATTTCCACTTCGGCATTGTCGTATGTCGTCTTGGCGGATGCGATCAGGAGGCCGAGTGCCAAGGCCGACAGCGTTCCTACCACCGCGGTCGCCAGCCTGATGGCATCCTTGGATTCAGCATTGAGGTGATGATCCGGCAAACGGTCGCGCGCCAGCAATCCTATCGATGTCGCCACCGACAGAAAAACAAATACAAGCCCGCCAAGCAACAGTGAGCTCAAGTCCCGGTCTCCGTCACGTCAAGCTTGCAAGCGCCGTGAGGCTTGCAAGTGGTGCATTCATTACAGTCACCATAGCGGAAGACAGGCAGAGCGTGGAACTCTTTACTTTGTTGTTCTCGCGCTGATCGGAGATCATTGCTGGAAAATGAGCAGCACGTAAGCCAGGAAAAGTACAAGGTGGACCGCACCTTGCATGAGATGCGTGCGGCCGCTGGCAAAGGTAATGATGCTGACGGCAAGGGTGAGCAGCAGCATCACCAGATCTCCGTGTTCCAGGCCGAGGGTGACCGGGTGCCCGTAAAGACGGCTGATCACTAGCATCGCCGGCACGGTCAGCCCGATCGTCGACAATACCGAACCAAGGAAGATGTTGACGGAGCGCTGAAGATTGTTGGCGATGGACGCACGCACTGCGCTTATCGCCTCAGGCGTTGCGACAAGGATGGCCATCACAACACCGCCAAATGCGGTTGGAGCATGCAGGGTTTCGATAATGTAATCGATCGGCCGCGCAAGCTGTTCGACCAGGAAGACGACGGGACCCATATAGGCGAAAAGCAGAATGGCATGTGGCCAGTTCGGTCCGTGGCGAGGCACACGCTCGCCGCGCAGCTCGTGAGGGTTGCTTTCGTCAGAGAAATAGTCCCGATGGCGGCCGGCTTGAAGAAACAGAAATGTGGCATAAAGGCCGACCGATATGACACCCAGTATCAGTTGCCTCGGTGCCGATGGATGCTGCCCGTCCGGATCTGCAAGAAATGTCGGCATGACCAGGCTCAATGTCGCCAGCGGCACGATCACGCCGAGATAGGCGTTGGCGCCCTGCAGGTTATGCTGTTGTTCCGGTCGCCGCCACGCACCCAGCAGCAACGACAGGCCGACCATGCCGTTCAGGATGATCATCACGACAGCAAACAACGTGTCGCGCGCCAGTGTGGGATTGTTTTCGCCGTGAAGCATGACGGCTGATATTGCCATCACCTCGATCGAGGTGATGGCAAGTGTTAGAATAAGTGTGCCGTAAGGCTCCTTCAGCCGCTCCGCCAGGTGGTCTGCGTGCCGCACGACCGACAGAGCGGAGCCGAGCACGACCGCAAACAGCCAACCGAAAACGACAGTGAACCAAAGCGGATCGGAAAGCTGGCCGAAGAGCTGCTCCTGGAAAGCAAGAAATACGAAGCTCGTCGCGACGCTGACGCCCAGGAACCATTCCTCGCGCACCAGGCTGGTGGCGCTGACGGCACGCAATCCGGGATCGTCCGTCATCGAAACCACCCGCCTTCTGGCAAATGCCGTCGCAATGCGATCATCAACACCATCGTGTCCGCCCGCTGTCTCCTGCCTGCCACCTGAGCCAAGCGGAAATGAGGCTGCCTTAAGGCGAACCGAACCTCAAGCAAGATCGTATGTCACTGAGCAAAACTTGCAGGTCTTCGTCGTTTCATCACCCACTGATCGCGGCAAGGAACAGTCGCGAAAACGCAAGGCCAAGGCGAGGTTCGGTGAAATGTCGACGCTGGCGGCCGCAGCGCCTTGCGGCGGCCGATCACACCACCGCTTCCGTCATTCGCGGCCGGTTGCGGGGATCGCCGCGCCGGTGACGACGGCTGCGGCCGGCGAAATCAGGAAGGCGATAAGACGGGCGATCGATTGCGGCGATACCCAGCCGTCCGTTTTCGCATTGGGCATGGCGGCGCGATTCTCGGGCGTGTCGATTGTCCCGGGCAAAATGCAGTTGGCGGTGATGCGGTCGTCGCGGCTTTCGGCGGCGATCGCTTCCGTCAGCCGGATGACGGCGGCTTTCGAGGCGGCGTAAGCGGCCTGATTGGCGCCGGCCTTCAGGCCGGGTGCGGCAGCAACATGCACGATGCGACCGTAGCCCGATGCCTTCATCGTCGGGAGAACCGCGGCGCTGATCGTCAGCGCGGTGCGGGCGTTCGCGGTCATCATCGTCTCCCACTGCGCAGGGGCGTCCGGCCCGACCGGTCCCATCCGGAAACCGCCGACGGTGTTGACCAAGGCGCTGACGCCGCCGAAGTGCTTGACGGCCCGGGCGACAGCGGCCGCGCAGGAGGCATAATCGGTGAGATCCGTTCCCGCGATCGATAGAAACTCGGTGGAGGCGGGCAGGTCGCCGGCCAAGGCTTCCAGCTCCTGGCTGGAGCGGTTCATGCAGACGAGTTTTGCGCCGCCGGCGGCGAGCTCACGGACAACGGCGCTGCCGAGGTTGCCGCCGGCTCCCGTAACGATCACGGCTTTCTGGTCGTTCATGGCAATCGATCTCCTGCCGGTCCTTGATGGCGCGCATTGTTGATCCAGGCTGCGCGGCAAGGCAAGCCCACGCAGCCGCGACACGGTCAGACATCTACCCTCGGCGCTATCCGCAGGCAGTTCCGCCGTCATTGCTCAACGGTTTCGTCGGGTCGGCCGTCAGTGATACTTCGTCCGTTCGCGACCGAGAATCTCGGGCGCGTCAAGGCCGGAAATCGGGCGGGTGACATCGGCCGGGATGTCGCCGGTGAGCTGCAGGTCGAGATAGCGGGCGCAGCAGACGCGCAGGAAGGAGGTGAAGTTTCCAAGATCATGGCCGGCATCGATCGATTCATGATGCAGCCGGGTGATCAGCTGGACGACATTCATGCCGTCGCGCCGGGCGACTTCCTCGAGCTTCGACCAGAAGAAGTTCTCCAGCCTGACGCTGGTGACCATGCCGTCGATGCGCAGCGACCGGGTGGTGCTTTCCCAGAGCCGCGCATCCGCCTTGATGAACAATTCGCACATGTCGTCCTCCCGGTGCCGCCCTCCTCAGGCGGCGTTGGTTTCGAGCAGCGCTGCCGCGTCGAGCACCGCCATGAACTGGCGCAGCCACGACGGATGTGCCGGCCAGGCCGGCGCCGTGACCAGGTTCCCGTCCGAGACCGCATCGGTGATTGAGATATCGGCGTAGGTGCCGCCGGCAAGCTCGACTTCCGGCCGGCAGGCGGGATAGGCCGAGCAGGTGCGGCCCTTCAAAACGCCGGCGGCAGCGAGCAGCTGCGCGCCATGACAGATGGCGGCAACGGGTTTTCCGGCATCGAAGAAGTGCCGGACCGCTTTAATGACGTCGGCATTGAGGCGCAGATATTCCGGCGCGCGGCCGCCGGGGATGACGAGGGCATCGTAATCTTCGGCCCGCACGCTGTCGAAAGTGGCGTTCAGCGCAAAATTATGGCCGCGTTTTTCGGAGTAGGTCTGGTCGCCTTCGAAATCATGAATGGCGGTGGCGACCGTCTCGCCCGCCTTCTTGCCGGGGCAGACGGCGTCGACCGTGTAGCCGCAGGCGAGCAGCGTCTGGAACGGCACCATCGTTTCGTAATCTTCGGTGAAATCACCGGTGATCATCAGGATTTTTGAAGCTGGCATCGCATCCTCCTTTGAAACCAACGGCCGGAGATTAACAAAGAGCGGCGTGCAGAAGGTACTATGGGAATACTACAGCCGAAATTCCCTAAAGCGCGTCGCATCAAATTTGATTCATGCGGCGCGCTTTAGTCCTTTGTTTTTATGCATGTCGTTATCCCGGAACCGCTGCACACTTCGGGGCGACATGCGTCAGACCGCCTTGACCGTCACATCAGGGACGGCGCAGGTCTCGCCGCCGCCGAAGAGGCGGGAGCGAGTGAGGAAGCGTTTCTCGCGACCGTTGTCGAGCGAGAACATGCCGCCGCGGCCGGGAACGACGTCGATGATCAGTTGCGTATGCTTCCAGGCCTCGAACTGGCTG
This sequence comes from Rhizobium sp. NZLR11, assembly GCF_019685115.1. Taxonomy (NCBI): domain Bacteria; kingdom Pseudomonadati; phylum Pseudomonadota; class Alphaproteobacteria; order Hyphomicrobiales; family Rhizobiaceae; genus Rhizobium; species Rhizobium sp. NZLR11. The sequence continues at coordinate 17,168 of NZ_JABDWD010000039.1, read as the reverse complement.
GCACTGATATAGACCGGCACGCCGCCGATCTCGCCGAGTTTGACGTCGCTGTCGCCGATCATGAATTCATTGGCGGGATAACACATCGGCGACGAGCCGTCGCAGCAGCCGCCGGACTGGTGGAAGAGAATATCGGAATGATCCCGTTTGATCTCTGCGATCAAGTCGAGAGCGGCGTCGGTTGCGAGAACACGCGGTTCGCCGTTGACGGTGGTTTCCATCGGTTTTCCTCCAAAAGTTTCGGGAGGAAGAAGTCCCCTCCCCAACCCCTCCCCACAAGGGTTGGGGAGGGGTTTTGACCCTCCCTCTCACCATGCGAGTTTCTCAGAAGAAACCGAGCGCCTTCGGGCTGTAGCTCACCAGCATGTTCTTGGTCTGCTGATAATGCTCAAGCATCATCTTATGGGTTTCACGGCCGATGCCGGACTGCTTGTAGCCGCCGAAGGCGGCATGGGCCGGGTAGGCATGGTAGCAGTTGGTCCAGACGCGGCCGGCCTGGATCTCGCGGCCGAAGCGGTAGCATCGATTGGCGTCTCGGCTCCAGACGCCGGCGCCGAGGCCGTAAAGCGTGTCGTTGGCGATTTCAAGCGCCTCCTTCTCGTTCTTGAAGGTCGTGACCGAGACCACCGGTCCGAAGATTTCCTCCTGGAACACACGCATCTTGTTGTGGCCCTTGAAGATCGTCGGCTTGACGTAATAGCCGTTCGCCAGATCGCCACCGAGGTCGTTGCGCGAGCCGCCGGTCAGAACCTCGGCGCCTTCCTGCCTGCCGATGTCGAGATAAGCGAGGATCTTTTCCAGCTGCTCCGTCGAAGCCTGGGCACCGATCATCGTCGCGCTGTCGAGCGGGTTGCCCTGCTTGATCGCCTCGACGCGTTTGACGGCCTTTTCCATGAAGCGGTCGTAGATCGATTCCTGGACGAGGGCGCGGCTTGGGCAGGTGCAGACTTCGCCCTGGTTGAGGGCAAACATCGCAAACCCTTCGAGCGCCTTGTCGAGGAAATCGTCGTCCTCGGCCATCACATCGGCGAAGAAGATATTCGGCGATTTGCCGCCGAGTTCCAGCGTCACCGGAATGAGGTTCTGGCTGGCATATTGCATGATGAGCCGGCCGGTGGTCGTCTCGCCGGTGAAGGCGATTTTGGCGACGCGCGGGCTGGTCGCCAGCGGCTTGCCGGCTTCGAGGCCGAAGCCGTTGACGATGTTGAGCACGCCGGGCGGCAGGAGATCGCCGACCAGTTCGGCCCAGACCAGGATCGAGGCCGGGGTCTGCTCGGCAGGCTTCAGTACGACGCAGTTGCCGGCGGCCAGCGCCGGAGCGAGCTTCCAAGTGGCCATCAGGATCGGGAAGTTCCAGGGAATGATCTGGCCGACGACGCCGAGGGGTTCGTGGAAGTGATAGGCGACGGTATCGTGGTCGATCTCACCGATCGAACCTTCCTGGGCGCGGATGCAGGAAGCGAAGTAGCGGAAGTGGTCGATCGCCAGTGGAATGTCTGCCGCCATGGTTTCGCGGATCGGTTTTCCGTTATCCCAGGTCTCGGCCTGAGCAAGCAATTCCAGCTTATCTTCCATGCGCTGGGCGATCTTCATGAGGATATTGGAGCGTTCTGCAACCGAGGTGCGGCCCCATTTTTCCTTTGCCGCATGAGCGGCGTCGAGTGCGAGATTGATGTCCTTTTCATTGGAGCGGGGAATGTCGCAGAGCTTGCCGCCGGTGACGGGCGTGAGGTTTTCGAAGTATTTGCCTTCGACGGGCTCGCGCCATTCGCCGCCGATATAGTTGCCGTATTTCAGCTTGAACGGCGACTCGACGATTTTCTGATGAAGCATGTCATCCTCCCTTGATGAACCAGGTTCCGAAGCGAACCAGTGGGAGGAAAATGTGCATGTTTTGGCGGAGGGAACAGGGCGGCTTTTCAATACCGCACCGCACAGTGTCGCAGACATGCGACAGGTCGCGTCGCGATCGACGGTATCGGTGGAACTTTCGGGCGGCTGGTCAGGGAAGGTCGAACTTCTTCATTTTCCGGTGCAGGGTGGCGCGGCTTATGCCGAGGGCGGCGGCCGCCTGCGAGACGTTTCCGCTGGTGCGCGACAACGCCCGCAGCAGGGCTGCCTTTTCCGCTTCGACGATCTCTTCCTGCTGCGAGACGCCGGCCTCATGCAGGGCATCGGCGGCCGGAATGCCGGCCGCAATGCGCCTATCGTCCAGCTGCAGCGCGATGCGGGCGGCGCGTGTTGCCCCGAGCACGAGGTCATGCCGGTCGACGGCAAGCAGGGCGGCGCCGGAATTGGCGCCGGCCGGGACCATCAGGAAACGGGCGCTGGGAAAGGCCGAGCGGAAGAGGTTGAGCTCGATGCGCATTGCCGCATCGCGCACGGTCTGCGTCAGGATCGTCAGCGTCATCTCGTTGACGTCTTCACGGCAGGTGGAGATATCGAGGGCTGCGGCCACCCGGCCACGATGATCGCGGATCGGCGCCGTCGTGCAGCTGAGGCTGGTATTTGCGCAGAAGAAATGTTGATCGCGGAAGATGGCGACGGCACGCTCGTCGGCAAGGGCGGTGCCAATGCCGTTGGTGCCAATGCTCGCCTCGGTCCAGACGGAGCCGGTCCAGAGGCCGAGTTCGTGGAACTCCTTGTCGTCGCCAGCGGCACCCCGACGCTCCAATGCAATGCCGTTCCTGTCGGTCAGAAGCAGGCAGCAACCGGCCTTGCCAACGGTGGTAAAGAGACGATCGAGCTCTTCGGTCGCGCTGGCGATCAGTTGCCCGGACTGTTCGCGGGCACGCCGGAATTCTTCATCGGTAACGCGCAGCGGCGCCCGTTCGTCCTCCGGAGCGAGCTGGTGCATGGTCATGCATCGCCGCCAGGAGGCGACAACGGGGGAACTCGCCGCGGCGGAATCGCGCTGGGCAGAGGTGTAGACATGCTCGGCGTGTGCTGAGTGTTCGTGCATCTGCTCCTCCCACGGAACTTCAGCATAGTCTGATGGAAAAGCGGCCGGTTTGCAATCAGCCGGCCCTGACGGTCATCAGCGTGCGGGTTTTCCAGACGAAGGTGGCGGAATCACATTTCGGTGTTTGGACGCAGAGAGTGTAACAAAAGACCGCTCTCGCCCGTAATCCTGTGCAGAAACAGATGTGCAAGGCGAGGAGATCCCGACCATGTTAAACAGACGATTGTTGCTGATGGGTGCCGCTTTCGGAGCGCTTACGGTTCGCTTGGGGGCCGGCAAGGCGATCGCCGGCGAGACGTTTACGGTGACGCACACCGAGGAGGAATGGCGCAAGCTGCTGACGCCGGATCAATTTGTCATCCTGCGTCAGGAGGGGACGGAGGCTCCCTTCACCAGCGCCCTGCTGCATGAGGAGCGGAAGGGCAATTTCGCCTGTGCCGGCTGCGACCAAAAGCTCTTTTCCTCGGCGACCAAATTCGACAGCGGCACCGGCTGGCCGAGCTTTTGGGCACCGCTCGACCATGCCGTCGGCACCACCAACGACACGACGTTCGGCATGGCGCGCACGGCAGTCCATTGCGGCCGTTGTGGCGGCCATCTCGGCCACGTCTTCGATGATGGTCCGAAGCCAACCGGGCTTCGCTACTGCATGAACGGCCTTGTCATGACATTTCATCCAGCCTCGGCCTGATCGAAGGAAGGGCTTGTTTGCTGCCTCAGTGCCGGCGAGCGCCAGTGCCTTGCAGCCAGGCTTCGATGCCGCGTGCCGCGGCCCGGCCGGTCGCCAGGCAGGCAGTGAGGAGATAGCCGCCGGTCGGCGCCTCCCAGTCGAGCATCTCGCCGGCGACGAAGATGCCGGGCAGCCCCTTCAACATATAGCTGTCGTCGATGCCGCTCCAGCGGATGCCGCCGGCCGAGGAGATCGCCTCGCCGATCGGCCGGGTTTCGAGAACCGGAAGCGGCAGGGCCTTGATCATAGCGGCCAGGCGTTCGGGGTCGCGTCGGTCACACTCCGGCGTGAATTCCCGCAGCAGCGCCGCCTTGACGCCGTCGAGGCCCGCGCCCTTGCGCAGGCGGTTTGAAAAACTCGATTTGGCGTCCTGCCGCGCCAGGTCGCGGGTCAGCCTTTCGGCCGTTCGGCCCGGTGCGAGATCGAGTGTCAGGGCGGCGTCGCCGTGGCTCTGCAGTCGGTCGCGCAGTGCCGCGGCATTGGCATAAACGAGGCTGCCCTCGATACCGCTTGTGGTGATGACGAATTCACCGGGAAAGGTACCGGCTTCGGATGTGGCGGTGACCGATTTTACCGGCTCGCCGGCGAAACGTGCGCGGAAGCTTTCGCTCCAGTCGACGACGAAGCCGCAATTGGCGGGTTTAAAAGCGTCGATATCAACGCCCCGCTCCGATAGCCAGGGCTGCCAGCGCGCATCCGAGCCGAGGCGCGGCCAGCTTGCGCCGCCGAGCGCCAGCAGGGCCGCGTCGCAATCGACGATGCGCCGCCCCTCGGCCGTTTCAAAGGCAAAACCCTCTTCGGCAAAACCGATCCAGCGGTGGCGGGTGCGAAGCGTGGTCCCTTGCGTCTCCAGCCGCCTGAGCCAGGCACGCAGCAAGGGAGAGGCCTTCATCACCTTCGGAAAAACCCGGCCGGACGAGCCGACGAAGGTCTCTGTCCCGAGCTCTGCTGCCCAATCTCTGATATCATCGGGAGTAAAGGCATCAAGCGCGGGGCGCAGGCGGGCGGCTGCCGCACCGAAGCGCGTGGTGAAACGGCCATAGTCCTCGGAATGGGTGATGTTGAGACCCGACTTTCCGGCCAGCAGGAACTTGCGAGCGAAGGTCGGCATGGCGTCATAGACCGTCACCGCATGGCCGGACAGCGAAAGCAGCTCGGCAGCCGCAAGGCCGGCCGGGCCGCCACCGATAATCGCGATCCGCTTCTGGTTCATGGATGTCTTCGCCTGATTCTTTCTGCGTGCAGTTTTGGCGCGGGCGCGCCTTGCCTGCAAGGATGGAAATCAGTGGTGCGGATGGGTGCACTGGCCGTGATCGGCGAGAACCTCGATGACGCGGCATTGGTCGACGCGGCCGTGGCCGCAGCCTTCCACCATGGTTTCCAGTTCGGCCTTCAAAGCCATCAGGCTGCGGATGCGTTGCTCGACTTCAATAAGGCGGGCCTTGGCGATGGCATCGGCCGAGGCGCAGGACTGGTGCGGATCATCCTGCAGCGTGAGCAGCGCGCGGATGGCCTCGATTTCGAAGCCCAATTCACGGGCGTGGCGGATGAAGGCGAGGCGGTTGATATCGGCAGGCTCGAAGGAGCGCTGGTTGCCTTCGCTGCGGCTCGGGGCCGCAAGCAGGCCGATGCTCTCATAATAGCGCACCGTCGGCACCTTGACGCCGCTTTGGCGTGCAGCTTCGCCGATCGTGGTCTTTTTCATGATTTTCCTCTTGCACCTCTAGCCGCTAGAGGATGTAGGAGGGATGCTTCTGTTTGACAAGGAAGCGGTTCATGGCTGAGACGAACGAGACACGATACCGGGTTGGCGGTATGGATTGCGCCGCCTGCGCGACCAAGATCGACACGGCCGTCAGGCGCGTGGCGGGTGTCGCCGATGTTTCGGTCTCGGTGATGGCGGGAACGATGACCGTCCGGCACGACGGCAACAGCGATCTCAAGGCGATCGAGAAGAAGGTGACGGGGCTCGGCTATTCGGTCTCGCCCTTTGCCGGAAGCACGACGCCGGCGAAAGGCCACGGCGCACACGATCATCACGACCACGGACATGATCATGGCGGTCATGCGGGCCATGACCATGGAGACCACGATCATGCCAGCCATGATCACGCAGGTCACGATCATGACCACGACCATGGCCAGAAGGAAATCGAGGGGCTGCATGGGCACGACCATGCGCCGATGACCGGTCCCTGGTGGCAGAGCAAGAAGGGGCGGCTGACCATCCTTTCGGGTGCCGCACTCGTTGCTGCCTATGCCATCGGCCATCTGGTGCCGGCGATCGCATCCTATGCCTTCATCGTGGCCATGCTGGTCGGGCTGGTGCCGATCGCGCGGCGCGCCGTCATGGCGGCTCTCTCCGGCACGCCGTTTTCGATCGAGATGCTGATGACGATCGCCGCCGTCGGCGCGGTCATCATCAATGCAGGCGAAGAGGCGGCAACTGTCGTGTTCCTGTTCCTCGTCGGCGAACTGCTGGAAGGGGTGGCTGCGGGCAAGGCGCGCGAAAGCATCCAGTCGCTGACGGCCCTGGTGCCGAAGAGCGCGCTGCTCGAAGACAATGGCCAGACGCGGGAGGTGCCGGCGGAAAGCCTTGCCGTCGGCGCGATTATCATGGTGCGTCCTGGCGATCGTATCTCGGCGGACGGCGTTATCATTTCAGGCGAGAGCGCGATCGATGAGGCGCCGGTGACGGGCGAGAGTACGCCGGTGCGCAAGGGCGTCGATGCCGTTGTGTTTGCCGGAACCGTGAATGGCGATGCGGTGCTCAGGGTTCGCGTCACCGCGGCCGCAGCCGACAATACCATCGCCCGTATCGTCAAGCTGGTGGAGGAAGCGCAGGAATCGAAGGCGCCGACCGAACGCTTCATCGATCGGTTCTCGCGCTATTACACGCCCGGCGTGGTGGTGGTCGCCGCACTTGTCGCGATCGTTCCGCCGCTGTTGTTCGGTGGGTCGTGGGGCGAATGGATCTATAAGGGCCTTGCCATCCTCTTGATCGGCTGCCCCTGCGCGCTTGTCATCTCGACGCCGGCGGCGATCGCCGCCTCGCTTTCTTCGGGTGCGCGGCGCGGGCTGCTGATGAAGGGCGGCGCGGTGCTGGAAACGCTCGGCAAGGTGACGATGGTCGCCTTCGACAAGACGGGCACGCTGACGGAAGGCAAACCTCAGGTGACTGATATCATTTCTTTCGGATTGAGCGAGGCGCAAGTCCTGTCGCGCGCGGCGGTGCTGGAGCAGGGCTCCAGCCATCCCCTGGCGCTGGCGATCCTCAACCGCGCCAAGGCGGACGGCGTTCCCATGCCGCCGGCCTTCGAACTGGAGGCGCTGCCGGGAAAGGGGGTCAGCGGCAAAGCCGGCGGCGAGGCGCTGGATCTTTTGTCGCCGCCCGCTGCCCGCGAACGCGGCGCACTCGGTGCTGAACAGGAGGCACGCATCACTGACCTGAACGACGAGGGCAAGAGCGTCTCGGTGCTGCTCGTCAACAATGTTGCGGCCGGGCTGATCGCCATGCGCGACGAACCGCGCGAGGACGCGCAGGCCGGGCTTGCCACGCTTAAATCGGCCGGCGTCAAGGCGATGATGCTGACAGGCGACAACAAGCGGACGGCGGCGGCCGTTGCCGGCATGCTCGGCATCGACTGGCGCGGCGAGATGATGCCTGAGGACAAGCAGCGGGTCGTCGTCGAATTGAAGCGCGAGGGCTTCGTCGTCGCCAAGGTCGGCGACGGCATCAACGACGCGCCGGCGCTGGCCGCAGCCGATATCGGCATTGCCATGGGCGGCGGCACCGACGTGGCGCTGGAGACCGCGGATGCCGCCGTGCTGCACGGGCGCGTCGGCGACGTGGCAAGGATGATCGAATTGTCCAAACGCACGATGCGCAATATCCTGCAGAATATTACCATCGCGCTCGGCCTGAAAGCGGTGTTCCTGGTGACGACGATTGCCGGCATCACCGGCCTCTGGCCGGCGATCCTCGCCGATACCGGCGCCACCGTGCTGGTGACGATCAACGCGCTGCGATTGCTTCGAGCGAAGATGTAAACATCCGATAACGTCCTTGCGGCGCTGGTCACCGTAGACCGCTGACAACGGACGCCAACCCCTCTTTCGTCATGCTCGGGCTTGTCCCGGGCATCTGCCTCCGGTCGATAGGCAGTAGATCCGCGGCACAAGGCCGAGGATGAGGCGGAGAGGGAGGTTTGTCATCAAACTGAGAGCGGCCATAGACCGGCTCTCTTCGTTCGAGCCTTGTCCACCGCCTGTTTTCCTTAAGCTTTCGTTATCCCTGTTTTTCACAGGAATGCAGTGATTTCAAACCTGCCGTAACGCAATGCACAAACCATCCATTGACGCGAATTTGGATTCGCGTACCATATCTAGTGTTCGAGGTTCCTTCGATTCGTGAGAATCGCAGGCTAAGACGGGAATACGGTGCGTTGCGCCATTATGGCGCGGCTATGCCGGAGCTGCCCCCGCAACTGTAAGCGGCGAGCAACTGTCCGATTTCAGGCCACTGGAGCATAATGCTCCGGGAAGGCTGGGCAGGATGCTTTGACCCGTGAGCCAGGAGACCTGCCTCGAACAAAACGTCCACGGGCGGGGAGTCCGGAAGGTCGCGTTGCATGGCTGCGGATGATATCCGCGTCGCGTTTCGCAAGGCCGCTCGATCCTCCGCATGAGCCACTTCGGGGTGAAGTCATGTCAGTATCTCAGTTCAGGCCGCAACCCGCGCTAAGCAGAGGGCGGATCACGCCCGGCGGCTGAACAGGCCGCATCGTTCAAACCATCAGAGAATGTTTCGACGGATATCGCGAGATTTCCGATCGATGCCCTGCGTCCCAATCGCGTCGTCACGAGGAATATCATGACCATTACCGTCTACAGCAAACCGGCCTGCGTCCAATGTACCGCCACTTACCGCGCCCTCGACCGCCTGGGCGTCGCTTATGACATCGTCGATATCTCCGAGGATGCCGAAGCGCTCGATCGCGTCCGCAGCCTTGGCTACATGCAGGCGCCCGTCGTCATCGCCGGCGAGCAGCATTGGGCCGGCTTCCGTCCCGACATGATCAGCGCGCTCTCCTGATCGAGGCCGAACGATGGGGCTGATCGTCTATTATTCCAGCCGGTCCGAGAATACCCATCGGTTCGTCGCCAAGCTTGGAATGTGCGCGGCGCGCATTCCAACAGGTGCCGCAGACGCATTCCGTATCCGTGAACCCTTTGTGCTTGTTGTGCCGACCTACAGTGGCGACGGGGGCAAGGGGGCCGTTCCCAAGCAGGTTATCCGTTTCCTCAACGATGCGGAGAGCCGAGGACACATCCGCGGCGTGATCGCCGCGGGCAACAGCAATTTCGGCGAGACATATGGGCTCGCCGGCGACGTGATCTCACAGAAATGCCAAGTGCCGTACCTCTATAGGTTCGAGCTGCTGGGCACCGAAGCGGATGTCGCCAACGTTAAACACGGAATGGAACGATTTTGGACACGGGAACAACTCTGACGCGGGATGCGGGCGCAAAACCGCATAACACTTTTGCTCATCCCGCCGGCGAACGCCCTTTGAAAGCGGCGGAAGCGCTCGACTACCACGCGCTGAACGCGATGTTGAACCTCTATGACGACGAGGGGAGGATCCAGCTCGACAAGGACCGCATGGCGGCGAAGCAGTATTTTTTGCAGCATGTGAACCAGAACACGGTGTTCTTTCACAATCTCCGGGAAAAGCTCGATTACCTCGTGACCGAGGGTTATTATGAGCAGGAGGTTCTCGACCAGTATTCCTTCAATTTCGTGCGTGACCTGTTCGACCAGGCCTATGCCAAGAAGTTCCGCTTTCCGACCTTCCTCGGCGCCTTCAAATATTACACCAGCTATACGCTGAAGACCTTCGACGGAAAGCGTTATCTCGAACGCTACGAAGATCGTATCTGCATGGTGGCGCTGGCCTTGGCGCGTGGGCACGAGGCACTTGCCCGCGACGTGGTCGAGGAGATCATTTCCGGCCGTTTCCAGCCGGCGACGCCGACCTTCCTTAATGCCGGCAAGAAACAGCGCGGCGAGCTCGTCTCCTGCTTCCTGCTGCGCGTCGAGGACAATATGGAATCGATCGGCCGGTCGATCAATTCGGCGCTGCAGCTGTCGAAGCGCGGCGGCGGCGTGGCGCTGTCCTTGACGAACATCCGCGAGGCCGGCGCGCCGATCAAACAGATCGAAAACCAGTCGTCGGGCATCATTCCGGTGATGAAGCTGCTCGAAGACAGCTTCTCCTATGCCAATCAACTGGGCGCGCGCCAGGGCGCGGGCGCGGTCTATCTCAACGCCCATCACCCCGATATCATGCGTTTTCTCGACACCAAGCGCGAAAATGCCGACGAGAAGATCCGCATCAAGACGCTGTCGCTCGGCGTCGTCGTGCCTGACATCACCTTCGAACTCGCGAGGAATAACGAGGACATGTACCTGTTCTCGCCCTATGACGTCGAGCGCGTCTATGGCGTGCCCTTCACCGAGATTTCGGTGACGGAAAACTACCGGGAGATGGTGGCAGACGCCCGCATCGCCAAGAAGAAGATCAAGGCGCGCGAATTCTTTCAGGTGATCGCCGAAATCCAGTTCGAGAGCGGTTATCCCTACCTCATGTTCGAGGACACGGTGAACCGGGCGAACCCGATCGCCGGGCGCATTTCGATGAGCAATCTCTGCTCGGAGATTCTGCAGGTGAGCGAGGCGAGCGACTACAATGACGACCTCTCCTACAAGCATCTCGGCAAGGATATTTCCTGCAATCTCGGCTCGCTGAACATCGCCGCGGCGATGGATTCCGCCAATTTCGGCAAGACGATCGAGACCTCGATCCGGGCGCTGACGGCCGTGTCCGACATGAGCCATATCTCCTCGGTTCCCTCGATCGAAAAGGGCAATGACGAGAGCCATGCGATCGGCCTCGGGCAGATGAACCTGCACGGTTATCTCGCCCGCGAACGCATCTTTTACGGCTCAGAGGAAGGCGTCGATTTCACCAATATCTATTTCTATACGGTGACCTACCACGCAATCCGCGCCTCGAACCTCCTCGCGGTCGAACGCGGCACGAGCTTCAAGGGCTTCGAAAATTCGAAATATGCCTCCGGCGAATATTTCGACAAATATACGAGCCAGGAATGGAAGCCAGCGACGGAGAAAGTTAGGACGCTGTTCGAAACTGCCGGCATCGATATTCCGACGCAGGAGGACTGGGCGGCTCTCAAGAAGGCGGTGATGACTTCCGGTCTCTATAACCAGAATCTGCAGGCAGTACCGCCGACAGGGTCGATCTCCTACATCAACCACTCGACCTCTTCGATCCATCCGATCGTCTCGAAGATCGAAATCCGCAAGGAAGGCAAGATCGGCCGCGTCTATTATCCGGCGCCGTTCATGACCAACGACAATCTCGATTATTATCAGGACGCCTATGAGATCGGGCCGGAGAAGATCGTCGACACCTATGCGGCGGCGACCCAGCATGTCGATCAAGGCCTGTCGCTGACCTTATTCTTCCGCGACACGGCAACGACCCGCGACATCAACAAGGCGCAGATCCATGCCTGGAAGAAGGGCATCAAGACGATCTACTACATCCGCCTTCGCCAGATGGCGCTGTCCGGCACCGAGGTGCAGGGCTGTGTCTCCTGCACGCTCTAACCGACCGGGAAACTTCATGAACATGCAAATCAAACCGGCGTCCCGCGTGCGCGCCATCAACTGGAACCGGGTCGAGGACGACAAGGATCTCGAAGTCTGGAACCGGTTGACCGGCAATTTCTGGCTGCCGGAGAAAGTGCCGCTTTCCAACGACATTCCATCCTGGGCGACGCTGACGCCGGCCGAGCAGCAGCTCACTATCCGGGTCTTCACCGGGCTGACGCTGCTCGACACCATCCAGAACGGCGTCGGCTCCATCAGGCTAATGGAGGATGCGGCAACGCCGCATGAGGAGGCGGTGCTTTCCAACGTCTCGTTCATGGAGGCGGTGCATGCGCGCTCCTATTCCTCGATCTTTTCGACGCTGTGCTCGACGCCCGATGTCGACGATGCCTATCGCTGGTCGGAGGAAAACGAATTTCTGCAACGGAAATCGGCGCTGATCATGGAGCAGTATCGCTCCGGCGACCCGTTGAAAAAGAAGGTCGCCAGCGTCTTCCTCGAAAGCTTTCTGTTCTACTCCGGCTTCTACCTGCCGATGTACTGGTCAAGCCGCGCCAAGCTCACCAACACGGCCGACATGATCCGGCTGATCATCCGTGACGAAGCGGTGCACGGTTATTATATCGGCTACAAGTTCCAGCGCGGGCTGGAGCGGCTCAGCGAGGAGAGGCGGCAAGAGATCAAAGATTTCGTCTTCGACCTGCTGCTCGAACTCTACGACAACGAGGCTCGATATACCGAAGCGCTCTATGACGGAGTCGGGCTGACCGAGGACGTCAAGAAATTCCTGCATTACAATGCCAACAAGGCGCTGATGAACCTCGGCTACGAGGCGCTTTTCCCGGCCGAGGCCTGCAAGGTCAATCCGGCGATCCTCTCGGCGCTTTCGCCGAATGCCGACGAGAACCACGACTTCTTCTCCGGCTCCGGTTCCTCCTATGTGATTGGCAAGGCTGTCGCGACCGAGGACGAGGACTGGGATTTCTGAGGCTTTATCGCAGTCGGGCCCTTATCATTTGCTTCCCCATCGCCCACATTCAGCGGAAATGAAGTCGATCCTCGCCGATGATGTGGCGTAGCGGAGTTTTTAATGTCGTCTTTTCCAAACAAGGCCGGAACTGCCGCCGAAGCGGACGAAGGCGTCTGGCCGATCCGCAGGAGACGGATTCTCGACTGGCTGGTGAACGAGACGCGCGCGGAGCGCTTCATCGACAATATCCTGGTGCAGATGTGCGGGAAGCTGCTGGCGGCTGGGGTGCCGGTGGCGCGGGCGACGCTGCATTTCAGGGTGAACCACCCGCAATGGATCGGTGCCCGCATTCTCTGGAAGGAGGGACTGGCGGAGGCGAAGATCGATACATTCGCCTATGGCGTCGAAAACACGCCGGAGTTCCTGACGAGTCCCATCAACGCGATCCACCAGGGTACCGAGGAGGTTCGCAGGCAGCTGGAAAGCATAACCGACGGCGATTCATTCTATCAGGAACTGCATGACGATGGCCTTACCGAATATATCGCCTGGCCGCTCGAGCATACTTTCGGCAAACGGCACGTCGTGACGTTTTCCACCAGCCGGGCGGGCGGTTTTGCGAGTAAGCACGTCGATTTCCTGCGCGATCTCTTGCCGGCGTTGACGCTTGTCAGTGAAATCAGGCTGAAGAACATCATGGCGCGCACGCTGCTGCAGACCTATGTGGGGCCGCATGCGAGCGAGCAGATCCTGTCGGGCGTGACGACGCGCGGCAGTGGCGCCACCGTCGGCGCGGCGATCATGATCTGCGATCTGCGCGATTTTACGGCGATCTCCGATCTCTGGCCGCGTGATGACGTCATCCATCTGCTGAACGATTATTTCGATGCGATCTCGGACCCGGTCGAACGGTATGGCGGCGAGATTCTGAAGTTCATGGGAGACGGATTGCTGGCGATCTTCCCTCTCGCCAAGGAGGCGGCCTGCCTCGATCTGCTGCAGGCGATCCGCGAGGGGCAGGCGGCGATGGCTGAATTGAACGAGGAGCATATTCGCATGGGGCGCGAACCGCTGCGCTACGGTGTCGGCGTCCATGTCGGCGACGTCATGTATGGCAATATCGGCTCCCGCCGACGGCTGGATTTCACCGTTATCGGGCCGGCGGTCAATATTGCTTCGCGGCTGGAAAGCTTGACCAAGGAGGTCAAGCGCCCGGTGCTGCTGTCGCGGGCCTTCATCGAAATGGCGGGCTGCGCGAAAGATATGGACAGCCTCGGCACCTTCCCGCTACGCGGGCTCGGCGAGCCTGTCGATGTCTTCGCCTTTCCGGAGGGATAGCGCAGGCAGGCTCATACCCCCCGTTTGTTTCCCCAAAGCAGCACATGCAGTTGCGGCAGCACGCAGATTGAAAACCACCGGTCAGCCGTCACTTTCTCGATGAGCCAGTGCATCCGATCCATCACGCCGTCGATATCGACGCGTGCGTCGTCATCATCGGGCGGTGGCGGCGTATGGTTGCCCGGCTGAAGGAACAAGGGAATATCGGGATAGCGCTCGCCCACCTGTTGCGCGAAGAGGTAGTCGGTATCGTCGAAGACGACGATCTTCAATGTGATCTCCGGCCCGCCGGCGGCGAGCCGAATACAGTCGTCCACCTGCTCCCAATCGGTCGACATTCCGCTTGATGGCGGCTTGGGGCTCAAGACCAGCATGTCGAGATCGCGAAACCAGTCCCGCGCTACGCTTCCCTGCGTTTCCAGCGCGAAACGGTATCCTCGGGAATGGCCGAGCTCGATCAATGGCCCCAGTGGCTGAATCGCCGGGTTGCCTCCGGAAAGGGAAATCGTCAGCGGCCTGCCTCCGGAGAGCTTCGTGACCTCCTGCCAGATCGCCTCGGCGGACATGGCACTCCACTGATCCCGGAACGTGCTGTCGACCGCGTGAAGACTGTCACACCAGGAGCAGCGGTAGTCGCAGCCGCCTGTCCTGACGAACACCGTCGGCACCCCGATCAACTGGCCTTCGCCCTGTATGGTCGGGCCGAAGATCTCGCTGACACGGATGATCTCGCCGCTCACGGCCTGTACTCCGCCCACGTCTTCGGCGTCTCGCTGACGCGCACCGACGATGTCTCGGGGAAGCGCTGTTTGCACCAGTCGTAAAAATGCCTGGCCAGGAATTCGGAGGTGACTTTCGAATGGCCGAAGACCTCGTTCAGATGTCGATGATCGAGGGCTTCGTCGATATAGCGCTTGAGCGGCGAAAGGTCGTGATAGTCGCGAACGAAGCCGTCATCATTCAGGTTTTCGGCGGCGAGTTCGACGACCACTACGTAGTTGTGGCCGTGGAGCCTGGCACATTGATGGTCGGCAGGCAGGTGATCCAGCTGGTGCGAGGCGGAGAGATGAAACTCCTTGGTGATGCGGTACATCAACGCACCTCCGTGGCGGAATATTGCGACACGGCCGCTTTCCAGAAGTCATCGTCGTCGTATTCCGTCGGATCGGGCACGCCGGCAAGATGGAAAGCTTCGCGGCGTTCCACGCAGGTTCCGCAGCGGCCGCAATGGAGGCTGCCGCCTTTGTAGCAAGACCAGGTTTCCGCAAAGGGTGTGCCGTGTTTCCCGCCGTCGGTCACGATCGCCGCTTTGGAAACGTTGACATAAGGTGCAAGCAGTTTGACGCTGGCATAACCTTCCAGCGCTTCGTTCTGCATGCGCTGGAAGGCGTCGATGAAGCCCGGGCGGCAGTCGGGGTAAATGAAGTGGTCGCCGCCATGCACGGCAACAGCAACGGCATCTGCCTTCTGCGCGGCCGCTAAGCCGAATGCGATGGCCAGCATGATGGCATTGCGGTTCGGCACGACAGTGGCCTTCATGCTCTCCTCGGCATAGTGGCCATCCGGAACCTCGATATCGTCGGTCAGGGCCGATCCGCTGAGATGGCCGCCGATGGCTGCGATGTCGATGACATGATGGGGAACGGCAAGGCGTTCCGCGCACCGCGCGGCGAAGTCGAGTTCCTTGCGATGGCGCTGGCCGTAGTCGAAGGAGACGAGGCCGATAAGCTGTTCTTCCGCTGCTATCTTGTGCGCAAGCGAAACGGAGTCGAGTCCGCCGGAGCAGACGACGATGGTCTTCATATTTTGGATTCCCTTGTTTTGACCGGGTGGGCTGCGACCGGATTACGGCGTGCTTTTAGGGCAAATCACGCGTCAGGGAAATAGTTTTAAGACGCCAGGCTTCAGAGTTGGGTTTAGCCGATCGGAAAGTTGATCTGCGGCGGCAGCAGCAGGTGCAGATCCTGGGCATCGGAATTGTTGATGCGCTGCAGCAGCATGCGCCCCAGATCCTCGCCGGCCGCTGTGAGATCCTCGTGAATCGTATCGACCTTCGGCTGCAGCTGGGTAAGAAGGCGGGACGTTTCCTTGGCGACGATATCGTAATCGACAGCGAGCGTCCGGCCGGCGTCGCTCATGCCGCTGATGACGGCGAGAGCCGAGACTTCGCCGGGACAGATGAACCCTTCGGGAGCATCCGCGGCGACGGCGCGGCTGCAGATGAAATCGCGCAGCACGTCCGCCGGCGTATCGAGATCGACCGCTTCGGGGATCTCGTAGGCGATGCCTGCCTCGCGCACCGCGGTCATGAAGCCGTGCAGGATATGCTGGCAGAAGGTCAGCCGTTTCGGCGGCAGGATCACCGCCACCTTTCTGCGCTCCTTGGCGATCAGCCGGCGCGTCGCCTCATAGGCAAAGGTGAAATTGTCGTAGTCGACATAAGGATGCGGCGTCGAAAATTCGGTGCGGCCATGACAGATGAAGGGAAAGCCGGTTTCGAGCAGCAGGCGAACGCGGGCGTCGAGCGGTTCGGTTCGGGTGAAGATCAGCCCGTCGGCAAGGTGGTTGCGGATAATGTATTCGGCCGCCTCGACATCGGTCGTCGACAGGAAGTTCGGGGCGACGACGAGATGATAGGAGGTTTCTTTCAGCGCCTTGGCGATACCGTACATGATCGAGGTGCTGAAACCGACGACCTCCTCGTGCGAATCGAGCAGGATGGCGATGACATTGGTACGGCCTGTCTTCAGACGCTGCGCGGCCCGATCAGGGAGATAGCCGATCTCGCGGGCGATACGGTGGACGCGTTGGCGGGTTTCCAGCGAAATCTGCGGCGCATCGGAGAGCGCCCGTGACACTGTCGTCACCGCAAGGCCGGCAATCGTGGCGATCGTTCGCAAGGTCGGCTTGCTGCGCTTATGGGTGATCTCGAGATTTTCGCCGCGTTGCGGCCGGGACGGTTCGGTCACTCTGGGCTTTCCATGCTGGAATTGCGGATACAATAACATGATGAGTCCAGGGTGCAATCAACGAATGAAAACGTTTTAAATTTTAACGGTTTGTTAGTTGTTTAAAATTTAGCGAACTAAATCAGATATATAGTGAAATAACCATATTTTTCTCGGGAGTCGAGAAAGGGCTTGACGACTACACGCTTATAACGTTTTAAATTATCAACCGCGCGGAGGAGCGCGGCCGTATGTCGACCGCTGCAACGGCGGAAAACATCGGGCGGCAGGGAGGGCCCGCCGCCGATTTTCAAATGGGAGGAAATTCATGCGCAAGTTTTTGAGCTCGGCGGCGATTGCCGTCGTGATGATGGCTGGCCTCGGTGGCGCCCAGGCAGCTGACGTAAAAGAAGTTCAGATGCTGCACTGGTGGACGTCTGGCGGCGAGGCAGCGGCGCTGAACGTTTTGAAGCAGGATCTGTCGAAGGAAGGTTTTGCCTGGAAGGACGTGCCGGTTGCCG
>NZ_JABDWD010000038.1:0-29967 GCF_019685115.1 Rhizobium sp. NZLR11 | reverse complement strand
CCGCCGCCTACGGCATCGCCGTGACTGGAGAGATGTTGATCACTTCGGTGCTTCTCTTCGTCGTCATGCTACGCGTTTGGAACTGGAAACCGGTAAGCGCCGCGGCGGCCGTGGCGCCGCTCTTCCTGATCGACGCGGGCTTCTTCACCGCCAACGTCGCCAAGTTCGCCGACGGCGGCTGGGTGCCGGTCGCGGTCGCCTGCACGATGGGTCTCATCATGCAGACCTGGATGTCCGGTCGTCGTCTGCTCGCCGCCCGCACGAAGATGGACGAAATCCCGCTGGCGTCGATCATCAACAGGCTCGCGCAAAAGAAACCACCGACTGTGCCGGGCACGGCCATCTTCCTCACCAGCGACGTCGAAGGGGCACCGACTGCGCTTCTGCATAGCCTCAAGCATTACAAGGTACTTCACGAGCAAAACATCATCCTGAGCGTCGTGACCGCGACGACGCCTTTTGTCCCCGACGACGAGAAGATTTTCCTGGAGAGTTTCAATCCGCTGTTCAGCCGGCTGGTCGTCACCTTCGGCTTCATGGAGACGCCGAACATTCCCCGCGCCCTCGTCCTGGTACGTAAGCTGGGGCTGAAATTCGACATCATGTCCACGTCCTTCTTCCTGTCACGGCGGACGATCCTGCCTTCCAAGAAAGGCGGCATGCCGTTCTGGCAGGATCGTCTCTTCATCACGCTTGCGCAGAATGCCGGCAATGCGACAGACTATTTCGGACTTCCAACCGGCCGAGTTGTCGAACTTGGCCTACAGACGACGATCTGAATATTACAAGCGTCAGACGCCGACGCACTCGCGGGAACAATCTTTGTCCGTATTCAACCTCGTCGCCCCTCTGCTCACAGCAGGAAGTCGAATAGGCGCTTGCTGGCCCTCGCCGTCCAAGATGGCTTCACGGCGCCGGCAATTAATGGCGGCCCAAATGATGGAACCAGCTGCGATTGATAAAACCGGTTGAGCATGGCGTCGCACACGTAATGCCCCCAATTCGTCAGGTGCTCCGTCTCCTCAGCGCCCAAGAAATGAACGTAGGTGCCGACGTCGGAGGGAACGACCGGGGACGGCGGCAGCGTGTAAGATGCATATGGCTCGAGTTCGGCGTTCTTGCTGTCGATCGACCAATAGACGCCACGCGTTCTTGCGCGCAGAGCCGATTTCGAGGGATCGTCGAGGCCAAGCATATCCGCCAGTTTTGCAGCCTTGAAGGCGGCGACCAGGTCTCGCCGCCTCAACGACCTCACCTGATTGTCGGTGGTATCGAGAACACGCTTGAGCTGGGAGAGATAGTTCCAGTATCCGCGGGTGGTGGAGGAGCGCCAAGGCGCTCCTGCGTCGCTGACGAGCAGGCAGTCGCAGCGTTTCAGCGCCGGCTCGATGCCGTGATTGTCATAAACGCCACCGTCGCTCAATATCGCCCTGTCCGGAGCAACGGGTTCGCCAACCGTGTCATCGAGTTTTTCCCTCTTCCAGGAAAACTGCGACAGGTCCAATCGCAGCGGTGACAGTACGGGCGGGAATGCAGCCGAAGCGGCAACCGCGGTCGCGAGCGAAAGTGCCGGATGAAACGACAGGCCGATCCTGTAGTCCGCGATATAGCGGTTAGACATGCGGAAGAGCGAACCGGTGCTGAGATTGCTGGAGCAGAATACGAACCAGGGCGACCCCGGAAGATCTTTCAGGCTTGGCGACTTTCCGTCGAAGAGATGTCGCTCATAGAGTTTTGCCGCCTCCTCCGCCGCGCTCGAGAAGGGATTGAACACGCCCTTCAGAAAGCTCGGCCCATCGGCGAAGACCTGGCTGAAGGCCAGAATGCGATCGACATATTCCGTCTTGAAGTTGACGGCGACCTCATTCTTAAAGACCAGCCGCGGCCACACATAGGCCAGCAGACCGGAGGCGATGGATCCGCCCGATACCGACGAGATCATGTCGAGCTTCGCCAGAAGACCGGCCTCGTTCAGCCTCGCCAGCGATCCCGCGTGGAACAGCATGGCCCGATAGCCGCCGCCCGAAAGGCAAAGGCCAAGTTGATAGCGCTCCGCGGGTTTCTCGGGTTCGCCGGATCCAGACAAGACGCTGTCTTCCTCGGGATGCTCGTGTTCTGACATGCTTTATCGTGTCGCGTTAACAGAATGCCGACATCCGATGTATACCAGATCAAGATCGGCGCGTAGGAATGTCCTAGTGGATTTGCGCAGAGATGGCGATCCAGCCCATCTTTCACTTCGATCCGCCACTCCGCGGATTGACCGAAGCCTGCCTCGGTGGGCCGCCCCGATCGGACTTGCAAAAAATTCCTCGCAATGTTCAATAATGATCGTAAAGGCGGGGCGAATCGATGCGTTACATCGCGGCTGGGCTGTTGTTTCTATGCGCATTTCCTCTGTCTGCGGCAGAGATCACGCGACAGCCGTTGGAGAATGATACCGATCTGATCTCCGTCACGGGCGTCTTGAACGACGGTGACGAAATCGTCTTCAGAAACCTGGCCGCGGCCTCCAGCAAGGCCCTTGTTTTCCTGAACAGCGAGGGCGGGGATCTCAAAGCCGGGATCGAGATCGGGCGTGCCATCCGCCTTCGAGGCTTTGCCACGGCCACCCCGCCGGGGACCTTGTGCGCGTCAGCTTGCGCCCTCACCTGGCTTGCCGGGTCGCCCCGGTTTCTTCAGCCTGAATCCAATATCGGCTTCCATGCCGCCTATCGCGTGGTGGACGGCAAGGCCAGCGAGAGCGGCGTCGCCAATGCGCTGGTCGGCGCCTACCTCAACCAGTTGGGATTGTCCGATACCGCCATCGCCTACGTGACGTCGGCACCACCTGAAGGCATCGCGTGGCTGACGGCCGCCAAGGCGCAGGCCGTGGGCATCACCTACGACGCGATCGACGAGGACGGACCTGATCCGGCGTCCGAGGCGGGCAAGACGTTTCCACACGATCCGATGGGCGCGGTGACGGCCTTTTACTCCGCGCTCGCTGCAGCCGATGGTGAAACCGCCTCGGCGCTGGTCGTTCCGGAAAAGCGCGGCCAGGGGCCCTTCAACGAAGCTTCGATCCACGCCTTCTTCGGCGCGATGTCGCAGCCGCTAAAACTCACAGGCACGGCGTTGCGCGGCGACGATGAGGTCAGGGTTTCCTACAAATACGTCACCAATGACGGTCGTCGCTGTAAGGGCCGCGCCGATGTCCAGACCACCTATGTGTTTGGCAAAACACTGGTCTTGAGGATCAAGGTGCTTGATGGTTGCTAGCCAGATACCTCCGCTTTGAAGCAGTAACCGGCCGCTCGTTCCCTCGGGCGGACTGCTGCCCCTGCGGTCGCTGGCTGCGGACCGGCGATATCTACTCTGCATACCTCCGGGAGTTGGCATCGCATTTGTGCCATTCCCAGTCCATTCCGGCTTCACCCTCACGGCCATAACACCAGTCGAGGCGATCGAGCAGCGGACCGAGCTCGTCGCGCCGTTTGCACGCCTGCAGTGTCTTGACGCCCTCGCGGTCGAGGCTACCGCGGCAGATGTCGTCCAGCCCTATCCACTGGTCAATCAACCGATCCGGCGCCTTGGCTCCCTTGTCCGTGGCGAGCACCTTTCCGGTCTCGGACTCGATCTGCAGGGAGGCCGTGTTCCACACGTAAGAGAATTCCGCCATCCCGGCGGAAGTCTTACCCGTTTCCTTGTTTCGGGCAAACCACTCGACAATTCCCGACATTTCGCATTTTCCGGCACAGCTCGCAGTCACGGAGCCGGGTTTGACGCTGTAGATGCGCTCCGGCCAACGTTCCGCGAAGGCTGCCTTTTCCTTCAGGACGGCGTCTTTGTCGACCGAGTTGCCGAAGAAGGAGACCTCATCGGCATAGATGCTCTTCATGAAGGCTAGCGCCGAAGCGCTGTCTTTTGACCATTCGTCATTGTATCGGTTGACGAAATCAACCGCTTCCGTGGTCAGGTCGCCGGGTTCGGAGGCAGCCACCTCCTTGGAAGCGCCGGGGTCTGACGGCATGTCGGCGGGTGTTGCGCTCTCCTGCGGTGCGGCGCCTGGCGGGGGCGGCGCGCTTTCCTGTGCCGAGGGCATATCCTCGGGCGTGTTGATGTTCCAGTCTCGCATTTCGGCAGCGGTGAGATACCGTATATCGGTGCTGTCGATCGACAGACTGAGTTGCAGCAGATTGGGGCTTACCCCCATGTCGGTGAGATAGCCGATGATGTCGCCGGTCAGCGCTTGAACGGTCGAGACGGCCAATTTGTTATCCACGCCGGCATCGTCGGATAGGGAAACCCGATGCACGCCGATAGACCCTGGCTCGGCAAATCTTTCAACACCACCGACGAAGGCGAAGGCGCAAGCCGATGCACATTCCATGGCTCTGATCTGGAGCGTTTTTGCATTCAGTGCGCGGATGGCGCGGCCGAAGCTGATCGCGGTGACCACGTTTCCGCCGGGCGAGTCAAAGCTGATGTAGTCCGCTTGGTACTGCCGGTATTCGACGACAAGCTTCGTCGGATCGTCGGAGAACTCAAACACGCCCTTTATCACCAGGCCACGCTCTCCCGGCGCGCCGTCCAGACGTTGGTAGGAAATTGCTGCATGCCCCTCTCCGGCCAGGGCGACGAATGCCAGCAGCATCGATATGAATGAGACGGATTTCAGCATTCTTCCCCAGCCTTCGAGCACGTATTTCTCCTGTCGTCACTCGCAGCATATCTTGCTCACTTGTTGCCAGGCTGATCACCGAATCCTCGGCGTGAGCCCGCTTCAATGCGACCCAAGCCCATGGCGATCACGAGTGAAAGATCAACAGCTTTGACGAGAACATTTCACCCTACCCAGCAAAATCCGATCAATGCACAAGGGGCGATCTTCTGGCAAGCGGCACAATCAGAAGTGATAAGACACGGTAAACGCCGGTTCCTCGCCGGCATCGCGACATTCCTATCCGCACGGTCGGGATGCTTGGGCTAGATGTGCTTGAAATCGGTCCTATCAATTCCCGAGCGGCGGGCCTTGTAGACCGATGCACTGAATATCGGTTATGTCGCCTGCACCGAGCATCTGACCAGCGAGGCACTTCGTGACTTCTACCTATGACGATCACGCCCTCGACCTGACGAGCGACGCCGATTTCTTCTCCCTTCTCACCGGAAGCTACAAGCGCATTGTCGGCCGTCGCCTTGTCCGGGACGGGCAAGGACCGGACTGGCTTTACAACGATGCGCCTTTCGTGGTCCTCGCCCACAATAGCGAGCCGGACCCGCGCTTCATCTACGCGAACCGCACCGCGCAGAAATGCTTCGAATATGGCTGGGAGGAATTCGTCGCGCTGCCGTCTCGGCTTTCGGCCGAACAGCCCGATCGCGCCGAGCGCCAGCAGTTGCTGGATAGCGTCACGCGCGACGGTTTTGTCGACAATGGCCGCGGCCTCAGGATCGCGAAATCGGGACGGCGTTTCTGGATCGAGAAGGTGACCGTCTGGCAGCTCATCGATGAGACCGGGAAGCGGCTGGGCCAGGCTGCGATATTCCCGTCATGGCGGGACGAGTAGTCGGCTACCGCCGGATCTGCCCCGCCGGCGGTGAAATCACGGCCTCACGCGGTCAGGATGCGCTGCCTGAAACGCCGGCAGTTCTGCGCACCTACTATCGATATCGGCGATGCGTCGGAAACACGTGATATCAACGCCCCAACGGCGGGCGTTATAGACTTGCGGGATAAGGCAGAGGTCCGCCATCGTCGGCGTGTCGCCGAAGCTGAAGGCTCCGTCGTGTTCGCCGATCATCGCCTCCAGCTTGCGCAGTCCGTCGGCGATGAAATGCTTCATCCATTCCTCGCGGGCGTCGGCCTTGTCGGTCATGGTCGTGAGATGGGCCACGACATGCATGTTGCAGATCGGATGGATGTCCATGGCGACCGCATAGGACAGCGCCCGCACTGTCTGGCGATCGGCGCTATCGGATGGCAGCAATCCGCATTCCGGCCGAAGCTCGGCCAGATATTCGATGATGGCAAGCGACTGGGTCAGGGGTCTTCCATCGACCACCAGGGTCGGCACGAGCCCCTGCGGGTTGAGCGTGAGATAGTCCGGTTTCCCATGCGCTCCCTCCAGCAGATTGACCGGCACCGTCCTGTAGTCGATCTCCAGCAGGTTGAGCGCAATGCGGACGCGATAGCTCGCCGACGATCGCCAGTAGTCGTAAAGAACGACCTCGCTCATTGCGGCCCCACTCCCCCATAACGTTCGACGGTCTGCTCGATCGCCCCGAAGATCGAATGGCCGGCGCGATCCTTCATCTCGATGCGGACCTGGTCGCCGAACTGCATGAAGGGCGTCTTCGGCGCGCCGGTCTCGATCGTCTCGATCATTCGGATCTCGGCGATGCAGGAATAGCCGTCCCCTCCCTCTTCGACCGGCCGGCCCGGGCCGCCGTCCAGCTTGTTGGAAACCGTTCCCGAGCCGATGATCGTTCCGGCCGTCAGATTTCGGGTTTTGGCGGCATGGGCGATCAGCTGGCCGAAATCGAACGTCATATCGATGCCGGCATTGGCCTTGCCGAAGGACTTGCCATTCAGGCTGACCAGTAACGGCAGATGCAGCTTGCCGCCATCCCAGGCGTCCCCGAGCTCGTCCGGCGTCACAGTGACAGGCGAAAATGCCGAAGCCGGCTTGGATTGGAAGAAACCAAATCCCTTGGCCAGTTCGTGGGGGATCAGACCGCGCAGCGACACGTCGTTGACCAGCATCACGAGGCGGATGGCGTCGCGTGCCGCTTCCGGGCTTGCCTCCATGGCAACGTCGCCGGTGACGACGGCGACCTCGCCTTCCATGTCGATCCCATAGGCCTCGTCAGCCACCAGGATCGGCTCGCGCGGCGCGAGGAAACTATCCGAGCCTCCTTGATACATCAGTGGATCGGTCCAGAAGCTTGCCGGCATCTCGGCGCCGCGCGCCTTGCGCACCAGTTCGACATGGTTGACGTAAGCGGAACCGTCGGCCCATTGATAGGCCCGCGGCAAAGGTGACGTTGCGTCATGCTCGTGAAACCGGAGCGTCGGCTGGGCGCCTGTCTCGATGCCTTCGGCAATCAGCGCAAGTCTCGGCGCCACATGCTCCCAGTCGTCGAGTGCTGCCTGCAGCGTGCGGGCGATATGGCCGACTTCGGAGCAGCGGGTCAGGTCGCGGGAAACGACGACGAGGCGGCCGTCCCTGGTGGAGTCCTTCAAGGTCGCAAGCTTCATGTCCCTATTCCGATGCTATTACTTGATGCCCGGGGTTCCGTCGAACTTGCGTTCCAGACCATCCCAGCATTCGAGATAGTCGTCCTGCAGCGTTTCTAGCTCGGCGGCGTATTTCGTCAGTTGCTGCGGGTATCGGGTCTCGAACATGAAAGCCATGGTGTGGTCGAGTTTCAAAGGTTTGAGCTCGGCATTGGCCGCCTTTTCGAAGGCGAGCGCGTCCGGCCCGTGGGGAAGCATCATGTTGTGCAGGCTCATGCCGCCCGGCACGAAGCCCTCCTCCTTGGCGTCATACTGGCCATGGATCAGGCCCATGAATTCGCTCATGATGTTGCGGTGGTACCAGGGCGGACGGAAGCTGTGCTCGGCGACCTGCCAGCGCGGCGGAAAGATCACGAAATCGACATTCGCGGTGCCTGCATCTTCGGTCGGCGCCGTCAGCACCGAAAAAATCGACGGATCGGGGTGATCGAAGCGGATGGCGCCGACTGGAGAAAATGTCCTGAGGTCATATTTGAACGGCGCGTAGTTGCCGTGCCAGGCCACGACATCCAGCGGCGAATGGCCGATCTCCGTGACATAGAATTTTCCGCACCACTTCACATGGACGCGGCAAGGCGTTTCCTTGTCCTCGAAGGCGGCGACAGGTGTCTTGAAGTCGCGCGGGTTTGCCAGGCAGTTGGCGCCGATCGGCCCGCGGTCGGGCAGCGTGAATTTGGCGCCGTAGTTCTCGCATAAATAACCACGCCAGACCGTCTGTTCGCCGGTCCTGGCTACCTTGAACATCATGCCGCGGGGGATGAGACATATTTCCAGGGGCTCGACATCCATGATGCCCATTTCTGTGAATATTTGGATGGCGCCGAGCTGCGGTACGACCAGCAGTTCGCCATCGGCATTGAAGAAGTAATCGTCGACCATGTCCTCGTTGAAGACATAGGCATGGGCTGACATGCCGACCTGGGTCACGGCATCGCCTGCCGTCGTGATCGTCCGCACCCCTTCCAGAAAGTTCAGTTTCTCCGTTGGTGCGGGGATCGGATCCCACCGAAGCTGGCCCAGCGGCAGCGAATGTTCGTCGAGGCAAGGCGCGGTTTTCCAGAGCGGATAGGTGGCGTTGGAGAAGCGCCGGGTGTGACGCACGCTCGGGCGAATGCGATAGAGCCAGGACCTCTCGTTCGTCCCGCGCGGCGCGGTGAACGGCGAGCCGGAAAGCTGCTCGGCATAAAGACCGTAATTGCATTTCTGCGGGCTGTTCTGGCCCTGCGGCAAGGCGCCGGGAAGCGACTCGGTTTCGAAGTCATTGCCGAAGCCCGGCATGTATTTCAGCTTGTTTGCCGTTGCGCCTTCACCGCCCGACGTCTGGATCGATGTCTGGTCCATGCTCAACTCCTCCCCGAAAAACTCTCCGCCGAGCGTCTTTTCAGACGCGCGAGAGAGCTTACTCCGCCGCCGTCCCGATGACACCACGCCTGATCTGATCGGCCTCGATCGACTCGAAAAGAGCCCGGAAATTACCTTCGCCGAAACCTTCGTCGCCCTTGCGTTGGATGAATTCGAAGAAGATCGGGCCGATGACGGTTTTGGAGAAAATCTGCAGCAGGATTTTCGTCATGCCGCCATTCACCACGCCTTCGCCATCGATGAGGATGCCGTGTTTCTTCATGCGTTCGATGGGTTCGCTGTGGCCGTTCACGCGTTCATAGGACATGTCGTAATAGGTCTCCGGAGGACCCGGCATGAAGCGCAACCCGTTGTCGGCAAGCCGGTCGGTGGCGCCGTAAATATCCTCGGTGCCGACGGCGATGTGCTGGATGCCCTCGCCCCGGTACTTCTTCAGATATTCCTCGATCTGGCTGGTGTCGTCCTTCGATTCGTTCAGCGGAATGCGGATCTTGCCGCAGGGCGAGGTGATGGCGCGGCTCACCAGACCGGTGATGCGGCCGTCAATATCGAAGAAGTGGATCTGCTTGAAATTGAACAGCTCGCGGTAGAAATCCCACCACTTGTCCATGTTGCCGCGGAAGACGTTGTGGGTCAGGTGGTCGAGATAATAGAAACCGATCCCCTCGGGGCGCGGGTTGCGCTCGCCCAGCCAATCGAATTCAGCATCGTAAGCCGATCCCTTGGCGCCATAGGTTTCGACGAAATAGAGCAGCGAGCCGCCAATGCCTGTAATGGCCGGGACGTCGAGTAGCTTGTCATCACCTTCATAGGGAACGGCGCCTTTCGACAACGCGTGGTCGAAAGCGTGTTTGGCGTCGACGACACGCCAGGCCATCGATGCGGCGCAGGGACCATGTTGCTCGACAAAGCGGGCGGCATGGCTGCCGGGCTCGGCATTGACGACATAGTTGATGTCGCCCTGCCGCCAGACGGTGATGTCCTTGGTCTTGTGCCTGGCAACGGCGACATAGCCCATGCGTGTGAAGAGCTCGCTGAGCTTTTCGGGTTCGGGATGCGCGAACTCGACGAATTCGAAGCCGTCGGTGCCGGCCGGGTTGTCGGCGGTGATTTCGGATGGCGGTGCATCATGCGGGAAAGGACCCATTTTCTCCTCCTGATTAGATGGGAGTTTGACTGCGCAAAGTGTGGCCCAAAACGCGTGCAAAATCCTTGCATTCTTCATGCCATGAGAAGATATTATGCACGGTTCGTGAGCGTTTTGGAGATTTTACGCAATGGATGAACAGCTCGACAAACTGGATTTGCGCCTACTACAGGAACTGCAAAAGGACGGCAGGCTGACGAACAACGAGCTCGGCGATCGCATCGCGCTTTCCCCGTCGCAATGCTCGCGCCGGCGGACGAGACTGGAGGCCGAGGGCTATATTCGCAGCTATCGGGCTTACCTTGACCGGGAAAAACTGGGGCTGGATATGCTGGTGGTCATTTCCGTGACGCTTGCCACCCACAACAGAGACAATGCCCAGCGATTTTCCCAGCTGATCAACGGGCTGCCGGAGGTTCTCGAAGCCTATGCACTGACCGGGGAGATGGACTATCACCTGAAGGTCGCGACCCGCGGGCTCGCCGACCTCTCCAAATTCGTCAACGACGTTCTGTTGCCGCACGAGTCTGTGCAGCACGTGAAGACCTCGATCGTGCTCGATACGCTGAAGACCTTCGAGGGCTTTCCGGTGCGCATGCCCGGCAGCTGGCACGGCGACAGCGCGCGATGATCTCCCATTGTCACCGATCAACGACTTATTTGGCGATAAGCGTCAAAGCGGCAGTTCGGTCGAGAATTTCAGCTCGCGCAGCACGAAGCTCGAGACCACCGTGCGCACATGCGGGTTGCGCATGAGGTAGCGGGTCATGAAAGCTTCGTAGCTTTCCACGTCCCTCGCCCGGATCTTGAGCATGTAATCGAAAGCGCCTGACAAGGCGTAACACTCCATGATCTCCGGCCGCTCCAGCACCACCGAAGCGAAAGAGGCCACCGCCTCTTCGTGATGATCCTCCAGGGTGACATGGGCGATCACGCAGAGTTTGAGATCAAGTTTGCCGGGATCGAGCAGCGTCACGCGCTTGCGGATGACGCCGTCGGCTTCCAGTTCCTGGATCTTCCGCCAGGCCGAGCTCTGCGACATGCCGGCCTTCTCAGCCAGATCTGCCAGCGACAGGCTGCCGTCGGCCTGGATGAGCTGCAGAAGGGTGCGGCGAAAGTTCCCAGTTTCTTTCATTTTCTGCCCAACACTCGGGAAAATCTGCCACCATTATGGCAAGAGCCAAGATGAAAGAAAAGAAAATCCGCCAAAGCTGGAGGATAATGGCAGGAATATCGTCATGCTCCGGGAGGATCAGCCTATGACCAAGGAAAGCAGCTACACCGCCAAACTGCCAGGCCCGGACGGCCTCTATGACTACACAGCCGAGGAAGATGCGATCTGGGGCGAACTCTACCGGCGCCAGATGAAAATGCTGGCCGATACCGCCTGCCAGGAATATCTCGACGGCGTCAAACTGCTGGGCCTCAAGCCGGAGAAGGTGCCGCAGCTTCTCGATGTGAGCCGACGCCTGAACGACACCACCGGCTTCGGGGTCGAAGGCGTGCCGGCGCTCATTCCGCCCTCGCGCTTTTACGAGCTTCTGTCGCAAGGCAAATTCCCGCTCGCAACCTTCCTGCGCCGTCGCGAGCATATCGACTATATCGAGGAACCGGACCTGTTCCACGAGGTCTTTGGTCACTGCCCGCTGCTGACCAACCAGAGTTATGCCAATTTCGTCCGGCATTTCGGCGAAACCGCCGTCCGCCTCGGCAAAGGTTATTCCTGGCATCTGTTCCGGATCTTCTGGTTCACGGTCGAATTCGGCCTGATTAACACGCCGCAAGGCCGCCGCTGCTTCGGCGCAGGCATCGTCTCATCGCCAAGCGAGGCGAAGGCGGCAACGGAGGGTATGGCCTGCGAATTTCGGCCGTTCGATCTGCTGAGCGTGCTGAGAACCCCCTACCGTATCGATATCCTCCAGCCGATCTACTACGTCATCGACAGCTTCGCCGATCTGGAGGCGATCATAGAGCAGGATATCGAGGCTACGATCCTCAAGGCGAAATCGCTCGGTGATTTCGCCCCCGCTTTCGAGGCCAAGGCTTCGTAAGCGCTGAAGCGGTGGGGAAGAGCGTGGGATCGCAGCATGCTGCGTGTCACTTCGGAGCGGCTGAACTTCGATTGACGAAGTCGACCAGGACACCCGGCTTGACCATGGCGGCCAGCTCTTCGACGTCCCAGTTCGTCAGCCGAACGCAACCATGCGAGCCAACCTTGTCGATGAGCTTCGGCTCAGGTGTCCCGTGTATTCCATAGGTCGGCTCCGTCAGGTCGATCCAGACGGTTCCGACCGGGCCGTTCGGCCCTTTCGGAATGGTCAGGACCTTGTCGTTCTTTCCCTGCTTGAAGTTCAGCTTCGGGTCATAGCGGTAGACCGGCATCCTCGCGACGCCCTTGACCTTGTGCTTGCCCGACGGCGCCGGATTGTCTTCGCTTCCAATCGTCGCCGGGTAGACTGCAAGCAGTGCTCCGTCCTCGGCATAGGCCAGTACCTGCCCGGTCTTCCTGTCAGCTTCAATCCTCTTGACCTTGCCTTCCCTTGGGGGACCAGGATTCACGACCCACACCGTGTCGCCAGGAGCGAACTGCGAAGCCGGGTTGAGCGCGTTCACAAGATCGATACCCATATGAAACCGCTCGGATAGCTTCTCCGCAACGCTGGTATATCCCAAGCTCTGCATCTTTGCCTTCTCGCCGTAATCCTCGGGGATCCGGTCAACGAGACCCTTGGCATCCTCTGGCGAGACGACATAGCTCTCGACGATCGGGGCAACGCCTTCCAAGCGGGAAACGACCTCTGCATCCGGCCTGCCATCGACAGGAAGGCCGTTCATCGCCTCGAAACCGGCGACCGCCTTGTTGACGTTCTCGCCGGCGAGCCCGTCGATGACGCCAGGAGACGCGCCGGCGCGGTCGAGCAGGACCTGAAGGCGGATGATCGCCGGGTCCGGATCTTCGGACGAGCGCTTGTCTGCTTTGATGGAAGCAATCGAAGCGGCGTTGATTGCATCGGGCTTGAGTTCCCCCGCGGCGGCATCGCCAACGGAGATGACCAAAGCGAGCAGCGATATCGGCAGGGCTGTTTTCATAAACGACAAATGACCATCGCCGAAACTTGTTCCATCGAGCAAAGCTACTCGGACTTTAGGCTTAGTCGCTTCAAGTCCTTCTCCAGATCACAGCGTCTTCGCACGGCTCTTGGCTTCGCGCGATCTTGCCGCGTGACGGGCGGGCCTGAGTTCCTCGATCGTCGGCAGCCACCACTTAGCGTCCTGAAGCGGCGGCATTTTCGCGGGCCAGGTGCGGACGAGTTCTTCGAGTGTGGGCACCCGCCAATATCCCCAGACCTGATCGTCGGTTCCGCGGGGATAGAGGTCCGCCACGACAGCCGGGTCGGCGAGTTCGCCGGTGACCTCCGTAAAGACGACGATCCCATACGAGATCGCGACGGGTCTCCCGATCGGCGGCAGGTCGTCGCCGGGAAGCGGGTAACGACGGCGCTTACGTTCCGCGGAGCGGAGCCTGCTGCGGAGATCCAGCGCGGTCCCCTTCCGCTCCTCGGCTCGACGTCGTCTCTCCTCCGGCTCGTTTCTTCGGGCCGCCGCTTCGATATCCGGCCATCTGCGCCTGAGTTCCTCATAGGATCGGCAGGGAACGTGCCATATCTTGAGATCGCCGTCCCACCGGGAGAAGGGCACTTCGCGCAACTCGTCGACGGCGGTCTTCGAGTATGGCGTGCGGATTCGAAAGCCTGCCTTGCCAAGCTCGAGGTATGGACTATCGATCGGATCGAAGGCGAAGGCATCGCGTCCCTTCGCATCCGCATGGGCGTCGGCTTCGGCCTCCTGCTCGGCAAGCCATCGTCCGATGCGACGGGAGGCAGTCCGGCCGGGAACGAACCAGGCCTTGCGGGCGTCGCTCCAGCGGGCACGGGGGAAGCGTCGTCGAAATTGCTCGACGGTCATCCTGTCGTAAGGAAAGGAAACGTCAGCGCCGGGCTTGGGGTCGTCATCGCCGGACGGCGCGTCGTCACGATCAGCCGGGGATTTCGTTTCGGTCATGGAAGGAGAACGTTTGCGCCAAGGGATCGGTTTCCCGGGGGCGACACCAACCCCTCAATTTTCAATCAACAAGAACGACGACTGCTCGACACGGACGCGGGCAATTCCCCCTCAGTGAATTGTCTTCAATCGCTGGTCCGCATGCGAAATATCATGCAGCGTTGCCATAAGCTTTTCGAACTCGCTCAAGACACGATTGAACTCGCCGTCCGGCATGCCCGTGATTTCCGATATGGTCGACGAAACCGAGGCGATGAGCGTGTCGATCCAGACGCAACGGTCGGCCGGCACGTTGCCGAGAACCTCCTGCCGATGCGTCTTCAGCTCCCGCAGAATGCGGATGATAAGGGCTCCCCGGTCCGCCCTGCTCAAGGACCGCAGCCTTATCTGCGCCCTCTGAATTTCCGTTATCAGCGTCGTCGCCATCCCCTGCTCCCCGACCCTCAACACAACCGATATCACAACCGTAGCGTTTGCAACACGGACTTTGGTCCTACTGCGGCTCGACACCGTGATGATCAATTACTCGTCGCCACGAGGACCGGCGCGTCGCAGGTGCGCCGCGGGCCGTCCCATGGTTGATATGTATTGTCTTCCGGTCGATACGACTTGTAGCGAGCGGAGCACCAAGCCGTCTTCGCATTCACTTTGGTGCCCGCACCTTGATCGGCCTCGGCGATATCAGGCTGGTACGACGAAGAGCAGGCGCGGATCTCACCGCTATAGGATCGATAGGTGTTGGTCGCAGGATCGAAGGAGCGGTAACGTTGCGCGCACCAGGCGAGGTGCTCGGCCGAAAATTTTGGCAGCTGTGCCAGGCGCTCAGTTGACGGGCCAGCGGATTCCGGCTTCGTCGTTGCCGTCATGATGGCCGGCGCCTCGGTGACATAGCTGGAATAGAGAGGCGCAATCCGTTCATAACGCTGCAGTCGAGGGTCCACTTTCACCGGTTGCGTCGTCCAGAGATCGGGCGCCGCAAGATCCTGGAAGGCATGAGGCTCGGAATCCGCCACGACGTGGGAGGCAACGGATGCGGCGGCTATGCAGGCCCCGACGGAGCTGACGATTCCAAAGGCGACAGATGCCAGCGCGTTCATTGGCCCCCCCCCTGCTGTTGCGCCTGCGGAACCCAGACGCGGCCGGCAGTGCTGCCATGTCGTCCGCCGGTGACGACAAGCATGGCGAGGATGCCGGCGATCGCCAGCAGGATCGCTATCAGCGGCAGGGCCAGACCTGCGGATTTCTCTTCGGAATAGATCATGTTCCTCTCCTCGGCCCCGGCGGCGGCGCTCTCCGCCGGGCACCGGCTGTCACGCACAACCCCGCAATCGGAACCGATTTTCGGAAAGGATTATGCGCAGATTGAAAGTGATAGAGCGTCCTTAGCGCGTGCTATTGGACGCGCGGCGCTCTATGTCGAGATGATGTAGACGATCGTGAATGCAGAAGGGTCGACGATGACGATCCGGCCATCGGCGAGGAGGAAGAAACGGTAGGCCTTATACTGCGGCACGATCTCGATTATGCGCGGCGGCAGCGGCTCGAGCCTGATCTTCTTCGGGATGGTCGTACCGACCGAGACCGTGAAATCCGTCTCACGAACCGGCTCGACATGAACTTCCTTCACAACAGTACGGATTTCCGTCTGCTGCTCGACCGAGATGTTGACGTTGGTCGTGTTGTTCGTCTCGATCTTGGTGGTGTTTTTGGTGTTGCTGTCGACCGACGTGTTGTTGTTGCCGACGTTCATCTTGCTGTTGGACTGGGTCTCGGCCGAACCGCCGGAAGACTTCGCGGCATCGCCGGGTTTTTGAGTTTCGCCGGAGCCGGTCGAGGTGCCGGTCGATGTCCCGGTATCTTGGCTGCCGGCCGGCTTCTGGCTTTCGGTCGAAGACTGTCCCGACTTGGGCGTCGTCGAGCTATCGGAGCTTCCGGACTGCGTCTTGGTGCCGGGCTCGGTTGCCGTCTGGCCGGAGGATCCATCGGTGGTGGTTCCCGAGGATGCCCCCGATGAGCTTCGGTCGGAGCCCGAAGGCTGCTGCGTGCCTTGGCCAGTGGAACCACCTGCGCCACCAGAGGCGGCACCGCCCGCATCCGGCCGCTTGGTCGCACCGTCGCTGGACTGGCCGTTTTGGGTCGCACCCTTCTTGGGAAGAATCGGCGCATCCTGCGCCGAGGCGGAAATGATGCCAACCGGCGAAACGCCGATCGCGAGTGCCGTCATCAGGACGGCGAGTGTCTTGCTCTTCATAATAATTCTCTTTGCTTTTTCGGCCGCACGACGACGCTGCCGTCGACCGTGCGGCTGATCTAAACGATGATTTCCGAAGTTAAGACGCGGTAGCGGCCGCGTGGAGGATCAGGTCACTTGATGACCTGGATCACCTTGCGGGAGGACGGTTCGACGATGACACGTTCATCATTGACCACGGCGTAGGCATAGGTCGGATCATCCGGAATAGGCGTCACGACGACCGTTTCCGGCAGCGGCTGTCCGACGACAACCTTCTCCTTTACGACTACGCGCGCCGACGGTGCCGGAGCCTCGCGAACGTAGGCGACGACCTTTTGCGGCGGCGGATCGATCGCGGTGCCAACGATGGCGCCGGTAACACCGCCGACAGCAGCGCCAACGGGACCACCGACAATCGCTCCGGTGACTGCGCCGCCGGCCGCACCATTGACGGTCGAGGACTGGGCGAATGCGACGCCGGACATGAGGGTCGCGGCAGTTGCCGCACAGACGATAAGCTTGGAGAGCATATTTTCCTCCTTCTGTTTTGAAGCGATCTTAATGACCGCTGCCAAACCAACTAGCTGGAGGCGGGGTCGTTCCCCACCCCGGACCTCAGTCTGATCGATCCCGGCCTTTGGTCCCAAATCCATGTCAATGTCCGTTGCCGGCGCTACTTGCAGATCGAAGGGCCCCGTATTTCCGGGCATAGGCAGGAGACTGAAGGAGATGGCACGATCCAACCGCAGGGAGGCGGGACGCAGGCGCCTGGCAATGCGCCTGCCCGAGATGCGGAAGCTGATCATGGAAGCCCGCGACCCGCTGCAGCTCGAACTCTTCGAGGCCTACCAGATGGCTGTCGAAGCGCGCGATGCCGTTCGCAGACAAGGGTTCAACTCCCACCGAGTGCGGGAGTATGATGAGGTCTGCGTCGAGATTGAGCGCCACGTCATCAGCGCCATGCACGAAGCTCCCTATACGACCGCGCAGAAGGCCGGAGAGCCGTCATAGCTCGAAGGCGTTTGGCGGTCCCGCTTGGACGATCCGGGTGATTGGCGCGCCAGCCTGGGCCGAGGGCGCTACCGAGCGCGGCCGGCGACGACCAACGCGCTCATGCCGCCGCTAGGACAGGCTCCGTGCCGTGCTTCCACTCGCTCAGCCACCTCGTCGACGATCTCGGATATCCGCTCCGGCGCCCGCCATTCAATCTCTCCCCGGAGCAGCGTGCCCTGGCAGAAGGCGGCTGCGACGTCGTGCGCGCTGGCCGCGACGGATGTCAATTCGAGCCGATCGCAGGTAATCGCCTCAAAGCCGGCGGAGGACATCTGCGCCTTGATAGAGCCGGGGTCGAAGTAGGAGTATGGCAAGCGCCTGAGAAAATCCGGCGGATCGGATGGGAATAGGCTTGCCAGGCATTCATCCACGGATCTGGCGAAGTCGTTGGCCGAAAGTGCATCCCACGTCGAGAACAGAAAACGGCCTTTGCTGCGCAACACTCTTTCCGCCTCGCCATAGGCCTTCACCTTATCGGGAAAGAACATCGCGCCGAACTGGCAGATGACGAGATCGAACATCTCGGGCGCGAAGGGGAGGTTTTGGGCATCGGCGTGCATCCAGTGGGTCCGCGACATCGTCACCGATGGTGCGCCGATGTCCA
Organism: Rhizobium sp. NZLR11; assembly: GCF_019685115.1. Lineage (NCBI taxonomy): Bacteria > Pseudomonadati > Pseudomonadota > Alphaproteobacteria > Hyphomicrobiales > Rhizobiaceae > Rhizobium > Rhizobium sp. NZLR11. The sequence goes on along the minus strand of NZ_JABDWD010000038.1, from coordinate 12,224 downwards.
TCATTGCCTGGTTGAGGTCGGTGGCAACGATTTCCGTTGGCGGATCAAGCGTCATGCGCAGCGCGCGTGTCAAGGCGCCCGTCCCCGCCGCGAGCTCGAGAACGCTGCCAGGTTTCGACCGGTCGGCGGCGATCGCCATCTCCGCCGCATAGGGCTCGAAAAGAATCGGCACAAGGAGGGTCTGGTAAAGCTCGGCCACACCTTCATCGAATGGTGCGGGAGAACTGGCAAATGCGGCGCGGGCGCCGTTTTCGATGTCGGCAGAAATTGTCACTCGCAGATCTCCAAAACCCGGACCATTCAGTGCTGAAATATGACTGAATCTACTGACGTCCACGGGGGCAGGACCTAGGTCCCAGGTCTGTCAGACCGAAGTCCCGGGGGTGGAACGCGGACAGGACCGCGCCGTTTCGAAGAGGTGAAGGAGATCCAGATATGGCCCAGAGTAACAGATCCCGCGTCAATGACGCCTGCAATGTGTCCGTCATCGCCCTTGTCGTCGTTCTCGCTGCGCTTCTCTACGTCTTTGGCGCCGCCATGTCTGGAGACTCGCTCCAGTTGACCAAAAGCATAAGGGGCGCCGAAATCTTCGATACCAGGGATCTACCCTGACGCTGTCTGGAAAAATTTTGAGGAAGCGATAGGTTAGTCGGCAAGTCTCTTACCGGTATCAAAATGATTTGGCTTCGCCGCTGGAATGCCCGCTCACTCGCCTCCCAGTTCTTCATCGCGGGTGGGCTCATATCGATCGCCGCCATGTTCCTGGTTGGCATTCTCGTCACCCACCTCATAGAGGAGGCGGTCATCCACAACTCCGGTGCTGCGACGGCGCTCTACGTGGACAGCGTGGTCGCGCCGCTGCTTCCCGACATGCAAAAAGCAATACCGCTCGACGAAGGCAGCGCTCAGGCTCTGGACGAGACGCTTGGTCAGGGCGCGCTCGGCAGGCGTCTTGTTTCGTTCAAGCTGTGGCGAAGCGACGGAACTATCCTCTATTCGAATGAGAAGGAGCTGGTGGGCAAGAAGTTTGCGGTAAACGGCAAGCTTCGAAACGCGTTCGCAGGGTCTCTCGTCGCCCGCTACGAGGTCGCAAGCGATCCGGAAAGCGACAAGGAGCGCGCGCTCGGCAGGCCGCTCATGGAAATCTACAATCCTGTGCTCCAGCCATGGTCCGGACAGGCGGTCGCCGTCATCGAGTTCTACGAGACGGCAGAAGGATTAGGCGACAGTCTGGCGCATGCCAGGCTCCGCAGTTGGGGCGCCGTCGCCGCCCTGACAGCAGTCTTTTTCCTTGTTCTCTCCGTTCTGGTCTTTCGGGGCAGCCGCACGATAGAGGCGCAACGCAAGGATCTCAAAGAACGGGTCAATGAACTGTCGGCACTTTTGGAGGAGAATCGCGGGCTCCAGCGGCGGCTGCAGCGCGCCTCCCAGCGGGCGGCGGCGCTCAACGAAACCTATCTACGCAGCATCGGTGCCGATCTGCACGACGGGCCGGCCCAGCACATTGCTTATGCCTCACTGCGGCTGGACAGCGATCTGTTGATCAATGCGTCGACCCAGCCCGAAACGCGTGAAAAGGAACTCGCCTGGATACGCTCGAGCCTTGCAGAGGCGATGACCGAGATCCGCAATATTTGCAGCGGCCTGGTGCTACCGCAAATCGAGAAATCCTCGATCGCCGAGATCGTCGCGCGGGTGGTCGAAGCACACCAGCGCAAGACCGAAACCCATGTCGAAACAATCATCGACGACAATGGACCCGAACCCGCTCCTGCCGTAAAGATCTGCATCTATCGCTTCGTTCAGGAAGCGTTGAACAATGCGTATCGCCATGGCGGCGGCGTACAGCAGGCCGTAAGAGCCGTCTCGCGCAATGGTGATGTTCACGTCGAGGTCAGCGACCGCGGCGATGGCTTCGATCCGACCGAGGTGAGGCCTACGAGCCTCGGCCTTGTCGGACTTCGCGAACGCATCGACAGCCTCGGAGGATCCTTCGACGTCAAGACAGGCGAAGGAGGCACGACGGTGACCATGACCTTCGAGCCTATGGAAATGGGAGACTAGGGATGACATCAATCACTATCGGCGTCGTGGACGACCATCCGCTTTTTCGCGAGGGCGTTACGCGCAGCCTCTCGGAGATCAGCAACTTTGCCGTCGTTGGCGAAGGTGCCAGCAGCAATGATGCAGTGATGATCGCTGCCACCAGCCATCCCGACATCATGCTTCTCGATGTCTCGATGCCCGGTGGCGGACTGTCGGCGATCGGCGATGTGCTGACGCGTAGCCCGACAACGAAAGTGCTGATGCTGACGGTATCGGAGGAGGTGGACACGCTGCTGGCAGCCCTTCAACAGGGCGCGATGGGCTATGTTCTCAAAGGTGTCGGATCGCGTGGTCTCGTCGAAGCCATCCAGACGGTGCTGAGTGGCTCACGGTATATCTCGCCGACAATGTCGACGAAGGTCATGGAGAATTCGCTGCATGGCAGCGCACCCGATAAGAACAGTCTGACGCCACGAGAACGCGAGGTGATGGATCTGGTCTCTCAAGGCCTGTCAAACAAACATATCGGCTTGCGTCTCAACCTTCAGGAAAAGACGGTGAAGCACCATATGACACAGATTCTGAGCAAGCTCGGCGTCACGAACAGGACTGAAGCGGCTCTCCAATGGCGCGAACGGCGCTAGAGCATGCTGCCGAAAAGGGTGAGCGGGTTTTCCGACGACCTCATGTCCTGACTCAGCAACAGAACAGGCGCTGCCCGCACCACCCACTTTGCGGCTCCTTAGCGAAGGTAGCGGCCTAACCGGCTGGCATCATTTGCAGTCGCTTGCCGGCTTATGATCGTTCTGCCTTTTCCGTCCTTCATGACGTAACGGCCACGCCGCAGGGTTTCGGTAATGCCGTTTGCATGGCGGACGTCGATCGAACCATCGGAAGCTTCGATCGCTCTCGCCCCCGATTCTTGTGAGGTCCCTTTGGCAGAGGAAGAGGATCCGGCACTATTGCTGGAGCTTCCACCGGCACTATTCCCGGAACCGCCGTTCCCGTTCCCGTTGCCGCTCCCTCCCCCGTTGCCGTTCCCGTTGCCGCCGCCGTTACCGTTGCCGCCGCCGTTACCGTTTCCTCCCCCGTTGCCATTCCCTCCCCCGTTGCCGTTGCCATTGCCGCCGCCATTCCCGTTGTTGCCGTCCTTAGCCTGCGCGCTTTCGACCGCCAGAACGGGAAGGGAGCCGCCAAGGTTCAATGTCACCGGCGATGCAACAGCGACGAGGGCTGCGGCCGTGCTGCCGCCCCACCTCAGAAAATCGCGTTTCGAGAGAGTCATCCTATATAGCCTCGTTCGTCCGTTCTCCGCCGTTTCCTACGCGGAATAGGCGCATGACAATTTTCGCTGTTCCGAAGATCAAATGCAACCGGACCTAAGGTACTAGAAAGGGCAGGACTTTAGTCCGGCTTACCCATAGCCAAGTCCACGAGCAAGGAATTCCGAACGATCATTGCGAGAGATAGACTGCGCCGCGCGCCATTCGTGACCTTCGCCGCCTCGTTGATGTATTGCCGCATGAGGGAGAATGCATTTTTCTGGAACTTCTTTCCGCGCCGCCGATTTGATTGTCGAAGAGCAACAGAGGAAACAGTGATGGCAAACCCGAACGAATCCCCCGCAGTCCAGTCCATGCGAAAAGAACAGGCAGAGCAGCGGAAGCAGGCCCAAAAAGGCGAGCTCGACAGAGGTATCGAGGGCACCTTTCCGGCCTCCGACCCAGTGTCTGCTACCCATACCTCAATTCCTGCCGGCCGCAGCGACGTCGAGGCGGCTGAGCGGGTGAAACGAGAGCCCGATCCCACCAGGCTCGACGAGGCATTTCCGTTCGTCGATCAGGCCCTGCGCTCGACCGGCGAAACCGGCGGCTCTTCCGCGGGCGTCGATGCCGATCGAGGGGAAATGCGGACGCTTCAGAAAGACGCAAGTCGAGTGGCGGAAACCGCTTCGGAACTGGCTTCAGGAACAGCGCGCCTGGCGAAGGCGGAAGCGAGCAGCTTCGTCCACGAGATCGAGAATCGGATACGCCGGCAGCCGCTGACCGCAGTGGCGATCGTCGCCGGCATAGCCTTCGTCTTCGGTGCGACGCGTTGAGGAGCCAGCCTAAAGCGCGTCGCATCAAATTTGATTCATGCGGCGCGCTTTAGTCCTTTGTTTTTATGCATGTCGTTATCCCGGAACCGCTGCGCCCTTCTGGGCGACATGCATTAGCTTCCCGGAAGTCTTGTGAAAATCGCAACCTACAATGTCAACGGAATCAATGGACGGCTGCCGATCCTGTTGCGCTGGCTGAAGGAGGACGCCCCTGATGTCGTCTGCCTCCAGGAGCTTAAGACAGACGACGCCAGGTTTCCGCGAAAGGAAATCGAACGATCCGGCTACGGCGCCGTCTGGCACGGACAAAAATCCTGGAACGGCGTTGCCATCCTGGCGAAGGGCAAGACACCGATCCTGACCCGGCGCGGACTTCCCGGCGACCCCGATGACACACACAGCCGCTATATCGAAGCCGTCATCGACGGCGTCGTGATCGGATGCCTGTATCTGCCGAACGGCAATCCCTTCCCCAGCGTCAAGTTCGATTATAAACTCCGCTGGTTCCGCCGCCTGCGCGAATACGCCGCCGAACTCCTCGAACTCGAAGTGCCTTCGATCCTCGCCGGCGACTTCAACGTCATGCCGACGGAGATCGACGTCTACAAACCCGAACGCTGGCTGGACGACGCCCTATTCAGGCCCGAAGTCCGCAAGGCCTATGCCAATCTCGTCGCCCAGGGCTGGACCGACGCCGTCCGGCATCTGCATCCGGAAGAGCGCATCTACACCTTCTGGAAATACTGGCGGAACAGCTTCGAACGCGATGCGGGGCTGCGGATCGACCACTTCCTGCTCAGCCCGGCCGTCGCGCCATGGCTGCGATCGGCGACCGTCCGGAAAAACCCGCGAGGCTGGGAGCATACCAGCGATCACGCACCCGTCATGATCGAGCTCGTTGTTCCCGCCGCCGAAGCCGTGTGAGCCGAGATGCCGTCGATCGCAGGCGCAGCAAGGAACCTACGATGCCGGCTGGAGTTAGCTCGCAAAGGAGATTGACCTATGCCCACGAATTCCATCCCCAATTCCGCAAAGCTTCCGCCGAAGCCGTTGAACGAGGATACCCAGGACGAACTGCCGGAAACCAATATCGACGAACAGCGAAAGCCTCCCATCAATATAGGCAGCAGCCGCGAGGCGGGCGACGGTGTCACCGACGCCGACCCAGAGACAGGCCGCGCTAGTCCGAAGGATCGCATCCCTGCCCCGCAGTTCTCCAATCGGAAGTGACTGCTATGGCAGAAAGCAAGAATTACCTGAACTCCGACGAGATCCAGGCTGACGACCAGCTGTCGCCGAAGCCGATCGAAGGAAAGGATCCGCCAAGGCACGTGCGCAAAAGCGAGGAAGCGGTCGCCGAAGGCTCTGACGACACCGGGCGCGTGCGGGTTCCGCCCCCGGTCGCCAATCCCGATTGATCGCCCGCCGGGAGGCGGTTCCGATCATCGTCAACTCATTCATTCGCGCCCAGATCATAAATGCGGCCAGTCAGCCAGGCTGGCCAGTCTCGCTCGAAGAAGGACTTGGCGTTTTCATCCACAGCGCGGTTCGGGCGCGTCGAAAGCTTGATCTCATCGCCCTCGAGCCGAACGACGATCTGCTCATCCCGATGCGCTTCGCGTTCCCTACGGAAGCGATATTGTTCTAACAGACCTGCGCTCGCATGCGGAATGGATTCGCCTTGCGGATCACATATCGCTCGCGCTCCGCGGCTGCCGCCTCCCCTTCGTATGAAGAAATCAAGCGCGCTGAGCACCGCTTCGGAGGCGAGCGCCATATGCCGCCATTGCACGCCTCGGACCGCCTCGGCTGCGCGACCGTAGGCGACGCCATCAGCGCGAATTTCAGCACTCAGCTTCCGAGCCTCGATCAAGGCCTCGCCGACGCTCTGCTCATCGCAGATGATGCCGGCCTTCTCGCTCATTCGCGACTGCACTGCTGAGCGAATCGATTTGACGGTGAGCGGGCTTTCAGTCCGAAGGGCGGAAAGCAGATCGGCAACACCTGCCTCGGCGATACCTGATTTATCCCCTGTGGCGGGCCGCTTCGCTCTACCGCTCGCGCCGATGTGCTCGGCCACCCGGGTGCCGAAGACTTGCCCGGCATTGAGCGCCGCTCCTCCCGGCCTCGTCACCCCATGGGTACCCGCCGCTTCTCCGACAGCATAACAGCCGGCAAGATTGCTGCGGCCCCAGGTGTCGACCATGATGCCGCCATTCATGTGCTGGTTGTTGACGGCGAATTCCAGCGGCTCGGCGGCGATGTCGATCTTGTAGCGGCGGTAGAGCTCGATCGCGAGCGGGTTCATGTGCTTCAAGCGATCGATCGGCACGTCTTGGCCAGCGCCGGCCTTGCCGAGATAGAGGCGGACGTCGTCGTCCAGCCTTTCGAGGCTGAACGGCAGGTCGCCTGGTACCGGCAGGGGATTGCGATTGAAGTCCATGAAGACACGCCGCCCGGCGGCGGTTTCGCTTGATATCGCGAGATCCACCAGGCTCGAGCCGAAGTCCAGCATGCGCGTCGCATGAAATGGCCACTGGTAGCCCTTGCGGAAGACATTCGACGCCAGCTCTTGCGTCGTGCGGTAATATTGCGCCAGGAAGTGGTGCACGGTGCCTTCCGCATCGACCGAGTAGATATGCGGGATCGCCTGGACGTAAGTGCCCGACAGATTCCACGGAAAACCTTCCCGGCGCGTTCCGATGCCGAACTGGCTCTCTGTGAGGTTGACGAGTTCGACACCTGCCTCGAGCGCCAGTCCGAGGGAACCGAAACAGCCGTTGGGATAAACGCTGTCGCGATAGAGTTCTCCAGGCCCGCCAGCCGCCAGCACGATCACTCCACTGACGAACAACGCAATGCCGAGCGGGTTCTGCCCTGTGCGGTCACTGGCGCGCATGGCCAGTATGCCGACGACGTGGCGGTCCGCCCCTTCGCCTTCGGTGAGGATTTTGACGGCGGTGGTCTGGTTATAGAACGGCACGTCGAGCCGGATCGCCTCTTCAGCCAGCACCTTGACCATCAAGCGCGAGGTGCGCGGACCGCAGCTGGTGGCGCGGCCGACGTCGTCGTGGTCAGTCTGGTATCTCAAAGTTCCGCCGAGCGGATCCTGCGGCAGCGGCAGGCCGAGGAACTGCAGCGACGCCATCATCCGGGATGAGCCGACAGCCTCGACATAGGCCGTATCCTCGTCCATTGCGCCGCCGCTGCGGACGGCACGGGCCATCGCCTTGTAATTGTCGCCCTGATCCGCCGTGTTTGCCGTGTGAAGGGTCTGCTTGTCCGATCCCGAACAGGCCGAGGTTCCGCCCCAGGCGCTCTGGCTGACGATGACGACGTCATCGCCGCGCCGCTTCATTTCCACCGCGGCGCGCAGACCTGCAGCACCGGATCCGACGACGACGCAGCCGGCTCGGTAGACCGGCAGCTCGACGCCGGCGAGCCGGACCGCTTCCGATGAGGAAGCCTCGGGTGGAAGGCGCGGCATGTCGACATCGGTCAGTGCGTCAAGAATTTCCTGCGGAACAGCTCTGGTCATTGGCATTCAGCCCAACGGGATGTCGACCCAGCGCTTCTGCCGGGAGGACTCCATGCATGCATCGACGATCTGGCAGATGTGGTGGCCCGTATCGAATGTCGGCCACATCGGCTTGTTTGCAACGATCGAACGGATGACCTCGGCCACCTCGATGATCTTGCTTTCATTGTAGCCGATGCCGAAATTCGGCAGAGGAAGGAAAGCCTTGAAGGTGGGATTTTCCGGCCCGACGTCGATCTCCCGGAAGCCGCGCCGCGCCGTCCGGTCGTCGTTGGAATAGAAGCGCAGCCGGTTTATCTCGTCATAGGTATAGGCGATGCTGCCTTTCGTTCCGTAGACCTCGTAGGTCTGCATGAACTTGCGGCCGGTCGCGACACGGCTGAAATCGACGATCCCGCCGGCGCCGTTGGCAAACCGGCACAGCAGGTTGGTCGCGTCGGGGTTGGTAATATCAGCCCAGGCCTCGTTGCCGATGAGCTTCACCTGCTCGCCATAGGCAAGGTCCTCGACGACGGGCCGGCGCGGCGTCACGATGAAATTGTCAGCGATCAGGGAACTGACGCGGCCGACCAGGAAATCCATGAAGCTGAAAATGTGCGAGCCGGTGTCGCCGACGATCCCGGTTGGCGCCAGCTTTCCATCGGCGCGCCACATGAAGGGGGCGTTCGGATCGCCAAACATGTCGACGTGCTGGCAGCCGCGGAACAGCTTGATCTCGCCGATTTCGCCGGATTGAATGATGTCTTTCGCCAGATCATGGACGGGGTTTCTGGGAAAGGCGTGCCCGACACGGGTAATGACACCCTTCTCCCTGGCGATGTCTGCCAGTTCCCGAGCCTCGTCGGCGGTGTTTGCCAGTGGCTTTTCGCAGTAGACATGCTTGCCGGCCAGCAGGGCCGCCTTGGCCACAGGATAATGAAGGTGGTCAGGCAGGCAGATATCGATCAGATCGACTTCAGGATCGGCGATCGCCAGTTTCCAGTCTTGATAGATCCGCGCACCCGGCGCCCTGCTGCCGAGATCCTCGACTGCGTCAGGATTGCGATCGACAAGCGCCACGATCCGCGCCGTCCCGTCCGAGACGCCGAAGAAATGCGCAAAGGTCTGATAGGCCATCGTGTGGATCTTTCCCATCCAGCCCGAGGCGCCAAGCACTGCAACTCTCACTTCGACCATTGTCATTACTCCTTAGCGGATTTCGGCGCGGGCCCGAGGTCTAGTGTCGTTGCGTTCGTAGGCGAAGATCGCCGACGGCAGCGCTGACAGGCCCCGGATGAGGTCCGATCCTTTTTCCCCGACCATGATTGTCGGTGCATTGGTATTGCAGGACGGCACGCGCGGCATGACCGAGGAATCGCAGACGCGGAGACCTTCAAGACCATGGACCTTGAGATCGAGCCCGACGACCGCATCCGGCCCCGTTCCCATCTTGCAGGTGCCCACGGGATGATGGTCGGTCTTGGCGTTGGCGCAGCCGTAGTCGAAGAGCTGCTCGTCGGTCATGACTTTCGGCCCGGGAAGCCTTTCGGCCATGACAAAGGGCTTCAGCGCCGCCTGCTGCATGATCTCTCGGGCGAGCTTGAGCCCCTCCAGGGACATCGCCCTGTCGTGAGGATCGGACCAGTAGTTGGGATCGATCAGGGGAGCAGCAGCCGGATCGGAGGATGACAGACGCACCGTCCCGCGCGAGCGCGGATGCAGATAGGCGGAATTGAGCGTCACGCCGGCGTTCTTGAGCCGCTCGACGCCCGCTTCGATACCCGAACCCAAACCGAGGTGGAACTGGATATCAGGAGACCGAGCGTCGGGATCGGCATACCAGAAGCCGCCGGTCTCGAAGAGCGACGAGGCAACCGGACCGCTGCGGAACAGGGCATATTGAAGACCGGCCCAAAGCGTGCGGTGAAGTTTTGCGACGCCGTCATAGGTATGATCGCCGGTGCACTCGGCGATGACGAAAAGGTCGAGGTGATCCTGAAGATTGCCGCCGACGCCGGGCAGATCGTGGAGCACCTTGACGCCCGCAGACCTTAGGTGATCGGCCGGTCCTATGCCGGACTGCAAAAGCAGCTTCGGCGATCCGATCGCGCCGGAGGAGATCAGCACTTCACGCTCGGCGCGGACGATTTCCGAGCCGCGCGCGGTGGCGATCTCGACGCCTGTCGCACGCGCTCCCTCGACGATAATCCGCGCGACGCGGGCGCCCGTCCGAACCGTCAGGTTCTTCCGATCCTTGATCGGCGAGAGGTAAGCAAGCGAAGCGGAGGACCGGCGGCGATCGCGCTGGGTGAGTTGGTAAAATCCGACGCCCGCCTGCTGGCGGCCGTTGAAGTCATAATTATAGGGAATACCGAGCTCCTGCCCGGCGCGAATATAGGCGTCACAGATCGGCAACGGCGCCGCCGGCATCGAAACACCAAGCGGACCGCCATAGGCGTGGTAGTCGTCGGCGAAGCGCTGATTGTCCTCCGCACGTTTGAAATAGGGAAGGATCGAGCGATAGTCCCAGCCCTCGCAGCCGTCTTCACTCGCCCAAAGATCATAATCTGCAGCGTTTCCGCGCGTATAGAGCTGTGCGTTGATCGATGAGCCGCCACCGATGACCTTTGCCTGCGTATAGCGTAGCACCCGGCCCTTCATGTGTTTCTGAGGAACGGTTTCCCAGCCCCAGCTGGCCACACCTTTGGTCATCTTGGCGAAGCCGGCCGGCATGTGAAAAAGAGGATTCCAGTCGCCTCCCCCCGCTTCGAGCAGGAGGACGCTGATATCCGGATCTTCGCTCAGCCGGCTCGCAAGCACGCATCCTGCAGGACCGGCACCGGTGATGATGTAGTCGAATCCCATTTTTACTGTCCTGTTTGAACCCGGCTGACGCCAATGGATCTGCTCATGCCTGCAAGTCCGTCGATGCGATGTGATCTGCAACTCTCAGCGCCTGGCTGGCGACGGTGAGCGCGGGATTGACGGCAGCCGACGTCGGCAGGAAACCGGCGTCGACGACGAAGAGGTTTTCGTGATCATAAGAACGGCAGTAAGGATCCAGCGGCGCCGTCGCGGGATCGTTTCCGATGCGGACCGTTCCGCACTGATGGGAAGGCGTGCGCTTGTCGAAGGGTCTCGACAGCACGATCGGAAATCCGATCGACTTCAGGATCGCCTTCAGCCTGGCGACAAGTGCCAGATGCGCATCCCAGTTGGTTCGTTGCCACTGGAGAATGATCCGATCTCCATCGACCATGACGCGACTTTCGGGATTGGGAACGTCCTCGCTCATCGCGTAGAAATCGATGGCTTGGCTGGTGATGAAACGCAGGACCCATTCCGGCGCCCTTGGCAGCGAACCCTTCAGAACCTTTTCGGAGATCCGGCCGAGGAGCTGCACGTTGCCGAGCGGCGGTCCACCCTTCCCGTCCGAGAGATAGAAGTCGTTGAAGGCAAAGGTCTTCTGGTAGACGGAGGTGTTCCGGAACCGTGGCGAGACGCCGATGACGGCGGAGGCGTTGTGGTTCATGAAATTGCGCCCCACCTGGTCGGAGGAGTTCGCCAGGCCTCCTGGGAAGCGGTCGTTTTTCGAGCGAAGCAGAAGCACCGACGACTGAACCGCACCGGCCGAAAGGATCAGGATCTTCGGCGAAACCGTCAGCGTCTCGCCGTTCCTGACATAGGTGACCCGGTCGATCCGGCTCCCCGCTGCGGTATCGAGCCTCGTCACGCGCGCATTGATTTCGAGCCGCACGTTCTCATGGCTTAACGCTACCGCAAGCGCTGCTGTCTCGGCATCCATCTTGCCGTCCCGTGCATTCGGATGCGCATCCCAGGGCGTGCGTGCCTTGGAAAGCCAGGCGTCGAGGTCCAGGCCGAGCGGCAGGGAAAACGGGTGCAGGCCCTTTTCCTTGAGGCGCGCCCTGACATCGGCGATCGGCGCCTCGTCCGGCACGGGTGGGTAGCCGTAGGCAGTCGAGTGATAAGGCTCGGTAGGGTCTTCGCCGAGGTTGCCGCGAACCTGGTACATCCTTTCCGCCTTAGCGTACCACGGCTCCAACTCCTCATAGGCAAACGGCCAGGCCGGCGACACGCCTTCCCGATGCTCGATCACGCCGAAATCCTCTTTGCGATAGCGCGACAAAACGGCGCCATAGAATTTCGAATTGCCACCGACATTGTAATAGTTGCCGGGATTGAAGCCTTTGCCGTTTGCCTCGTACCAGGTTTCCTTCGGCCGGAAATGTCCCCGCTGGAAGATGGCGCGCTGGTCGCGATTGACAGGAAGATCGGCGATGTGATCGCCGGCTTCGAGGATCAATATCCGCGCGCCGGTCGCAGCCAGGCCGGCGGCGACGGTGGAGCCGCCGACGCCTGAACCGATGATGACGATGTCTGGTGAACTGTTCATATCAGCGCCTGGCCGTCATATAATCCGCACCTGGCTGTCCGGATCGAAGAACACGGCCTTGTCGAGATTGAAGGCAAGGCGAGTTGTCTGTCCCGGAGCGATGCCGGCATCGGCGCGCAGGCGGGCGACGACGGATTTGCCGCCGAGCT
>NZ_JABDWD010000037.1:0-31022 GCF_019685115.1 Rhizobium sp. NZLR11 | reverse complement strand
GCACATGATCCGCAAGGGCCAATTTTCACCCAGTGGCCAATCGCCATTTCAGCAATTCGCTTCACTCGCTGCGTAGGTGTGTCCAGCGTCAGCTGGTTCTGCGACCTTGCTAAAAATTTGCGACAGACCGGGGCTGAAGGTGAAGTCGGTGAAGCGTTTGCAGCTCACCACGGCCAGTTCCCGGAAACCCTCAGGCACGGCCTCGTGAAGTTCCTCATTGACGAATGCCTCTACACATCGCTCGTGGCCGTGGCGCAAGATCAGGGCCACGATTGCTTTCACGTCAATTGGTTGGGCCTGAGGGGCGAAACCGATTGGGATCTGATGCCTAGGATCGTCGAGGAGGACTTTCACCTTCGTGACGAACAACGCGCGCGACTTCAGAAAACTCTACGCAAAAGAGGAGTTGCACGCCGGCCTTGTCATCATCGTTCCCCAGGTTCTACCTGCATTGCAGCGGGAACTGTTCTCGGTCGTTCTGCAAGAACTCGCCATCTCCCAAGGCATCGTGAATGAAGTGGTCGAGATTGCCATCGAAGAAGGTGGAGCCATCCTGACACGCTATTCACTGCCAGAATGAGCATCAATTCCCGCTGATGCGGGACAGATTGATCCGTATCCCGGCGCGGTCGACGTCTTGCGCCGCCTCTTGCTGTTCCTCTCTTGGTCTCGCCCCGGCGTCCTCTTCCTCGGCAGGGGTCTCCTCTCTCCCTTGCTGCGGCGCTTCAACCGGTGTTCGCGGATCCTCAGCCTGATACACGCTCACACCCTCGAACTCGCCGGTCTTCCATGCGTAGACCGCATCCTCGAAGATCTGCGGGAAGACGTCTTTGCTCGTGGGGTTGCCATACCATTTTGCAACGATCCTCACCGAGGCCGCGGGAGAATGCGAGGTCGTGCAATGCCTACGCGCCGTGCTTTGCGGGCGATGTTTAAGAAGATCGTGCTGGCCTTGGTCAATAGTGAGAAAAGGCCGCACGAGGCGGCCTTTCGTTTTTTTTGGGCCTAAAACAGCTTCAGCCAGCGGTCTTGATGCTAGTGTTGCAGAGGCTCCAATAACCGCCGCCCTTCTGGATCCATTTTAGATCTCCGAGCGATCCGGCATCCTTGGCAACATGATAGGCATCGACGCAGGTGTGCAAGCGAGCCTTGCCAGGCGTTTCGCTAGAGTATTTTTTGTCGACCGCCTTCGGGAACTTGACGCTCTTCGGTGCCGCGGTCGTCGGCTTTTCTGGCTCCTTCTCGCTCGTTTTGGCGACGTCCGCTTCGTCGGCCTTATCGTCAGCGGCAGCGTCCGCCCCACAGAACTTGGCGCGGAAATCGTTCCACTTAACGTCCTTGGCGGAGCCGTCGGCCTTGGCAGCTTGATACTTTGTGCTGCATTCCTTCATGGTCAGAGCGTTTGCCGGCGACGATAGGACGAAAGCTGCAAGGAGCGAGCCCGCGGCGGGTAGAAACAGTTTCTTCAACATGGGATGGCCTCGGTGTGATGTTGAGGGTGGCAGTCTTCACTTCCGCCGTGGTGTCAGGACGTGGACGACGGTAGGATTCCGTTCGGGCTTGCTTGATCGACGGCCGTCGGAAGGTGCTCGGCGAGAAGCTCGGGCACTTTGCTGATATCGATGCCGAATTTGGTGGCGAGGGTCTGCAGTTGTTCGGACGAAAGCGCCGAGCGGATCTGATCTGCGGTCACCGGTATATTATCGCCGGTGCCAATCCAAGATGCCACCTGATGGCCAAGCCCGCTTTGATTGAGTTGCGTGAGAACGCCATCGAGTCCGCCGGCATTCTGGAAAACATCTTCGGCGACGGCCAGAAGATTGACTGGCCTGCCGTTCAAGACGTCGCTGACGACATTGCCCAAACCGTCGAAAAGTCCCATGACATTCCCCTTGGTCTATTCGCCATATAACACAAATGCTTATACCTGCTGCATGAACCTGAAATGAACGGGTCACACCGCATCGCGCGTAGCACTATAGGCACCGAAGGTTCGATCCTATCAAGCCATGTTACACCCTGATGGAATCGTCGACCAATGTCTCGCAACATGGATCAAATAATCGACCTCAGTGGAAACATGTCTTCCCCATAGTGGTGAAGGTGAGTGTGATGTCGTCGGCACAACCAACGTACTTGCAGTGGATTCTCATATTGATCATGGTGTGCGTCGACGCCTTCAACACCGCAGACCTCGCAAGCTTGTTTTTCTAATTGACCAGCTTTTAATGCTCTTTGGACGGCCAGATGGGCATCATATTTTTTCGGGTTTGCGCGACGCCAATCTGCTTGCCGTGTATCACTCTCGATCATGATGTTGGCCCCATTCAAGTTGCTTCGACTTTGGCGGCGAAGGCAATACTGTAGGTGCTTCTAACATATGACATTGAGCCGTTCGAAGAATTTCATACGACAGAATTGTTCTGGTCTGGTCTTACCTCGTATTTCCTGTCCGTCTGCGGACTCGAGGCGCTGCGTGATCTTCCCGACATCGAGGCGCTTGAGGATGCCGGGCTGCTCAGCCGGCAGGTGATCGGGGAGGAGGTGTTGGCGGAGCGTTACGAACAAGCGTCAAGGGAGCACTGCGGTGTCTATTCATTCCTGGCTGAACGGCGGGTTGAGGGCGATAGCAGCCAGTAGCCAGCCCCTTCTTAGAGTTCACCATTGGCGGCCGTGTTGCATGGATCAGCCGTTGGGCGGATTTCCCCTTCCCAAGATGGATTTCATGCGGTGCGTTCGAAGACAGGCCGTCCAAGTTCAGTCATTCGGTTGAGCACACGAACGCCAATCCGGGCTTCGGTCTTCTGGTTGTCAAATTTCCTCGCTCGCAGCTTCGGACCGATGACGGCCTTCCATCGTCCCATCTGAGTCTCGATCCGGGTGCGTTGATTGTAACCCGTCGACTTTTGCCATGCCAGCCGGCCACGTAGCGCGATCTCGGCGATATGGCGATCCCGAACCGTCGGCTTCACGGCCGCATCGGAATTAGCGACCGCGTTCTTAGGCGGCGGAATGATGACATCCGGGTTATCAGCGAGCCGTGCCGCCAACAGATTACGCGTCTGTACGCCATCATAGGCACCATCGGCAATGAACCGTGCGACGCAGCTGTCGATCTGATCGAGAAGGTCAGGCAAGGCGGTCGGATCACCGATCTCATCCGTGGTCAGATCGGAGCAGATAATCTCGCTGCTGACGAGATCAAGCCCGAGGTGCAGTTTGCGCCACCGCTTGTGTTTAGCCTTGGCGCAATGCTTTGTCTGCAGCCACTCTCCCGCTCCGACAATCTTCAAACCGGTGCTGTCGACGACCAGATGAACCGGCCCCTGATTTCCTGATCGATGCTCTGCCGGCGGCAACGCTAACCCCTTGCTCCGGCGCGACAGGGTCGAAAAATCAGGCACCGCTACATCAAGGCCCATCAGTCTCGCCACGCTGCGTATCAGGCCTTGGGTTTGACGAAGAGGCAACCCGTAGACGACGCGCAAGGTCAGACACAATGTGATCGCCAGATCCGAATATTTCCGCTGTCCACCGCGCGAAAGGCGCCGGGACGCCGACCAAAGGTTTCGCGCATCGTCGCTCAGCCAGACCGTCAAATCGCCACGTCGCCGCAAGCTTTCATTGTACTCTGCCCAATTCACGACCCGATGTTTCTGCCTGGCAATCTTGTGCCGCCGGGCGGAGTTGAACTTGTGAGGCATACGGGCATTCCTGGAAGCGATATCCCGACCTCAATACAACCACCACCCGACCCATGCAACACGGCTCATGGAACGGGATCGGCCCGCGCCGAAGGCGGCTGCTCCTTCATGCGGTGGGCGACATGGCCGATAGCGATATCGAAGACGCGCTGCCCGCCGATGTTTTGCATGACGCGACGCCGCGGGATCGCCGGCGCGAGATGGTCGACAAGATCCTTCTGACGCTTGGGGAATTCATCAATGATCTCGACGGACGCTTTACTCGGCTGCCGCACGTGTGGCCGCTGTCGTGGGAAAGAATGCGCCAACTTCCCCGACCGCTTCATCAATGCGCTTGCCGAGCTGATCCGACGAGATGGTGTAGTCAACAAAATCACGGTCCGACGCATAGACAGCAGTTGGCAGTGTGTGCGCCATGAAGAATCCGAACAGGGGACGAAGCTGATGCTCCACCATCAGCGCGTGGCGGTCGCCACCTCCTGTCGCGGTAATGAGGATCGGCTTCGACTTCAGTTCATGGGGGTCGATGAGATCGATCAAATGCTTGAAGAGACCAGGATAGGAGCCTTTATAGGTCGGTGCGCCGACGACCAGGATATCGGCATCGACGATCTCCTGGAGGACATGTTGAGCCTTGTCATCGAGCTGCTTGCGCCAAAGGGCGGTGCCGAGCGATGGTCCGACGTCGAGCATGTCGTAGATGGCACTTTCAAAGCCATAGCGGTCGCTCACGAGTCCGGCGACGTAACGCACGAGCGCCACCGTTTTCGAGGGTCGGTTGAAGCTCCCGGCTATCCCGACGATCCGTGGATTTCCCATTGATTTTTCCTTTCTATCGCAGTGCTGGATGAGCAGGGAAGGCTAGAACCCGAACTTGTCTGCAGCCTCGCCGTAGACCTCCGCAATCGCCCGCGTGCCCGGTTGCCGACCGTCGAGCGCGAGCCTTGCTGCAGCCTGCTGAAAGGCTGCATTGAACGGCGCCGCGACACCGTGGATACGTCCGAGCCTGACGATCTCCCCGTTTAAATAATCGACCTCGCTTGAGCTGCCGCGGGTAAAGCTTTGCCAGGTTGACTGCTGGCCGGGCTCTATTCCGCTTTCTGGCGCGACACGCCAGGACGAAATATCGATCGTCCACTCCGAAGGCGCCGCTGGATCATGACCGGCGGCCACGAGGACGGCGCGTGCCTCTGTCGCCAGAGCTGCTGCGGCCTTCGAACGGAGCTCGGGGGCCCCGGCAAAAAGCTCGACGGCATTCGTCACATTATGCTCGAGCTTTGCAGCCTTCCATCGGCGGATGTCCGGCCGTGCTTCGGCAAGATAACCGGCCCTCGACAGATCCGAGACGATCGACAGGGCAGTAGCGTCGAGCCCTTGAGGATAACATCCGAGCGCTACGATACCGACATTCGGCTCGCCGCCGACGACGACCTCGCCGGTGACCGTATAGCGCGCAGGAATGCGAATACTGGCCGCATAGACGCGATCGAACCGCCGCAGCGCAATATCCTCTGCCGCCAAGCCGTTCTGCAGCGTGACGAGCGGCAATTCCGACGCGAAGCCTGAACCCTCGACGTCCCGCCACGCCCAGAACTCCGTGGCTGCCTCGACATCCTGCGCCTTGACCGCAAGGACGAGAATATCGCCGCGCCGAAGCGCCGGTGGTGTGGTCGTGTCAACGGCGTTGAGCCGCACAACTCTGTTTTCAGACGGCCGGCGGTAGGAAAGACCATGGTCGGCGATATGAGCGATCTGAGCACCGCGTCCCACCAAGACGTAGGGAATGCCATGGGTTTCGAACTCGGCGGCAAGGCTGGCGCCGACTGCGCCGGCACCGATAATGATGTAGCGTGTCATGTTCAGGCAGTTCTCAAAACGGTGAGGCTGACCGGGCTGGCCGGCGCCGAGTCACTCTCGTTCTCCCATCTTTCGAAGGCCGCACGCCCGAGGATGGAAATGGATGTATCCTCCTGCGGCGCGTGGACGAGCACCGACTGAATATCGCGGAAATGGCGTTCAAGCCCCAGGTCGCTTCCAAGGCCGGGATTGCCGATGCCGCGCACGGCGATCTGAACCGCGTCGCGCAGTTGCCTCCCGGCAAGCAGCCGGGCCCGAATGTGCTTTTCTGCATCGGCTTGCTTGTCTTGCAGAGCATCGAAAATGATTTGCCGTGCCCCTGAGACGAGAATGTCGATTTCGCCAGAAAGCGTCACGAAGCGCTCGGTGCGGGCAATCGGATGGCCGAGGTTGGTCGGAACACGCTCGTGAGCAAAGCGGATGAACGCTTCCTGTGCCGCCTCGGCCACACCGAGATAGAGCGCGGTCAGGGCGAGGGTGATTGCCGCATGGGCGCGATTGTCCTGCTGGGCGACGGAGGGATCGACGAGATCGATGACATTTTCCAGCGGGATTTCCACGTCACTGTATTCCACATCGTGAGAGCCTGAGGCGCGCATGCCAAGGCTGTTCCAGTTCTCGATGACGTGAATGCCTGGAAGCTTGTTCGGAACGACGAATGTTCCGACCCGGGCGGGTGTTTCATCCGTGTGTGCCCAGACCAGGAAATGGGTCAGACCGTGTGCGCCGGTGACGAACCGCTTGCGCCCGGTGATCGACCAGCCGAATGCAGTACGACGGGCAACCGTCGCCGGCAGGCCACCACGGGCGGGCGAGCCGAGTTCCGGTTCGACACGCGCGGCATTGAGCAGCAGCGGATGCTGCTTGGCCTGAGCAAGCAGGCTTCTGTAGAGGTCCTCCGGCCAATGGTTTTTGGTTGCCTGGCCGAGGTGGTTGAAGATCGTCATAGCGCTAATCAGCGCGACCGACGGATCACCCCGCCCGAGCGCTGCAAGGATCGTCGCAGCCTCGCGGAGGGTTGCGCCGGCGCCGCCGTACCTCACCGCGACGGTACTTTCGAGCAAGCCGCTCTGATGGACGGCGCGGATGCCTGCCCATGGGAAGTCCCCGGTCCGGTCCGCCGCGGGCGCCGCCTCCGCAAGAGCGCGCGTCGCCGCTCTTATAACGCTCGGATCGAAAGCCGTGTCACGCTCGATCATCAGGCTGCGGCCTGCTTCTTTACTTCTTCCCGCTCGCGTATGCCCTCGCGCACCAGCGGCAGGATATAGCGTCCGTAATCGACGGCATCGTTGAAATTGTCGTAGCCGCGGATTGAGATCAGATCCGCGCCGAGATCGATGTAGTCGAGGATTGAATCGGCAATCGTTCGGGGCGATCCGACCAGTGCGGTCGTGGCGCCGGAAGCATTGGTCGCCGTGACCGTCGGATACCACAGGGCGCGATCATGGACGTCACCGCGGGCGGCAATATCGAGGAGCCGCTGCGATCCGACATTGGCGGGACGAGGGGCCGATGGCGGCGCGCGATGAAGGCCCTTTTCCCGGTTCCCCTTCAATCGATCGAGGGTCCGGTGAGCCTTTTCCCATGCCAGCTCGTCGGTCTCGGCAACGATCGGGCGGAAGGTCACCCAGATCCGCGGCCGATCCGTCCTGCCTGCCTTTGCGGCTTCGGCATAGATACGTTCGATCTGCTGCTTGGTTTCCGCCAGCGGCTCGCCCCAAAGCCCGAAGATGTCGCCAAGCGAGCCGCCGATCCGGTAGGCGGCATCCGACGACCCGCCGACCGAGATCGGGATGGTGCCATTTGTGGGGCGCACTGCACTGCGAAACTGCTTGAACTGATAATATTTGCCATCGAAATCGAAGGGCTCAGTCGACGTCCAGGCAAGGCGCAGGATACGGATATATTCTTCCTGGCGCTCGTAGCGCTGTTCCTTGTCGAGGAAATCGCCCTCGCGCGCCTGTTCGTCATCGCTGCCGCCGGCAATAAAGTGGACAACGACGCGGCCGCCGCTCAGCTGATCGAGGGTGGCAAGTGATTTGGCCGCAACCGTCGGGTAGACGGTATTGGGCCGCAGAGCAACGATGATCTTGAGGTTCTTCGTGTGTGCGAGGACCGTGGCGCCAATAGTGAAGGGGTCGAAGGAGGAAGACGAGTACGGGATCAGCGTATAGTTGAAGCCATAGTCGTCGAGGGCGCGCGCGTAGCGTTCGAGATAGCGTGCATCGACCGGAGCGTCCGGGATGGGATTGAGGTCGTTCGAGGCGTTGGGAAAGCTGACGCTGATGAATTCCGCGGACATGGGAGCTCCTCTGATTGTCGATGGTGGTCGAAGGTTAGCCGGCAGGCATACGGCGAGGAAGACAGGTCTTTCTATTTCTACTGAAACTATAGAAAAATATCTCTAATCCGTGGCTGCCGTTGTTTGAGATCCAATGTAGGTTCTACCAGCCCGGCGACCAGCCAAGGCTGGGGGCGATGGTCTCGGCGAGGTCGGTCAACAGCTGGATGTTCTCGGCGAGGCCGAAGGCCGGCGGCAGGAAGAGAACGATCTCGTCGGCCGCAGCGAGCCCGGGATCGGCAAGCACGGCCTCGATCACCTGATTCGGTGTGCCGTGGAAGACCGGTGAGATCTGGCTCCCCGGCGGTTGATTGGTCCGCGAGCTGGGTTCAAGAGCGCCTTTCGGCCGCGATGCGGCGATACCCTGAGTACGGCGCTCGATATCATAGGCTGCGTATTTTTCCCGCAGCTCCGGCGTCGTGCCGACCAGGACCGAAGCCGCCACGGCGACGGGCGGCGGCTCGCTTGTCCACCGCTTCCGCCAGTTGGCGCGGAAGGCCTCGATGCAATGGGCCTGGTAACTTCCGAAGCTTTCACCCTCGGCGTGGTCGTGCTGTACGGTTCCAGCGATCAGGCCGATGCCGAGTTCGGCAGCCTGTATCGCGGACCCGAGGCTGGCGGAACCTTGACGGATGCGTGCGCGAAGCGTCGGACTGTGCGGCGTTACCTTCAGTTGGCTGCCTTCTGCGGCCCCTTGGCCGGATTCCGCGACGGTGTGCAGAACCTCGCCGGAGATCGCGGACAGAAAGCGCGCCTGACGGCGCTTGGCTTCTGTCCTAGCGTCGGTGTCGACCGTGCCGAAGACGGCATCGAAGGCGGCGTTGGCGCCGGTCGAGATCGCCAGTTCCAATCGGCCGCCAATGAGGAGGTCGGTGGTGCCTGCTGCTTCCGCCAGCAGGATAGGGTCCTGATAACGCATCGGGATGACTGCCGAACCCAGGACGATATGGCTGGTATGCTGACCTGTCGCGGCGAAGAAGGGAAGCGGCGAGGATAGATAGTGATCGAAATGCCGCTGATAGGCCCAGCCTGACTGATAGCCCAGGCGTTCGGCCGCCTTGAAGAGCTCGATTCCCTCCCGCAAACCATGGGCGGGGCCGGATTCATCTTTGAACGAGACGCGCGTGTTGAACCCGAGCCGCTTCTTCGGACGGAATGACGCTGACGGCGCTGGGGCGGGGGCAATGACGCTCATGCGATCTTTTCCTCATTGAAGATCTGTCGCTGCTGCAGGGGCTGGCTTCGCACAAAACGCGTGGCCCCTGACGGGATCGATTCCAGCAAAGACCGGGTATAGGGCTGGCGGGGCGTGTCGAAGATCTCTCCGACACTACCGTGCTCGACGATGCGGCCGCCCTGCATGACCGAGACCGTGTGAGCAAGCTGGCGCACCAGCGCCAGATCATGCGACACGAAGATATAGGTGAGGCCGAGCTTGACCTGCAGCGACAGCAGCACTTCAACGATATCGGCCTGAACGCTGACGTCGAGGGCCGAGGTAGGCTCGTCAAGCACGATCACATCGGGTTTCAGGACAAGTGACCGGGCGATGGCAACGCGCTGGCGCTGGCCGCCCGACAAGGCGGCGGGCTTTCGAAACAAGAGATGCTCGCTAAGCCCCACATCTGCGAATGCCTCGCGCACCGCGAGTGCCCGTTCCTGGTGAGACCCTATTTTGAAGCGGTCCAGAGGCTCGCGCACAATTTTCTCGGCGGTCCAGGTCGGGTCGAGGGACGTGAACGGGTTCTGATAGACAAGCTGCAGGTGCCGCCAGATGGAACGAAGCTGCTCGGGGGATCGGCCGTTGACCTGTTCGCCGCCAACGGCGATCTTTCCGGTATCGGGCTGTTCCAGCCCGAGCAAAAGCCGGATTGCCGTCGTTTTCCCGGATCCAGATTCCCCGACCAGCGCATGCGTCGTTCCCGCCTGAACCTCGAATGAGACGTCGTTAACGGCGGTCAGCAGCTTACCGTCGACGGTGAAGCTCTTCGTTACGCCGCTGACTTCGATCTTCGGTGTTTTTTCGTGCCTCGCGACAAGGCGCCGGAAACCGGGCTCTCGCAACGGACGGTATCGGTCCGGGTTGAGCGCCGGCACATCGTCATGGAGCTTTCTGGCGTAGGACGAGGAAGGAGCGGAGAATACCGTAGCGGTGTTTCCGGCTTCCTGGATGGCGCCGTCCTTGAGGACCACAATGGAATCCGCGCGCTCGGCTGCGATCGCCAGGTCATGGGTGATCAGGAGGAGGCTGATCTGCAGTTCCTCCCGCAACTTCGACAACAGGTCGAGAATACGCTTCTGGATCGTTACATCGAGCGCGGAGGTCGGCTCGTCTGCGACCAACAGCGAGGGTCGCGGCAGAACGGCCAGACCGATGAGCACGCGCTGGAGCATGCCGCCGGAGAGCTGATGCGGATAGGAGTCGTAGACACGCTGCCGATTGTCGAGCCCGACCTGAGCGAATGTCTCCAGAACGAGCGCCTTGTGTAGTGCCCTCGGCTCGTCCAGAAGTGCCGCAGCTTCCATTGCCTGCGCGCCGATCGTACGGACTGGATTCAGAGAATTGCCGGGGTCCTGCGGCACGAAGCCGATCCTGCGTCCCCTGAAGGGGCGGAAGCGGCGCTCAGGCAGCCCCAGAAGCTCCTGGCCATCGAATTCGACGCGGCCGGTGGCGTGTCCCGTACTTGGAAGCAGCCGCAAGACGGCGCGGGCGATGGTCGATTTGCCCGATCCGGATTCGCCGATCAGCGCGAGGCCTTTGCCGCGTCCAAGCTCGAAGCCGACGTCAGTGACAACCCGACTATTGCCATAAGACACCGACAGGCTTTCAACCCGCAGCAGTGGGGCCGATGGCCGAGTCAAAAGCGTGGTCAGTCTGTCTTGCGGAGCCATCGGCTGATCCTGTTTACAGAGAGAACGGTTGCGATCGTGACGAGGGCCGGGGCGTAAACCAGCCAGGGCCACTTCAGATAATCCTTGCCGGTCGAGATCAGCAGACCCCAGTCGGAGGCGGGCGGCGGGTCCCCGTAGCCAAGGAAGGCGAGGCTGGCGATCACCAGAATGGAATCGCCGAACTGAAGCACGGCAAGCGGCAGCACCGATCGCGAGGCATTCGGAAGCACATGGCGCCACAGGATGTGCCAGCGGGAGCCGCCGAGAAGGAAGGACGATTCGACGAACGTTGCCTGCCTCGTCTTGATGACTTCGGAGCGCATCATCCGGGCAAAAAGAGCGACGGCGGAAACACCCGTCGCGATTGCCGCATTGGTCGTGTCGAAACCGATCGCGGTGACGACGATGACCGCCAGCAGGAATTTGGGGATTGCCAGCAGGACATCGACGAGGCGGGCGAAGACCGTGTCCACCCAGCCGCCGAAGAAGCCGGCCAGCAGTCCGATAATTCCGCCGGCGACAACGCCGATCACGACCGCGATCAGCGCGCTGGTCACGGATGAAGCTGTGCCATAGACGATCCGGGCATAGAGGTCACGGCCGAGATGATCAGTCCCGAACCAGTGCGCCGGACTTGGGCCAAGCAGCTTCTGGGCGGGGGTCCCGTTCACTGGATCGTAGCTCGTGAACAGGCTGGGCGCCAAAGACCACGCGATCGCCAGAACTACGACCAGGAACGACAGAATGACGACGGGGGGCACGCGCAAGCCCGTCGGACGGCCGATCGCCGTCGCCCGGGGGTTGGAGGAAACAGAGGCAAGCGTCATGGGGTCACCGCCTTGGAGATGGGGGGAGAGCTGTCGTCAGCGGTTGTCGGGCGACGCTGGTGCGTGCCGAGAAGTTTTACCCGCGGATCAAGTAGCGGGTAGGTGAGATCGGCGATCAGGTTGACGACCACAAAGACCACCGCGGCGAGCGAAACGACCGCTTGCAGCACCGGCAGGTCCTGCGTGCTGACCGACCGCTGCACCAGACTGCCAAGCCCGTTGCGTCCGAACACCGTCTCGGTGATCAGCGATCCTCCGAGCAATTCGCCGATCGTCAAAGCGACGACGGTGATGACGGGAAGCGATGACGGCTTCAGCAGATGCATGACGAAAAGACGCATCTGGCCGAGCCCGCGTCCGCGGGCGACGGCGGCATAATCCTGACCTGACTCGTGGTCGAGATTGGCAATCAAGACTTCGGCGATCTGTGCGGAGATCGGGATGCCGAGGGCAATCGCTGCGAAAAGCGTCGCCCAGAAGCTATCGGGCTCGATGACGCGAAAGACGCCGAGCTGGAAGCCGAAGAGGTGGATCAGCACCAGGCCGATCACGAAGTTCGGAACCGAAAGGAACAGCGACGGGAAGCCGCGCAGCAGGCCCTGGCCAAGCCGCCGCGGCAGAAATTGCGTGCCATAGGCGATGATTGCCGCCAGGAAAAGCGCAACCGCGAGGCCCGCCGAGGCAAGCACCAGCGTCGAAGGCAGAACCTCGGCGATCAGAGTTGCCACCGGCCGGTTGGTCCGCATCGACAGGCCGAGATCGCCGGTGACGAAGCCGGAAAAGGCGTTCCAAAGCTGCACGGGAACTGGTTGATCCAGGCCCTGCGCAGCGATGATTTCTTTAATCTCATCCGGCGTGAAGCCGTTCTGGGGATTGTTCAAGACATTGGTGATCGGATCGCCAGGCAGGATGCTGACAACGACAAAGGTGAAGACATACGACAGCAGGATCACGACGATCGCCTGCAAGAGCCGCCTTCCTGCGTACTTGAAGTAGGCTTTGCTCATGCCTATCACCTTCTCTCGTTGAACGCCGGGCTATTCGCTCTTCGTGGCGGTGTAGTAGCTGGCATAGGCGACGCCGTTGTAGACTTCGCCCTTGAGCTTCGGCGACTGCACGTAGATGCGCTGGACGATCTGCGTTCGCGGGATGAAATAGCCCTGGTCGAGGACGTATTTCTGCAATTCGTCGAGAAGCGGCTTGCGGGCTTCGATGGAGCCGGCGCCGGCGATCTTGTCGCGCAGATCATTGAGGGTCTTGTCGCTTTCGTCGAGCGCAAACCAGTTCTCGCCATTGTTGGCATTCGTCAGGATGCTGGCGACCGTGCCGGCGTCGATGAAGGAGCGCGTCACTTCATATGCCGGTACTCCGGCGCCGCCATACTTTACCTTCTGGCCGAAGGTGACGACGTCGTAGGCGCGGATATCGACCTTCCAGCCGATCTTGCCGAGCTGCTGGGAA
Source organism: Rhizobium sp. NZLR11 (assembly GCF_019685115.1). Lineage (NCBI taxonomy): Bacteria > Pseudomonadati > Pseudomonadota > Alphaproteobacteria > Hyphomicrobiales > Rhizobiaceae > Rhizobium > Rhizobium sp. NZLR11. The sequence goes on along the minus strand of NZ_JABDWD010000037.1, from coordinate 17,940 downwards.
ATCAGTTCGTCGATCGATTTTGACGTCGCGAGATAGGGGTTCGAGTTCAGCGTCAGCGACAGCGGCTTGCCATCCTTGACGCGGATGCCGTCGGGCCCCTTTTTCCAGCCTGCTTCGTCGAGAAGCTTCTCTGCCTTTTCAGGATTGTAGGCGAGGAGCGCGCTCTGGTCGCTCGCGCCCGGAACGTTGCTCTGAATGAACGACGTCGCGAGTTTCCAGTCGGGCGTATAGACGGTGTCGACGATCTCCTGGCGATTGATGCCCGCCTGAAGCGCCTGGCGAACCCTCACGTCGTCATAGGGTACAAGTTTGGTGTTGATTGCCCAGCCGTTGACGAAGCCGAGATAGCGCGGCGTCGCCACCGTGAGGCCTTCCGATTTGAGGGACTCCAGCTCCTGAGGCGATGCGTTATAGGCAACGTCGGCCTGGCCGGACTGGACTGCTGCGACGCGTAGCGACGGTTCCGACACGAGCTTGTAGGTGATCGTGTCGAGATGGGCGGGGCCGGTCTGGCCGACCGCCGCAGGCCCCCAGTTGTAATCTTTGCGCTTGGTGAGCTTGACGTAATCGCCTTCCTTCCATGACTCGACGACGTAAGGGCCGCTGCCGGAAGTTTTGCTGAGATCCGCCTGGGCGCTCGCCGGCGAGGCGATGGTCTTCGGGGAAACGAGGATCGAGCCGTGGTAGCCGAGCGTCGGGATGAAGCCCAGGGTCGGCTTCTTGAAGAAGACCTTCACCGTGGTCGCATCGACGGCTTCGGCATGATCATAGGTCTTGGGGAACAAGCCTATCGGGTTAACGCCCTCATTCTTGCGGCCGGCATACCAGATGTCGAGATTGGCGACGACGGCTGATGCGTCAAGCGGGCTACCGTCGGAAAAGGTCACACCGCTCTTCAGATGCAGGGTGAACTCGGTTGCGTTGTCGTTCTGCTCCCAGCGTTCGGCGATCCACGGGCTGACCTTGCCGTCGGCATCGACATAGAGGAGCTTATCGGTCACATGGCCCCAGATATGTCCCTGAAAGCTGGAAATCGCACTGTTGTTGGGGATCCAGGTGTCGCCGAGAGAGTCGATCAGAAAGATGACATCTCCGCCATCATGCGCACCGTCTTCAGCCAATGCCGGGGTTACGCCCGCTGTTGCGACCAGAGCGGCAAATGCCAATGCAGAGGTGGCGGTCAGCAGACGACGCCGGGAGAGATGAAGGTGAGAAGAACGGTCGTTCATGAAGCGGTCCTGTTTGGTTGCCGAGCTGATTACGAACAGGAGCCTATGTGAGCGGATCGATTTCGAGAAAGACTGGTTGTTCTTTTTCTATCAAATTTGTAGATTATTTTGTCAGGTGGTCTGAAGCGCGAGGATCAGGATTTCCGGCAGCTGATCGTGCAGCAGGGGGATGCACGCTGCCGGTTTACCCGGTGATGAATGTCATACCGTCGAGAATGCGTACGGGCGGCAGTTCGCCGGTGAAGCGCTCGACATCGACCTTCGTCAGCTGTCCCGTCGAGCCTTGGGCAAGCTGCGATGTACCGGCATCGCGGGTGAGAATATTCGGATTGCCATGAATGCACATGGCCATCTGAGCATCCGCATCGTCAGGCTCGAACCACGCACCGGTGGCAAGCTGCATGACGCCCGGCCTCACATCGGCACTGATGACCGCAGCCGCCAGGCAACTGCCGCGGGCGTTGAAGAGCCGGACGATATCGCGGTCCGAAATTCCGCGCTCTGCCGCATCGGCCGAGTTGATGCGCACCGGTTCCCGGCCCGCGATCTTGGTTGAACGGCTGAAGTCACCATAGTCCAGCTGGCTGTGAAGGCGCGAATAGGGCTGATTGCAGACGAGATAAAGGGGGTACTGGCTTTCCGCCGCCTTTGCCTGCGGGCCCGGCTGATACCAGCGCGGATGGCCGCGGCAATCGTGATAACCAAAGCTCTCTATCGCTTCAGAGAAGATTTCGATCTTGCCCGATGGCGTCGGCAGGGGATTGGTCTCCGGATCGGCCCGGAAAGCGCGCGCAGGTCCACCATCATCCGGTTTTACCGGCAGCGGCTGTTCGCCTTTCTCCCAGAATGTCTCGAAACCCGGCGCCGGATGACCGCCGGCGGCGAGTGCTGCGCGTGTGGTCTCGAAGAGGAAACCAAGCCACTCGTGGCTTGACCGGTTTTCGGTGAATTCTTCTCGCTTGCCGAGGCGCTCTGCGATATCCGCGAATATCTCGTAGTCGTCGCGTGCTTCGCCGACCGGCTCAATCAGCTTTTTCATTGCGATCATCATCGGATCGCGGTCTGCCGCACCGATGTCATCGCGTTCGAGGGTCGTAGTCGCGGGCAGGACGATATCGGCGTGCCGCGCCGAGGACGTCCACGCCGTTTCGTGCACGATGATCGTCTCCGGCTTCTTAAACGCCTGGCGAAGTCTGTTGAGATCCTGATGGTGATGGAACGGGTTGCCGCCCGCCCAGTAGACGACGCGGATGTGGGGATAGCGCAGAGCCTGGCCATTGTAGTGGAACGGTTCGCCCGGGTTGAGCAGCATATCTGAGATCCGTGCGACGGGAATGAAATCCGGCACCGGATTGTGGAATTGCTTGAGCGTTGGCAGGGGGACGGCGAGCTGGCTTTTGCCGATGTTGCCGAGCGCGCCGAGCGAATAGGAAAAGCCGCTGCCATCGAGCCCGATCTGGCCGAGCAGGGCCGCCAGCACGATCCCCATCCAGACCGGCTGTTCGCCGTAGTCCGCGCGCTGCAGGGAATGGCTGACGGTGATCAACGTCCGGGCATTCGCCATGCGCCGTGCCAGATCCACGATCGTCTGGGTCGCAATACCGCAGATGCCGGCTGCCCATTGCGGGCTCTTTTCAATGCCATCCTCGCGTCCCAGCAGATAAGCCTCGAAGCGTGGATAGCCTGTCGTATAGCGGTCGAGAAACTCCCGGTCGTGCCGTTCCTCGCTGACGAGGACGAAGGCGATCGCGAGCATGAGCGCGACGTCGGTTCCGGGGATGACCGGCAGCCATTCCGCATCCAGGTCGGCGGCAATGTCATCCTTGAGCGGGCTGATGAGGACGAATCGCGCGCCGCGCGCACGAGCGCCGCTCAACGCAGGGCGCACGACATGCTTGCTGTTGCCGCCGCCATGGACGTCGGTGTTCTTGACCGCCATGCCGCCGAAGGCAACGATCAGCTCGCTGCTGCGCTCGATCGCCGCCCAGGTGACGCTCTTTCGGTCGAAGCTGTCGTAAGGGCCGAGCACATGCGGAATGATGACCATCGCCGCGCCCGAACTGTAGGTATTGACCGATCTGACATATCCGCCAAGGACGTTGAGGAAGCGATGGATTTGGCTTTGCGCGTGATGAAACCGTCCAGCGCTTGACCAGCCGTACGAGCCGCCGAAGATTGCCTGCGGTCCGGCTTCGACGTGAACACGGCGAAGCTCGTTGGCGACCAGATCGAGCGCTTCCCGCCAGCTGACCTCGACATAGCCGTCGCTTCCGCGCTTCTCCGCGTTGTTCGGCTTGCCTTCAAGCCAGCTGCGCCTGATGGCCGGTCGCCGGATGCGGGCGGAGCTGTGGGCGATTGCGGGCAGATTGCCGAGCAAAGGAGATGGATGCGGATCGGCGGGGTGCGGATGGATTTCGAGCTCGCCGCCCTGGTGTCGTCCGTAGAATGCGCCCCAATGAGAGCTGTGGGGTTTGAACCCGTCCATCGCGCCGTCTCCCGTGAACAAGTGTGGAAACATCGGCAATTCTCACACCGGCAGGATCTTGCCGGGGTTCATGATGCCTTGGGGATCGATGGCGTGCTTCAGCAGGGCCATCAGCTCGACGGCGTCTCCGTGTTCCTGACGCAGATAGCCGATCTTGCCGGTGCCGACGCCATGTTCCCCGGTCGACGTGCCGCCGACGGAGATTGCGTGTTCGACCATCGCCTTGTTGATGGCCGCGACCTCGGCGAGTTCCGCCTTGTTCTCGGGATCCACGGCGAAGACCACATGATAGTTGCCGTCGCCGACATGGCCGAGAATGGCAGCCGGAACACTGCAGTCCTGCAGCAGTGCGCGGGTCTTAAGAATGCAGCCGCTGAGTTCCGATACCGGAACGCAGACGTCAGATGACCAGCCCTTGGCATTATGCCTTTGCGATACGACTGCGTAGAAGGCGTTATGGCGGGCCTTCCACAGGCGATTTCGCTCTTCCGGCGCATTGGCCCATTCGAAATCCTTACCGCCGTGATCCTTGACGATTTCCGCAACCCGCTCGATCTGCTCCTGGACCGAGGCGGGCGATCCGTGGAACTCGAAGGCGAGGGTGTCCTCGATCTTGAGCGAGAGACCGGAATAGGCATTGGCCGCAGCAATGAGGCCACGATCCATCAACTCCATCCGCGCGACTGGGATGGCGAGCTGCACGATCGCGATCGCCGCGTTGACTGCCTGCTCGACGCTTTCGAACGAGCAGAGGGCCGCCGAAATAGTTTCCGGGACGCCCTGGAGCCGCAAGGTTACTTCAGTAATGATGCCGAGCGTGCCTTCAGAGCCGACAAAGAGGCGGGTGAGGTCATATCCAGCGGACGACTTGCGCGCGCGTCCGCCGGTTCGAATGATCTGGCCGCTTGGTAGCACGACGCTGAGCGACAGCACGTTCTCGCGCATGGTGCCATAGCGCACGGCATTGGTGCCCGACGCCCGCGTCGCCGCCATGCCGCCAATCGAAGCGTTGGCACCCGGATCGATCGGGAAGAACAGGCCCTGGTCGCGAAGATGGGCATTGAGCTGTTCGCGGGTGACGCCGGCCTGGACGGTGCAGTCGAGATCCTCGGCGCTGACGCGAATGATCTGCGACATCCGCGAAAGATCGATCGACACGCCGCCGCGCACCGCGGTCAGATGCCCCTCGAGCGAGGTTCCCGCCCCGAAAGCGATCACCGGTACGCCTGCCGCGGCACAGAGCCGGACGGCTTCGGCGACGTCGTCGGTGCTCCGTGCGAATATGACGGCATCCGGGATCGCTGGCGCATGATGGGATTCACCACGGCCGTGCTGTTCCCGCAGCGTCTGCGAGATCGAGAAACGTTCGCCGAATCTGGCACTCAGCTGGTTGGATAGCTCGACTGGCAGGACGTTCATTGCTCGTTTCCCTCTATCGCCGACAGCCGTGCCGATAGAGATTGCCAACCACCGTCGACGTGGTGGCAGGCGTGCCGGCACTGGTTCTGGCAGATCTCAGGCGGCGATCTTTTCGCCATTCAGGTGGCGCTCCAGGAATGGCAGGCTATCCTGCCCCCAATAGAGCTCATCCTCGTAGCGGAACGTCGGAAGACCGAAGATTCCGGCGCTCTTGGCCACTGTGATGTTGGATGTCCAAATTGAGTGTATCGCCTCCGACTGGGCGCGTTCTTCGAGCTTTGCTCCATCGAAGCCTGCCTTCTCGGCTATCGCCTGGCGGACTTCGCTTCGGCCAATATCATTGCCACTCGTCCAGAAGGCTGCCTGAAGCGCGCGGGTCAGCGCTATCCAGTCCAAACCATCTTCGATGGCGGCCATGACCAGGAAGCCGGCGGGAGTCGGATCGGAAAGGGCGCCGCGATTTTCGAAATTGAGCGTCTTGCCGCGCAATGCTGCCCAGCGCTTCAGGTCTGTCGTCCAATAGGCGCGTCGGGCCTCGGGCCTGTTGCGGGAATAGATGCCGCCATTGTCCTCGATTACCGAGATGACGTGCGGGCGGATCAGCGCCCCGTGCGCTCGTGTAAGATCTGTAAAGGCATCGAGACCGATGAAGGACCAGGGCGAACCGATGCCGAAGAAGTAGTCAATTGCCTTTGTCATGCTCTGCCTTTTCAGCATTTTTGAACGAGGGAACTGCGGCGTCGAATACGAAAAGGGCGCAGTCTCTGGCGGTTAGCACAGCCTGGGGATCGCGGCCGACGGCGACTGTCGCCAGCGCTCCTTCGTAGAGAAGGGAAAGATGAGCGGCCGGCTGACTTGCTTCTACGCCTGCTCTCGTCATGAGCGCGGCAAATATATGGCTCACCGTTGCTTTGTGGTTGCGCGCGACAGCAACGACGCGTTCTGAATCGCCGTGCTCGGCAACCGCAAGGGCGAATGCGCACCCGCGAAATTCAGGGCTATCAGCCTTCTCATGCAGCCCTTCGAAGATCAGGTTGAGCTGATCGCGCGGACGTGGTGCGGCGTCGAGGACGGCTTCCAGAGAGCGGATTACCCGCTCATGGCGATCCTTAAGATAGGCCGCGACGAGATGATCCTTCGACGGAAAATGCCGGTAAAGCGTTGCCTTGGCGACTTTGGTTTCATCGATGATGCGGTCGATGCCAACGGCGCGGATGCCTTCGCGGTAAAAAAGTGCGCCAGCAGACGCAAGGATGTGATCTGAAATGGAAGCTTTCATGGAACTGCTTGGTTGGACTTGCTCGGCGCTGCACGCCGCTTCATGCGACTCCACAGTTACGGGTGTTGTAGGCTGACAACCCTCCGGTAGAAAGACAGGTCGTTCCCTTTCTGCTGGACACGTAGAAATGTTTTTGCGCTTCGGCTTGTCCAGTCTCTCTTTTTCATACTGTCTTCAGCCCAAAAACTGGTCGACCCAACCTGATCTCTTCCGACATCGGCCACGAGCCCGCCAAGGCGCGAAGCCGGGCCGGAGAGTTTCGCCGCATTTCGTTCCGCCTGCATCAAGCTTCTGTGTCTCTCAGGCCTTATCCGCAACTATCATTTCCAATTGCCCATTCCGGCAGGAGCGTTTCATTTTCTTTGGTCGGAGCAAAGAGCACTGACAGGATACTGGTCAATGTTGCGAAGCGACTGGGGAGCTGAAAGAGAGCAGATGCTGTCGAAAAACCGGGACAGTTCTGGTAGTCTTGACGGGGCGACTTAAGCTTGCTCTTCATTCGATGAATGGAGGGTTTCGCAAAAAAATCTATCTCGAACCTGAAATCGTGAGCACTGCGGTCCGAACCCATTCGAGATGACTACTCGAACACTCAGCGCTCGGGCATTCGACTACCGAGGACAAACTGGTAGCGCTCCGGTCGAATGAAGAATTCAGACTTTTCGGCGCAGGCGCCGGTTTCGAAATAGGAAGTTCGTTCGAGCACAAGCAGGACCGTATTTTCCGCCGCTCCGATCAACGACGCTATCCGCGGTGAGGCAGCACGCGCCCCGATCGCAATCTCGGCGGAGACAATGTCAGCTCCGGCTTTGTCTTTAAGGAGTGCATAAGTCGGTTGTTGTTCCGCGATCTCTCGCTCTAGCTCCGACATGAAGGCCGGCAAGAGGCTTCGGCCCAAAGCAATCGGCTCGTTATTCACCACATGAAGCCGCTCCAGAAGTGCGCATGTCGTTCCGAACAGCGGGATGAAAGCAGATGGCGTTTCAATGGCGGTCAACTCGACGATCCGCATCGTGGCATCGAAGCCTTGGACTTTGAGCGATTCATGAAAACTACGCAGCGTGTCGATCTGATGGCGCACCTGCTTGCCGGCCACGAAAGTGCCCTTGCCTTTACGACGTTCGATCAGACCAGACTTATCGAGCTGTTCGAGTGCCAGCCGGACGGTGACGCGACTGACCATGAAGCGTGCCATGATCTGCGATTCCGACGGGAGCCGACCAGAGGGCTCGTAGGCGCCTTCGGTGATCTCGGCACGAAGGCGATCGGCGATCTGCAGGTACATGGCCACCGGGTTGTTGCGTATGAGACTCATCTATTTTCCATTGGGTCGAAAAAACCAAGGAGCAGCAAAGCTTTGGAATAGCGTTTCCTTTTGCTGCCGGACAAGGGGAACTCTTCACATTGATAACCTGTATTATAATGTATTAAAAATTAGGGCAACTCCAATCCAGGGTCGTCCTCGGGCAACATGGCATCTCTACCTACATCACGACCGATTTCATCCGGCGCCGCCTTCTCGGTGGACGGCATGGCTTTCGCCTATCCCGAAAGTCGACGCGGCGTATTCGAACGATTTTCGCTGAAAGTTCGCCCGGGAGAATTCGTGGCGATCCTCGGTCCTTCCGGTTGTGGCAAGTCGACGCTGCTTAACCTTCTCTCCGGCTTCCTGCGCCCGCAATCGGGGCATATCACCATAGACGGCGCGCCTGTTGTGCCGGAGCATCCGATCCTCGGATATGTATTTCAGTCGCCAAATCTCTTCCCTTGGCTGAGTGTCCTGGAAAACGTCCGCTTCGGCCTGCGCATGAATCGCCGTGGATCTCCGCAGGAGCAGCGAGACGTCGCCCTGCATTTTCTGCGGCTTGTCGGCCTGGAAGAGCAAGCGCATGAGCCGCCTCACCGATTGTCGGGCGGCCAGCGTCAAAGGGTTGCGCTGGCGCGGTCGCTGGCGCTCGAGCCGCGTCTTCTGCTGATGGACGAACCATTCGCAGCGCTCGACGCCATGACGCGCACAGCCCTTAATGACGAATTGCTTCGCATCTGGTCCAGCTTGGGGAAGACCGTCCTGTTCATCACCCATGACATCGACGAAGCGATCTATCTCGCCGACAGGGTTCTCGTCCTTGGGCTGCCGCCGGCGGGCATCACCGCCGAAGTGGCGATCGATCTGCCGCGTTCTCGCGATCAGCGTGTCACGAGAGCCAATCCGCTCTTCGCTCAACTGCGCGAACGGCTCAGCGAGGAAATCGCCAAGGTCATGACCAGCAATCAACGCGTTACCTGAAGGGGAGCATCCGATGAAACGCATTCTACCTGCAGTTCTTCTCGCACTTGCAGCGGCTTTGCCTGCCCATGCCGAGGATCAGCGACCGCTTCGCATTGGCTGGGTCCAGGCCATGGCGAACGCGCCTGTCCTGATCGCCGAGGAGAAAGGCTACTTTCGGGAAGAGGGATTGAACGTCGAGCTCAAGGGTTTCGGCGATGGTCCGGTCATCCAGCAGGCGGTGGCCGGAGGCGAAATCGATGTGGCCTATATCGGCGCGCCCCCGGTCTATCAATGGGCGGCGCGCGGTCTCGACGCGAAGATCATCGCCAAGGTCAACTATGGTCAGGCAGCCGTGATCGCCAAGGCGGACGGCCCCATTCACGTGCTTTCCGACCTCAAAGGCAAGAGGCTTGCCGGCGTCAGCAAGGGCAGCGGCATGGACGTGCTGCTGCGTGGTTACGTCTTGAAAGAGGCCGCCGGCCTCAGTCCGGACACCGATCTTGCGCTGTCGCAAATGCCGGTGGGCAACATGAACGCCGCCCTTGATACCGGCGTCGTCGATGCAGCATTCCTGTGGGAGCCCTTCATCAGCCAGTCGGTGCTCCGCGGTGCAGGTCGTGTCGTCTTTGACGTGAACGGCGCTATGCCCGGTTATCCCTGGTATGTCGTGGCAGCGCCTGCCAAGACGCTGAAGGAACGTCCAGACGATCTCGTGAAACTGTTGCGCGCGAATTCGAAGGCCGTTGCCTTTCTACGGGAGCACCCAGAAGAGGCCGACCGGATCATCGCCGGGAGTTTTAAGCTGGAACCCCTGAAGGCCGCGGACGGGAGCATCGTTCCGCCGGAAGCGATCGTTGCGGAGGCGAGGAAGCGCCTTGGGTGGTCGGCGGAAATCGAGCCGTCCGACCGTGCCTTCATCCAGCGGCTCATCGACTACTCGGTCGTCCTCGGCTTTCTCGATAAGCGCTTGAATGTCGACGACATCATTGACGACAGCTTCGCCGCAAAAGCGGCCGCCCAACGATGAGATCCGATCGATGAAGAAGTTGGCAGCGCGGCTGCGTTTTCCGCAACCGTCCTGGCGCTGGGCAGCGCTCCCGTTCTTGCTTATCGTGTGGTGCCTCGCGGCAAGCCGCGTTCCCGCCTATGTGCTGCCACAGCCATGGGACGTGGCGGCCGAAGGGCTTCGCTGGATCCGGTCGGGCGAGTTGGGCCGCCAGGTCATGGCTAGCTTGTTGCGGGAATTCGGCGGCTTCGGCGCGGCTGTCGTGGCTGCCATGCTCATCGGCGTGTCCGCCGGACTTTGGCGGCCGTTTCGCGAATTCGTCCAGCCGCTGCTCGGACTTTTCATGGCCATCCCTCCGATCGCCTGGGCGCCGCTGTCGCTGATCTTCTTCGGCCTCGGATATCTCTCCATCGCCGTCGTCATATTCATCGCCTCGGCATTTCCAATGGCCGTGACCATTCAGGAAGGCGTGCTTTCCATCAGCGGCGGCGAGGTGCGTGCAGCGCGCATACTGGGTGCCAGACGGCTGCAATTGCTGGCCCACGTATATCTTCCCGCCTCTCTTCCTTTCCTCACTGCCGCATTGCGCATCGGTTTTGCCCAGGCATGGCGCGCGCTGGTGGCGGCCGAGATGATCGGCGCATCTCAAGGTATCGGCTGGATGGTCGCCATGGGCGGGCAGCTCGGCAATTCGGCGCAGGTGCTTCTCGGTATCGCGCTGATAGGACTTACCGCGTGGCTGATGGAGAGCCTCGTGTTTCGACGGATAGAGCGCCGCTACGAAGGCTGGCGCGGACAATAACGGACGTTTCCCATGACAGAGATTTTGCCGCACAAGACGTTTCAAGCCAGCGCCCATTCTCCGGCGGGTCTTGCCGATCATTTCGATACTCTGCCCTTCCTCGGCCGTCTGACCTGTCAGAGGCAGACGCTGACGGCGGGCGAGTGGACCGAATTGGAGCTCGTTTATGAGGTCGGCGCTGTCGGTCTCGCAGACGGCGCGTGGCTGAAGCTCGCCTTCAAGTTCTATTCCGACTGGGCGCTCTTCCAGACAACAGACCCGGCGGGCGCCAACTATGTTTCCGCCGAATACCATGCCGGTCCTCTGGTTTCGGGGCAAAGCCCGGGTACGGTTCAAGCACTGAAGGTGCGCTTCGATCAGAAGGGACACGAACGTCCCTTCCAGAAGGCTGTCATCATCGACATCGTCGACGGCTATCTCAATCCCGGCGACAGGATCGTCATCCGCCTGGGCGATCGGCGGCAGGGCGGCGCCGGCACCCGTGTACAGACGTTCGTGGAGAAGGCGTTCCGTTTCCGGCTATTCGTCGATCCGCTGGGCAGCTCGAAATTTGCGGAAGTGCCCGGCGACTGTAAACTGGATATCGCCGCCGGCCAGCCGCATGCCCTCCAGGTCATCGGCCCGCGGCTGGTTGGCCTCAGTCAATTCTTCGACGCTATCGTGCGCGTCGACGATATATGGGGAAACACCTGCCACGGTCGCGACCTGCAGGGTACGCTTGTCATTGTCGCCCCGGATGGCAGGCAACAAACGGAGCCAGTGGCATTCGCCGCGGAAGGCTGGACATTCGCGCGGATTGCCGGCCTTTCCTTCGCTGACGCCGGCGAATGGAAATTGCAAGCATGGCTGAACGGCGTACCCAGCGTCGCCCCGGGCGTCGCTTATGTGCAGAGCGAAGAGGGTGCCTTGCGTCCTCTCTATGCGGATCTGCACGTCCATTCCGACGACACCGTTGGCACCAATGATGCCACCTACAATCTCACCTATGGGCGCGACATCGCCGGACTTGACGTGGTGGGCTACACCGTCAACGATTTCAACATCACCGAAACGAACTGGGACGCGGCCGTCAAGACCATCCACGAACTCAACGAGCCCGATCGCTTCGTCTGTTATCCAGGCACCGAATGGTGCGGCAACTCCGCTGCCGGTGGCGACCGAAACGTCGTCTTCCTGCGCGACGGCAAGCCCCGGTTTCCGTTCGACGAGAAGGGGCGCTCCCTTCGCTCTTTCGAATGGAATGAGACGACCGCAGGAACCATCCGCCCTGGTATCTGGCCCGTGGACAAGCTCTATGCAGCCTATGAGGATGATCCGGAGGGCCATTTGTTGATCCCGCACGTGGGCGGCCGGCGCTGCATTCTGGACTGGAACCATCCGGAACTGGAACGACTGATCGAGGTCGGTTCCGCCTGGGGACAGTTCCATTGGCTTTACGCCGAAGCGTTGGCACGCGGATACAGGGTCGGCGCTTCCGCGGCCAGCGACGAGCATCAGGGCCGCTGCGGCGGCGGTGCGCCGGCCACCGGAACCTTCGGTGTACGCGGCGGGCTCACCGGCGTCCTCGCCGACCGTTTCGACCGTTCCGGCGTTGGCAGCGCGCTTCGGGCGAGGCGAACTTTTGCCACGACCGGAGAACGCAGTTTCGCCGTTCTGTCGCAAGGCGCGCATTTCATGGGAGAGGTGTTCAGTGCCGATTCCGACGAGCCGCTCTCCTACCGCCTGCTCGGAAATGCCGGCTGGGAGGAGGTCCAGCTTTTCGACGGCGACCGCCTCGTGTGGCGACGCGATCTTCATGCCGAAGCTGGCTTCAGCGAACAGGGCGTGCGAATCCGCTTCGGCGGCGCGCGGATCAAGGATCGCTATCGGGCGGCCTATTGGAGCGGCCAGGTGGCTGTGACCGGTGCAGCGCTCCTGGATGTGCACGGGGTCGGTTTCGACCATCCGGAGCAAAGCGTGTGGCGCACTGGGCACGGCACGCTCGGCTTCAGGACGGCAACCCATGGCGACGTCGATGGAATCGAACTTAAGCTTTCCGACCTGCGCGACGCGCGCATCGCCATCGTCGCGAAGCTCCACGGCTACAGCAAGATAGGAGATCCGTTGCAGCCGCCGCCACATGTCCATGCGCCCGAGGTGTCATTGGAGGCAAGCGGAAACGAGTTGATCGCAAAGGGCTCCATCTCGATCAATCTTGCCGGTGTCGAGCTGCGCCTTCTGTTGGAGCGCGTCACGGATCACATCTTGCCGCGCGATCTTTCCGGCGAAATACCGATTGCCGAACTCGGATTGCAGGATGGACGCGAACATCCGCTTTTCCTTAGCGCAAGGCAGCGCGATCAATCCCGTGTCTGGACGTCGCCGTTATTCGTGATAAGTCCGGCAGCTGAGACACGCTGAGTTCAGTCTGTTTGTGTGCGCCTCGCGAATACCGGCGCTGATACGGTTGAGTGTGCGTTGTGGTGCCGCTTGATAAGCGAGGTCAGCGGTCCAATCCCATCAAGGGCACGGCTTCAACCACTGCGTGATTGTTACTCTGCCCCGTTAATGGAATCCGTTGACGGAAATCCTGCACTCGGATGTGTGGGCGGATACGCTGTTGGTCTCTATAGACTGCTATCCAGGTAACCGCTATTTGCGATGCTGAGCACTAGCCGAGACTCTTGTTGACACACCCAAGGCCTCTTGAAATGAAAAAAGTCCAACGCAGTTTTGCCGTCGAGTATAAATCCGGGCGGCGGAAGACCGATCCCAAGGCCAACTCCATCTGGGGTAATATGGATCTTAAGTCTGTTGCCCGCGATGTAGAGGAAGAGGCAATGCCATTTCTGTCGGGCGGCCCGCAGGAGCGCGAAGCTACCGGCGAAGTGCCTTTCCCTGCATCAGAACAGGCCGGGCCTTTGTTGACACTGCCGCTCGGGCAGGAGACAACTGCATCGGCTTTAAAGGAGACAATGATGGCCGACGAAAGCGATACGATGACCAATACGAATGCGCCGGCCGTTGTCGAAACCGAACTTGCGCCAAAGAAGCAGCGTAAACCCCGCGCCAAGAAGGCGGCCCCTGAAACGGTGCTCGTCGAGGTAGCCGCGGAACCGGCTGTAGTTTCAAGTGTAGCGGCTGGAAGGCAGAAGAGGGGACGCAAGTCCAAGTCGGCTGAAGCTGTCAGCAGTGCCAAGCGCGCGCCCGTGAAACGTGCGACGAGGCCTGCGCAGACAGTAACGATGGCCCCGATGACGGCGGGCGATGAGATGGCGGATCTCCTGCAGTTGGAACAGGAAAACCAAAGACTGCGCAAGCTGCTAGCCGAACAACTCCGCACTGAGAATGCCGATCTGCGAAAGCGACTTAAGCTCGATTGATAATAACAGGCGGCCAGTCGCAGCCGCATTTCCGTGGCTATCGGGCTATGCATTTGGCGGCAGTTACGGCTGTCGCCAAAGCCGGAACTTGCAGCCTGCATGCGGGAAAGAACGCGAGGTCGAATAGTTGGCGTCTCCATTGAAATTTCTTGCTCGGTTGATGCGGAGGCGAGAAATCGTCACGGTCGACGACGTGAAGCCGGACATGTTGGCAATTGGCGATCCAACTGAACCCGCTGCCGAGAAAAGCCTGAACACCGCTGATCGACCATCAGACGAAAAGGCACAGCCTCGCAATCAACCCGATCCGGCTTCCGCAACGCCTGAGCCGTCCGAAGAAATCGGAAGTGATGCTCAGGATACCGCCGACATTGCAAACGCCGAGCCAGTGAAAGCCGCTGATTTGGCTTCATTCGATGGCACTGACATCGCCGCCGCCCACCGCGCTCCGGAGCTTGGGCAGACTGCCGAAAGCGCGCCGCGCAAGCACGGCAGCCGCGCCAAGAGAACCGAAGCGGTTGCAATCGTTTCACCGGCCTCTCCCGTACCAACCTTCTCCGATAAGGCGAAGAGCTTGGATGAAGAGATCAGGGTGCTCCGCGGGCAGTTGACGAGCAAGCTTCAACTGCAAAACGCCCAACTGAAAAAAATGCTGGAGCGATTCGAACGTTGATCCATTTGTCAGCGACGACAGCGTCACGCCCAGAAGCCAGAAATAATCTCCGATTTGAATGGGTGCCAACGGTTTGATCCCGCTCAAGGCGCCTGGGTTTGATGCGGCGGGCCAGTGGTTCGAAATCAAATCGTGGAGGGGCAGATGACGGCGTTGAATAATTTGGTCATTATACTTCTATGTTTCGGCCATCCACGCTCTCGCCCTTTGTCTTTTTGTCGCCCTCTCTTTCGCAGCACGACGTGATGGGATGCCCCCTCACTATTAACGGCATGAAGCTTCTCCACTATGTCGAGAACAACGGCGGTATTCCGCTGACGCAATCCATGGGCGCGTTTCATAGGAGATGTGTCGAATGGGCGGCACATGAATTTCAGTGGCCCGGGTATGAACCGGAAATCCTCTATTCGGTGAATAAGGTTCTGAACGAACCGGATTTTCCCCCGCTCTCCATCCTGCATTGGGCGCTGCAGGACCTTCGTATCATCCGCCACTACAAAGGCAGGGCCTTGCTCACGAAGCGCGGCAGGTCGATCCTCGGCAATCACGGGGAGCTTCAGGCTGTTCTCGCAGAATGGATGCTGGCCGCTCCGCTGCAGGAGAGCCTTTCCTCCGAAGCTGCCGCCCTGTTCTGGGATCTTAGGCATATGCTGGGCATCGTCTCGACCCGGATGGGCGACTGGGTGACGCTTGGTGATTATACCGAATGGGCACTCCCGGTGGAGCTTTTCCCGGCGAGGGGACCGCTCGGCCCCGGACACGAGGCAGGCTGTTTCATCGCACATAATCTCGTTCGCCCGCTGACCTGGCAGGGCGTACTGGAGAACTCGCCGCAGAACGTGCCAGCCATGTCGATGATGGAGAGACAATTTCGGAAGACGGTGTTGTTCGATAAATTCTTCAGGATCGGCCTTCCGATCGGGATCGAGGCGGTCATCCTCCACTGACAAGCCACAGGGATGCGCGCGCTGGCGCTGTAGCGTATCGGGCACTCCGAGTCGCACGGCAGCTGCACAGCCAACAGTACATTCTGCGGTTTGTAAATCACCGCGCCGGACGATGCAGCAGCGGCATTTATAGTGCCAAACAACAGAACCAGTGCTTGGCGGATGCTGCAAACTGGTTCATCGCGGATCTCTTTGCCGCCAATTCTGATCACGGAGGCAAGGTGGCGGCTCTGGAATGTGAGAAGCGGCCCCGCGCGCCGGGGGCTGTCGATCCCGGGTCCCGGCATCGCCGTCGCTATGCTGACCCTCCTGCGGCAACCCTTTTAACCGGTCTTGCGGGAGGCGAACGGCTTTCGCGGTTCCCAGCTGGTATGCCCGTTCCTGTTCTGGACGCTGGCGCGTGGCTGACAACCGGCGGCACCATGGTGGCGGTCAGTCGGTCGGTGTAACCCAGGCAGGTGTTGCGGTTTGCACTGTAAGGTTAGGCTTGATCGGAGCCGGCCCGCATGTTTTGAGATTGACCATAGACGGCAAGGATATCAGAGACCAAATGGCAGAGCAGTTCGACATGTTTTCGGAGGGGGCTGGTGGAAGCCGTCCAATCGCGTGTCAATCGGCGTCCAAAATTGGCTCTGACGCAGATTTGGTGCAATTCTCTCATGTCGCGCCGATCAAGCGGGCTTGAAGAAGATCGAGCTTTCCGCGACCGTACATCTGGCGCTTCACCAACTTGAGCTTGGTGATCTGCCCTTCGGTTTGTCCGTTGGACCAGGGTGAGACGATCGCTGCTCGGACTGCTTGTAGGTCTTTCGCAACGCCATTGCCAAATGAGGCAACCAGACTTTCGCGAGCGCGGTCGATCCACGGTGCGAGCTCGCTTTCCTCCTTGCGCCTGATCATGCGATGGAAGTCGGCAATGATGTCGCGAGCTTTAACCAGCAATGGTACACCGCCTTCTATTGCAGCGATGGTGACGGTCTCGGATTTCGTCAGGTTGTCTCTGCTGGTTGTCAAAAGGCGGGCAATCGTTCGGGCAGAGGGGACGCGGGTCAACGATTCCGCATCGGCCTTTTCGGCCCGTTTCCGCCGAGTGACCCATTCACTCACGACCCGACGCGAGCCACGAAAGCCCTGTGTTCTCAATCGGCGCCATAGCTCAGTGCCGTTTCGCTTGCCGGCAGCCCATTGCGCGTCCAGCCATTCGAGATAGGACTCCAACGAACTTTCTCTTGACCGAAAGACGTCGTTGCGGTGCCCTCTGAGCACCTGGCGGACCAAGCCGCGGCTATGACCAGTACGGCGCACGATTTCCTTGATCGTGACACCGTCCTTTGCAAGCGCCGTGATCGCCGCGTTGGTCTGTTCGCGCCGGAGATAGCCTTCGTATTGAAGGCGTTCGGCCGCGGTCAGAAGTTTAGGATTGACGCGCGTTGCACCGAGTGTCTTGCGAATTTGCCGCATCGATTTGCGGACAGAATCCAGGAATGCACGGCTGGCATTCTCCATCAGATGCCATCGATCAGCGACCTGCACTGCATCGGGCAACGCCTTTGCCGCCGCCAGCCCGTAAGCACCGCCGCGGTCGCGAGCAATGATCTGGATTTGGGGATTTTCCCGCAACCAAGCCTCTGCCGTCGTCGGCTCACGGTCGGGCAGCAAACGGATCGGCCGCCGACGCTCCAGGTCACACACGATTGTGCCATAGCGATGATTGCGCCGCCACGCCCAGTCGTCGATGCCAATCACCGAGGGCGGGATCGACGGCGGCAATCCTTGCCTGCGAATGACGCGGAGCAAGGTGTCATTGCTGACGGGAAGCATCAGCCGCTCGGCAAAACGCGCCGCCGGGCGTCCTCCAAGAGCGAGGGCCAGATGGTGGACGAGATGCTCGAGACGCGCGGTTCTTCTAGCATAGGGAGGTAGCACATCCCCGAACCGTTCGGCGAATATCTGCGTGCCGCAGAGCACCGCGTCACAGGTGAACCTCCGCGTGCGCACGAGAAGCCTGACGCGCCTTCCGGAAAGGGGGAGGTCCGCGACCTGGCGGCAATAGCGGCTTCGAACCGTTCGCGACATTCGTCCGCACGCGGGACACGACGCGGCAGCGTCGGCTCGGGAAAGCAAGATGCAGGTCTCATCGTCAATTTGGGTGATGCGTTCGGCGATGAAACCAGCCGGTACCAAATCAGAGGGGCGAAACTTGATGCTCATCAGACTGATTCCTTTGTGGAAACCAACACCGCAGCATCGTTACAACTGCATCAAAACTGAGTCAGAGCCAAATTTGCACGCCGAAACACACAATTTTTTCGAGAAGCGTAGATAGCAGCAGCAGCCAAGCTGGTCCGCCGTCGAAAAAAGCCCCGCATTCGCGCGGGGCTCTAGTTGGACAAACACGGACGTGCGACGTAGCAAGCACATCCATGTATTCGCAACCCGGAAAATAAAGAAAAGTTCCAACGCAAGCAT
>NZ_JABDWD010000036.1:0-32662 GCF_019685115.1 Rhizobium sp. NZLR11 | reverse complement strand
GGCAAACCGAAAATGGTCATCCGCATCGCGCTCGCCCGAAAACTCCTGGTCATTCTCAATGCAAAAGCACGAGATGCGCGAAGAGAATTCGAACATGCAACTTGACAGCCCAGATAGTCGCTCATCCGACCCTGCGGGCCACCTTCTCCCCGCTGGGGAGAAGAGGGGAGCGAGGCGCGCCGACACTGCCCAAATGAAGCCGCCCGTTCAAAGGCACTCCATCCATTGGGATCGATGGCGAAGCGTCATTCTCCCTCTTCTCCCCTCGGGGAGAAGGTGGCCCGAAGGGTCGGATGAGGGGGCTGCACGGCACGACCTTTGTCGATTTTCGCTTACGCTCAGCTGCTCTCCGTCGCCATCTGCGGCAGGGATTGCAGCAGGGTCTGGCGGGCGGAGCGCAGGTGGATGCGGCAGGCGGTTTCGATCGCCGCCTGGTCGCCGGATTCAAGCGCTGCGATATAATCCAGATGTTCGTGGATGGCGCGCTCGTTGCGCTCGCGGGCAGCGGTCTTGTTCCATTGGTAGTGATAATGGAAGACGATGGCGATGGCGTCGTAGAAATCGGCGATGAAGCGGTTCTTCGAGGCGCGGTGGATCAACAGGTGGAAGCGCTCGTCGAGAACGGAGAAATCCCTGTAGCGCTGGTTGATGTCGGCAAGCATGGCGTGATGGTCGTCGCGGATGGCGGCGAGATCGGCCCAGGCCTGGCTATCCCTGGCAAGCCGGCCGAATTCGGCGGCGGAATGCAGCTCGAACATCTCGCGCACATCGGCAAGTTCGAGGGCGAATTCGCGGGTAAAACCCTTGAGCGTCCAGTGGCTGTTCGGCCGTTTCTCGATCAGGCCGAAGCGGGAGAAGCGGATCAGGAATTCGCGCACGCTTGTTGTGCCGGTGCCGATCTCGCGGGCAAGCTCTAGCTCGTTGATCTGCATGCCGGGGGCTGCATCATCGGCGAGGATGCGCTGCATGAAGCTGCGCTCGATGATATCATGCAGGGAGTCGGTTTCCTCCGAGGGAAAAAGGTCGCGGTCGGTGGGTTGGCGCAGCACGGTCTTCTGGCGCTTGTTCCAGCGGATGATGCCTTCCTCGCTGAGACGGGTGAGGATGGCGCGCGCCGTCGAGCGGCTGACGCCGAGCTGGGCGGCGATCTCGGGTTCCGAGGGCAGCGCGGTATCCGTGCGCAGGGCCACGGCATACCTGTTGTAGGCTTCCTTGAAGACCGTATTCTGCCTTGCCACCAGACCCCGCTTTCCGCCCTCGTGTCAGCTTTGCCGCCCTCGCTTGAAAGCAGGACGGCGCCCGACCGGGGCTTGTTCAAACGACCTTTTAGCTTATTTCCGGTCGCCTGCGGCTCATTGCCTCCCTCGTCCACAGGATCAATATTCCCGTTGACTTGAAAATGTTTATTGTAGATAAAAAACAAAATCAATGCGCATTCGCCGATGCAGCGAGCGTTTCCTAAATTCGATAGTTGGAGCATGATGTCGTCCGAAAACCACTCACGCTTTTCGGCATCACGCTCTGGGGAGAAGAGACTTGGACAAACTGCCTTGGATCATCCTGTCGGCCGGTGACAATGTCGCGGTCGCAACGGCGGCCATCGCGCCGGGTTCGACTGTTGCCGGCATTGAAACCCGTGAAAAAATCGATCCCGGCCACAAGGTGGCGATCGCCGATATTCCGCTCGGCGCCGCCGTGGTGAAATATGGACAGGCGATCGGCCGCACGACGGCCGACGTCAAGGCCGGCGACCATGTGCACAGCCACAACCTGCATTTTGAAAACGACCGGCTGGCGGCGACTGCCAATTCGGCACCGGAAATGGCGACGAGCGAGGACAGGGCGCGCACCTTCATGGGCTATCGCCGTGCCGATGGGCGGGCTGCCACCCGCAACTATATCGGCATCATCGCCAGCGTGAACTGTTCCACCACGGTCTGCCGGGCGATCGCCGACGAGGCCAATCGGACGATTCTGCCGCATTACGAAGGCATCGACGGTTTCGTGCCGATCGTGCACGACCAGGGCTGCGGCATGAGCTCGACCGGCGACGGCATGAACGTGCTGCACCGCACGCTTGCCGGCTATACCAGGCATGTCAATTTCGGCGGCGTGCTGATGATCGGCCTCGGCTGCGAAGTCAACCAGCTGACGCTCTACGGCCAGAGCGGCGCCGGCGCCTCGAAGCGGCATTTCAACATTCAGGATGCCGGCGGCTCACGCCGCGCGGTCGAGCGCGCCATGGGCATGCTGCGCGAAATCGCCGCCGATGTCGGCAAGGAAACGCGTGTGCCGATGTCGATCGGCGAGATCATCATCGGCCTGCAGTGCGGCGGCTCGGACGGCTTTTCCGGGATCACCGCCAATCCGGCGCTGGGTGTCGCGGCCGATCTCCTGGCGGCGGCCGGCGGCACGGCGATCCTGTCCGAGACCTCGGAAATCTATGGCGCCGAACACCTGCTGCGCAGCCGCGCCGTCAGCGACGATGTTGCCAACAAGCTCGACGAGAAAATCGCCTGGTGGGAGGATTACGTCGCTCTGCACGGCGCCTCGCTCGACAACAACCCCTCGCCCGGCAACAAGCGCGGCGGCCTCACCACCATCCTGGAAAAATCGCTCGGCGCGGTTGCCAAGGGTGGGCGCTCGCCGCTGACGGCAGTCTACGGTTATGCCGAGCGAGTCACCGCCCCCGGCCTCGTCTTCATGGACACACCCGGCTACGACCCGGTTTCGGCGACCGGCCAGGTGGCGGGCGGGGCGAATATGATCGCCTTTACCACGGGCCGCGGCAGCTGCTTCGGCTGCCGGCCGGCGCCATCGCTGAAGCTTTCCAGCAATTCGGCGCTCTACGCCTCGATGGAAGAGGACATGGACATCGATTGCGGCACGATCGCCACCGGCGACGCGACGATCAGCGGCAAGGGCCGCGAGATCTTCGAGCTCATCGTCGACACGGCCTCCGGCAAGAAGACCAAGAGCGAACTCTTCGGCTACGGCGACAATGAATTCGTGCCGTGGCATCTGGGGGCGACGCTCTAATCCTTTGTTTTATGCAAATTCCGGACGGAAAACCGCTTCGCACTTTTCCTGGAATTGCTCTGAAATCCCAAGACTTGGCGAGGAGGCATGATGAAGACGAGACGGATCGGCAAGACCAAGCTCGAGGTGACCGAAATCAGTTTCGGCGCGGCAGCGCTCGGCGGTCTTTACCGCGTCTGCCCGCGCGAGGTAGCCATGGAAACGCTGCAGGCGGCCTGGGACAGCGGCATCCGCTATTTCGACGTGGCGCCCTGGTATGGGCTCGGCCTTGCCGAACGCCGGGTCGGCGATTTCCTGCGCGACCAGCCGGACGGCAGTTACGTGCTGTCCACCAAGGTCGGCCGGCTGCTTCGGCCGGTGCCGACCGGAACCGTGCCCGATTACAGCTATGTCGATCCGCTCTCTTTCGATGCCGATTACGACTATTCCTATGACGGCATCATGCGCTCGGTCGAGTTCAGCTATGCCCGCCTCGGCCTCAACCGCATCGATATTCTCTATGTGCACGATATCGGCGTCTATACACATGGCGCGGCGAAGAACGCCGTCTACCAGAAGCAGCTTCTCGATTCCGGCATCAAGGCGCTGGAAGAACTGCGCTCCTCAGGCGCGATCTCGGCCTTCGGCCTCGGTGTCAACGAAGTGCCCGTCTGCCTCGACGTCATGCGCAACGCCGATCTCGACTGCATCCTGATGGCCGGCCGCTACACGCTGCTCGACCGTTCGGCGGTCGCCGAACTCTTGCCGCTCTGCCGGCAGAAGGGCACGTCGCTGGTCGTCGGCGGCGTCTTCAATTCCGGCATTCTCGCCACCGGTCCGGTGCCGGGCGCGCATTTCGACTATATGCCGGCAGATGACGACGTGCTTGCCAAGGTCGGCGCCATGGAAGCGATCGCCAAGCGCCACGGCGTGCCGCTGGCAGCGCCCGCCCTGCAGTTTCCGCTGCTCGAACCGATCGTCGCATCGGTGCTGATGGGTACCGCCAAGCCGTCGAGCCTGATCCGCAACATGGAAATCGTCGAACCGCGGCTTGCCGATGAGATCTATGCCGAATTCGAACCCTATACGCTGGTCGCGCCGCCGCTCGGCGCCGAAGCTGTCCGCGTCTGAGGAGACACTATGCTCAAGGGTATTCATCCGCTGCTCGGCCCCGACCTGCTTCACGCGCTGAAGACCATGGGACATGGCGACGACATCGTCATATCGGACGCCAATTTCCCCTCGGGCTCGATGGGCCCGCCTGTCATTCGCGCCGACGGCGTCAGCGCCACTGATATGGCCGAAGCGATCCTCGCCCACATGCCGCTCGACACCTTCGTGCCGGAAGCGGCGTGGCGGATGGAGGTGGTCGGCGACCCGCACGCCGTGCCGGAGGTCTGCGCCGAGTTCCAGCAGATCGTTGCCAGGCGCGGCGGCGATTTTCCGATCGTACCGGTGGAGCGTTTCGCCTTCTACGCGATGGCCCGCAAGGCCACCTATATCGTCGCGACGACGGAATTCCGGCTGTACGGAAACCTGATTTTGAAAAAGGGCGTCGTGCATCCGCATGAGGTCGATCTGGACTGATACCTATTTTAGGTTATCGTGGTATTGGAATAAAATCAGTTGCTTGGGGGGGATTTACCAAAGCAAAAAAGCCAGTTTGACGCTCTTGCAATTTGATTGCGCCTCGGCTAGCTTCTCCCTGCAAATGTTTTTTATCGATAAAAATCGTCCGCCTGCGTTCAGCGGCCGATTTATTCGGAGGAGAACGCATCTTGAGAGGAGAACCCTTATGACTATCGTGAAATCCCTTCTGTCCCGTCGCGCCTTTACGGCGCTTGCCGGCGCTGCCGTTATCGCCACGGCGATGCCGGTTACGTCCTTTGCCGCCGACGTGACGATCCCGATCATCGTCAAGGACACGACGTCCTTCTACTGGCAGATCGTTCTGGCCGGCGCCCGCAAGGCAGGCCAGGATCTCGGCGTCAAGGTGCCGGAACTCGGTGCCCAGGCTGAGTCCGACGTCAACGGCCAGATCAGCATTCTTGAGAACGCCGTTGCCGGCAAGCCGGCCGCCGTCGTCATTTCGCCGACCGAATTCAAGGCGCTTGGCAAGCCGATCGATGAAGCCGCCAAGTCGGTTCCGATCATCGGCATCGACTCGGGTGCCGACTCCAAGGCGTTCAAGTCGTTCCTGACGACCGACAACGTTCAGGGCGGCCGTATCGCCGCCGATGGCCTGGCAGCCGCCATCAAGGGCATGACCGGCAAGGAAGAGGGTGAAATCGTCATTCTTACCAACCTTCCCGGCGTCGGCTCGCTCGAGCAGCGCCGCGAAGGCTTCCTGGATCAGGTGAAGACCAAGCATCCGGGCCTGAAGGTCATTGCCGACAAGTACGGCGACGGCCAGGCAACGACCGGCCTCAACATGATGACCGACCTGATCACGGCTAACCCGAAGCTCGTCGGCGTCTTCGCCTCGAACCTGATCCTGGCGCAGGGCGTCGGTCAGGCGATCGCCGAAAACAAGCTCGGCGACAAGATCAAGGTCATCGGCTTCGACAGCGACGACAAGACCGTCGGCTTCCTCAAGGACGGCGCCATTGCCGGCCTCGTCGTTCAGGACCCCTACCGCATGGGTTATGACGGCGTGAAGACCGCGCTTGCCGTCTCCAAGGGCGAGAAGGTCGAAGCCAATGTCGACACCGGCGCCAACCTCGTCACCAAGGCGAATATGGCCGATCCGAAGATCGACGCGCTGCTGAACCCGAAGATCAAGTAAGCAAGACAGACAGGCCGCGCCGGCTTCAAAAACCGGCGCGGCTTTTTCCATCCATGTTATGGTTACCAGGGGCCATGCTATGGTTACCAGGGGATGGAGAGCAGACGTGACACAAGGAGGAGAGGTCCATGATCGGACTGGAAGAGGTCAGTCATCGCCACGATGACAGCGCCACGCTGAAAGAAGCCAATCGAATTCCCGCCGGATCGCCTATCCTCGAACTCAAGGGCCTGCAGAAGAATTACGGTCATGTGCAGGCGCTGAAGCCGGCGACGCTGACCTTTCTTGCCGGTGAAATCCACGCCATCGTCGGCGAAAACGGCGCCGGCAAATCCACCCTGATCAAATTGCTGACCGGCGTCATTACCCGTACGGCCGGCGAAGTGCTGTGGTGCGGCCAGCCTGTGGGCCTGTCGACGCCAAACGAGGCAATCGCCCGCGGCATCAACGCCGTGCACCAGGAAGTCGTGCTCTGCCGGCACCTGACGGTCGCCGCCAACCTTTTCCTCGGTGACGAAGTCAACCGCTACGGCCTGATGCGCAAGAAGCAGATGCAGAAGTTGGCGCAGGCCGTGCTCGACGATCTCGGCTTCGGCCTGCCGGCCGGCGCGCTGCTCAGCTCGCTGACGATCGGCCAGCAGCAGCTGGTCGCGACGGCGCGCGCCGCCATGCGCGGCACGCAGTTTCTGATCTTCGACGAACCCACAGCCTATCTGACGCGCCAGGAATCGGCGCAGCTGTTCAAGCTGATCCGCCGCCTGCAGGGCGAAGGCGTCACCATCGTCTATATCAGCCATCGCATGGAGGAAGTCTTCGAGCTTGCCGACCGTGTCTCGGTGCTGCGCGACGGCACGCATGTCGGCACGCGGCTGATCGGAGAGACCAACGATGCCGAACTGATCGCGCTGATGATCAACCGCTCGATCGAGCAGATCTACCACAAGGAAGAGATCGCCATCGGCGAGACGATCCTTGCCGTCAACGGCCTTTCCGGCCCGGGCTTCGAAGACGTGTCGCTCAGCGTCAAGGCCGGGCAGATCGTCGGGCTCTACGGCCTGATCGGCGCCGGGCGCAGCGAATTCGCGCTCGGCCTTTATGGCCGCCAGCCGACAACGGCAGGCGATATCCAGTGGATGGGCAAACGGGTCGACATCCGCAACGAACGCACGGCGATGGAACTCGGCATTGCGCTGGCGCCGGAAAGCCGGCGCGACCAGGGGCTTTGCCTCAACCTGCCGATCGGCCTCAATATCAACCTGCCGGTGTTCGGGCGCCTCAGCCACGGGCCTGTCATCAACCACACGCGCGAATCGGCCAATGCCGACAAGCAGATCCGCGATCTCAGCATCAAGACGCCAAGCCGGCGTGTTCCGGCCTCCAGCATGTCGGGTGGCAACCAGCAGAAGATCGTCATCGGCAAGTGGCTGAGCCACGGCGCCCGGCTGTTCATCTTCGACGAGCCGACCGTCGGCGTCGACGTCGGCACCAAGGCGGAAATCTACCGGCTCTTCGCCAAGCTTCTGAAGGAGGGCGCGGGCATCATCCTGATCTCCTCCTACCTGCCCGAGGTCTACGAACTGGCCGACCGGCTGCATGTCTTCCGCGGCGGCAAAATCGTCGCGAGCCATGATTACCACGCGGCGACGCATGAAGAAGTGCTCAGCGAAGCGATCGGCGTCTGAGCACAAGCAGTTCCAGCAAAACTGCGTTGCGGTTTTGCGTCCGGAAATTGCGTCAGAACAAAGAGATAGGGCATTTCCGTGGTTTGAAGAAAACGGAAATGCTCTAAGAGGGAGAAAATTCATGACTGCCACCCCCACCGAAATCGTCGCGCCGCCGCCGCGCCGGAAAATGAACATCCTGTTCGGCCTGACGCTGATCGGGCTCTTGATCTTCCTCTGGATCGTGCTCGGCGTTGTTACCCCGAGCTTCTGGACGCCGCTCAACATTTCGAACCTGCTGCGTCAGGGGGCGATGACGGCGATCCTGGCACTCGGCCAGACCTTCGTCATCATCACCGCCGGCATCGATCTTTCGGTCGGCGCCATCGTCGGTTTCTGTACCGTCATCATTGCCTGGCTGCTGCAGGCGGGCGTGCCGGTCTGGGGTGCGATCGTGCTGACGCTGCTCATCGGCATGGCGATCGGGGCCTTCCATGGCTTCGGCATCGTCCATATGGGCCTGCCGCCGTTCATCATCACGCTGGCAACGCTGACGTCGCTGCGCGGCATCGGCCTGTTGATCACCAACGGCTCGACGATCAACATCACCAATGAGAATTTCAGCAATTTCGCCCGCGCCGACCTGTTCAGCATACCAAGCCTGTTCTGGATGGTCATCCTGGTGGCGGTGCCCTCCTTCATCTTCCTGCATCTGAGCCGCTGGGGCCGCTATCTCTTCGCGGTCGGCTCGAATGCGGAAGCTGCCCGCCTCTCCGGCGTCAACGTCAAGGGCATGATCTACCTCGCCTATATCCTCTCGGCTTCGTTTGCCGCCTTCGTCGGCGTGCTGCTTGCCTCGCGCATCGCGATCGGCAATGCGACGCAGGCCGATGGCTGGGAATTGCAGGCGATCGCCTCCTCCGTCATCGGCGGCACCAGCCTGTTCGGCGCGGTCGGCTCGGTACACGGCCCGCTGATCGGCGCCTTCATCCTCGCCACCATCAACAACGGCGCCAA
Source organism: Rhizobium sp. NZLR11 (assembly GCF_019685115.1). Taxonomy (NCBI): domain Bacteria; kingdom Pseudomonadati; phylum Pseudomonadota; class Alphaproteobacteria; order Hyphomicrobiales; family Rhizobiaceae; genus Rhizobium; species Rhizobium sp. NZLR11. The sequence goes on along the minus strand of NZ_JABDWD010000036.1, from coordinate 24,181 downwards.
CCTTCTGAACGTCAACTCCTTCTGGCAGCGCATCATCACCGGTCTCCTGATCATCGTGATCGTCTTCTTCGACCAACTGCGCCGCCGCCGGAGCAATTGAGCGGCCAAGAGAAGCCGGTCGAACAGGCCGGCTTCGTCAACTCCCAAGAATGCGAGACCCGTCATGAAAGCAGTTGTTTGCCGGGAGCCCGGCGTGCTCGAGATCGTCGAGCGTCCTTTGCCTGCGGCACCGGCGCCTGGCTGGGTGCGCCTGGCGGTCAGCCATGTCGGCATCTGCGGCACCGACTATCATATCTTCGAGGGCAAACATCCTTTCCTCGAATATCCCCGCGTGATGGGGCATGAGGTCTCGGCGACGGTGCTGGAAGCAGGCGAAGGCGTTGACATGGCTGTGGGAACACCCGTCATCGTCAATCCCTATCTGTCCTGCGGCCAATGTGTCGCCTGCCGCCAGGGCAAGCCGAATTGCTGCACCAATATCAAGGTGCTCGGCGTCCATACGGACGGAGCTTTCTGCGAGGAGATCTCGGTTCCGGCGGGCAACCTCTATGCCGCCAAGGGACTGAGCCTCGAGGCGGCCGCAACCGTCGAGTTTCTGGCGATCGGCGCCCATGCGGTGCGCCGCTCGATGACCGGCGCCGGCGCGCGAGCGCTCGTCATCGGCGCCGGGCCGATCGGGCTCGGGGCAGCGATCTTCTCACGCATTGCCGGCCATGAAGTGACGTTGCTCGACACCAGCGCTGAGCGGCTGCAGATGGCCTCGGAGCGTTTCGGCTTCACCTCCGGCATCGTCGCCAACGAGGCGACAATGGATGCCGTGCGCGAAACAACCAATGGCGACGGTTTCGACGTGGTCTTCGACGCCACCGGTTACGGCCCTTCGATGGAAAAAGCCTTCTCCTTCGTCGCCCATGGCGGCGCATTGGTGCTGGTCAGCGTCGTCAAAGACGATATCCGCTTTTCCGACCCGGAATTCCACAAACGCGAAATGATGGTGATCGGCAGCCGCAACGCCACCCGCGCCGATTTCGAGCATGTGGCCGATTCGATCGCCAAAGGCCTCGTGCCCGTCGACAAACTCATCACCCACCGCACAACGCTCGCCGACACGCCCCGCGACCTCGCCCGCTGGGCGCATGAGAAGAACGGGCTGATCAAGGCGGTGATCAAGGTTGGTAGTTAGAGTACGACGCGTAACATGCACGCGGAGTGCTGGGCGTGGATGCTCGGGTCAAGCCCGAGCATGACGGAGGGTGGGAGACAGCGACCAGCAAGAGGCGGGCGGTTTGCGTAGGAACTACGCAGCACAAATGGGGGCAATTCCAACAAACTCACCACGCATTTGCGATAATTGCCGCATAGGCTCCCCCACTCTCCGTCTTCCTCGGGCTTGACCCGAGGATCCATGGCCGCGGGCACCGTCCTCGCGTCAGAGTATCCAGCAAAGCGCGAAGCGGACTTCCGTCGGCATCGATTGCGCTAAGCCTCTGCCGTAATCGCCCTGCACATCTCTCTGACCACCGCACTATCTGTCCGGTTCGCACTCTTCGCCTCGAAACCGAAGGCGACCGCACGGGGGTCGGCGCTTGCGACCGGCGAGCTGCAGGAACCGTGGACCTCGCGGGCGCCGGTTGCCTGCACTATCTGGCCGACATTGGCGGGGCGGATGCCACTGCCGGGCATGATGGATATGCGGCCGGATGCCGTGGTCGAAAGGCGTTTCAGGGTTTCGATTCCGTCGGCCGCCTTCAGCGCGCAGCCGGAGGTCAGGATGCGTTCGCAGCCGAGCTCGACGGCCTGTTCCAGCGCATAGTCGGCGTCCGGCACCAGATCGAAAGCCCGATGCAGCGTCGAACCGAGGCCTGAGGCATGCGCCTTTAGGCGGTGGATCAGCGGCATGTCGAGCGTGCCGTCCGGCCGATTGGCGCCGATGACGACGCCGGCAAGACCTGCGGCGCGCACGGCATCGATATCGAGCATCATCGCTTCCTCATCTCTCCTGTCGAAGATGAACGGACCGGCATGCGGGCGGATCATCGCATAGACAGGAATGGGCGCCCTGGCGGCGATCTGCATCAGGCTCGGCAGCGGCGTCAGGCCGCCGAGCTCCAGCGCCGAACAAAGCTCGATGCGGCCGGCGCCACCCTCGATGGCGGCGGCGAGGCCGTCAGCGCTATCCACACACACTTCCAGCAGGACGGTCACGCTACGCTCTCCCTGGCTTTGTCGCGCACCATGGCCTGCGCGACAGTTTCAGACGTAATTCGCGCCGCCGCCTCGATGATGACGGCGCAGGCATCGGCGGCGGCTTTGCGATGGTTGAAGGCGACGTGATAGGACATCGGCAGATGCTCGTCGAGATCGACGATGCGCACCTTGTCGGCGATCGGCATGGCGCTGATCCGGCCGAGGAAGGAGACGTAGCCGTGATTGGCGACGAGGTCGACGATCACAGGCAGCGAATCCGCGGCGGTGATATCCCGGCTGCGCAAGCGCCGGTTCGGCGCGCGCTCGTCGCTGAAGGCCATGGCCGCGTGGCCGAGACCGGTGCGCGGGCTCGGCATGCAGATCGCATGGGCGGCGACGAGATCGGCGACGGTGGTTTCGGTGCTTTGCGGCGGCGCGATCACCACCATGTCGGTCTGCAGCAATTCCCGATGGCGGAAGCTTTCAAGGCCGAAGACCGAATCCAGGATCGCCACATCGATGCGGCCGCTCTTCAGCGCCTCGCGCAGATCGTCGGCGGTCATCGAGACCAGCGAGATCGCATTGTTGTTGCGGCGCGCATTCCATTCGGAGACCAGCGAGCCCAGGCAGCGCGCCACCCAGCTTTCCGATCCGGTGGGAATGATCGAGCCGATGCGCAGCGACCGGGCGGCGCGCCGATACCGCTCGTCGGCCGATGATTTCAGATCGTTCCAGGCCTGGCTGATCGTCGTGAAGATCTGATAGGCGCGCCTGCCCTCCTCCGTCAGCACCGAACCCTGCGCCTGCCGCTCGAACAGGCGGTGACCTAAAAATTTCTCAAGATTGGCAAGCTGAAGCGAAAGCTGCGGCTGCCCCAGGCGAAGGCGGCGGGCGGCGCGATTGATGCTGCCCTGGTCGGCCACTTCCAGAAAACGCTCGATGGTGACGACCTTGATGGGAACACGTGATGCCCAGGCATCGGTGACCTCAATGGCGTCGGTGGTCGTAGCGTCATGGCCGGTGAATTGGCCAAGCTCGCCGATCGCAGCGGTGAGCGGCGCCAGGCCTTCCAGCACCCTGCCGCTGGCGATGAGCATTACCAGCTCGCCGGAGGCGCGTTCCGTCAGCTTCATCGCCAGCTCGGTTTCGAGATGATGGATGGCCGCAGACACGGTCGAGGGCGACAGCTGGAAGCGCCGCCCCGTCTCGCGCACCGAACCGGAGGTCAAGACATGGTGAGCGGTGAACAGGGCACCAAGATGCAAACGAGCCACCTCCGGAAAGCGCTGGAAAAACCGGACGATATGATGTGTTCATGAAAAAAGATATCCCTGCTTTCGCAGAGGCGGGCTATCGTTTCCGCATAGAAAAATCCGGGCGGCGGAAATCCGCAACAGAGCACCGGAACATCGCGGAAACACGCAAGGGGACAAAAACAAATCGCGCCGACCCTGGAAAAGGGAATGCGTTTCCGCGCGCGGAGGGACATTCGCCGCCATAATCGTGGCGCGGCCGCAAATACTAAAGGGGGCTTGCATCGATTTTTCAGGCGTGCACGCTATTTCCATCACGCACGCAATTCCGGCATGATGCGATCTCGTCGCGTTGGCCGGCGGACTTCCTGTGCGCAGACCCCCCGCCCGGGGCTTGCGCATCTGCATAATGCAGCAATTCAAAGTGCTAATGGTGTCAACCAAGGGGATATTCCATGCTGAAGAAACTCGCACTCGCCGTCACGCTCTCCGCCTTCGCGGCGGGTGCGGCTCATGCTGCAGATGTCGTCGTCTCGTCGAAGATCGACACCGAAGGCACGCTGCTCGGCAACGTCATTGCGCTCGCGCTCGAAGCCAACGGCATCAAGACACAGGACCGCATCGCGCTTGGCGCCACACCCGTCGTGCGCAAGGCGATCACCGCAGGCGAAATCGACATCTATCCTGAATATACCGGCAATGCCGGCTTCTTCTTCAACAAGGCCGATGACGCCGCCTGGAAAAATATCGACCAGGGTTATGAGCTGGCAAAGAAGCTCGATTACGACGCCAACAAGATCGTCTGGTTGACGCCGTCGCCGGCCAACAACACCTGGGCGCTCGCCGTGCGCAGCGATGTTGCCCAACCGAACAAGCTGAAGAGCCTTACGGACTTCGGCAAATGGGTGGCCGGCGGCGGTGCCGCCAAGCTTGCCGCCTCAGCCGAATTCGTCAATTCGGCCGGCGCGCTTCCCGCCTTCCAGACGACCTACGGCTTCCAGCTGAAGCCTGACCAAATGGTTGTTCTGTCCGGCGGCGACACGGCGGCGACGATCAAGGCGGCCGCCGACCAGACGAACGGCGTCAACACCGCCATGGTCTACGGCACGGATGGCGCGATCGAAGCGGCCGAACTCACCGTTCTCGAAGACGACAAGAACGTGCAGCAGGTCTATGCGCCCACCCCGATCATCCGCGAGGAGGTTCTGAAAGCCAACCCGAAGATCGAGGAAGTGCTCTCGCCGATCTTCAAGAGCCTGACCGCCGACGAGTTGCGCAAGCTCAATGCCAAGATCCAGGTCGACGGCGAGCCGGCAAAGTCCGTCGCTGAAGCCTATCTCAAGGAAAAAGGCTTCCTGAAGTAATCATCACTCGCTCCGCCCGATTGCGGGCGGAGCCTCTCTCTGCTGCTAGGTTTGGCCGGACGGGATTGCTCAGACAGGGTTGATTTGATGGAAGAAACCTCAGCGGTCCGCAGGCTGGACCGGCTCGGCGTGGTTCTGGTGGCCGGTGGCATCGCGGCGACGGCACTGATGCCCTTCATCTACGTCAAGGCGAACCGCATCGCCGCCGGCAAGCCGATGCTGCTGACGCAGCTTCTTCCCCAGCCCTCCGTCGTCATCCTCACCATCCTGCTCGTTCTCACCGCTGTCGCCACGCTGTTGCTGCACAACGCCCTTGCCCGGCTTGCCATCGCCACACTCTGCCTTGCGGCGCTGATCGTTGCGATCGGCCTCGTCTCGACGGCGGCGACGCCGCCCGGCAGCACGGTGGCGCGGATGACGCCCGGTGGCGGTTTCTGGGCGCTGTTTGCGGTGATCGGGCTCGTCATCTCCGATGCGCTGGTGAAGATCCGGCTGGCGCCGTGGATGCGGGTCGCAGCCCTTGCGGCCTATGCGGCGCTGCTTTTCATCTCGCTTTCCTCCGGCCTGCTCGACAGCCTGTCGATCATGAAGGAATTCTCGACGCGGGCGCCGCAATTCGAGACGGAAGCGATCTCGCATCTGCTACTGGCCTTCGGCTCATTGGCCATCGCCATCATTCTCGGCCTGCCGCTCGGCATCCTGTGCTTCTGGGTGCCGAAGCTGCGGGCCATCGTGCTCCAAGGCCTCAGCTTGATCCAGACGATCCCGAGCCTCGCACTGTTCGGCCTGCTGATGCTGCCGCTCGGCTATCTCGCCACCCATGTACCGCTGGCGGCTGCGATCGGCATTCGCGGCATCGGCACGGCACCGGCCTTGATCGCGCTGGTGCTCTATTCGCTGCTGCCGATCGTCGCCAACACCGTCGTCGGCCTCGAGGGCGTCGATCCCTCGGTGCGGGATGCTGCGGCCGGCATGGGGCTGACGCGACGGCAGATCCTCACCGGCATCGACATGCCGCTTGCCTTTCCCGTCATCCTCACCGGCATCCGCATCGTGCTGGTGCAGGCAATCGGCATGGTGACGATCGCGGCGCTGATCGGCGGCGGCGGCTTCGGCATCTTCATCTTCCAGGGGCTCGGCCAGACGGCCATGGACCTCGTCCTGCTCGGCGCCGTGCCGACCGTGTTCTTCGCCTTCTCATCGGCCGTCATCCTCGATGCGGTCATCGACAGCATCCGGGGATCCGCCGCATGAGCATGATCGAGATCAGGAACGTCACCAAACGCTATGGCGCGGCCACCGTCGTCGACAATGTCTCGATGCGCGTCGAGAAGGGTGAGATCACCGTCATCGTCGGCACCTCGGGCTCCGGCAAATCGACACTGATGCGGATGATCAACCGGCTGGTGCCGATCACCGCAGGCGAGATTTTCGTCGGCGGGCAGAATGTCATTGACGTCGAGGTGACCGAGCTTCGCCGCAGGATCGGCTATGCCATCCAGGGACACGGCCTGTTTCCACACCGCACCGTGGCGCAGAATATCGCCACGGTGCCGCAGCTTCTCGATTGGGATTCGACCCGGATCGCGGCCCGCGTCGAGGAACTGCTCGGGCTTTTCAACCTCGATCCGGCGAGTTTCGCCGACAAATATCCGCACCAGCTCTCCGGCGGGCAGCAGCAGCGCGTCGGCGTCGCCCGGGCGCTGGCGGCTGAGCCGGAACTGCTGCTGATGGACGAACCGTTCGGGGCGCTCGATCCGGTCATCCGCGGCAAGGCGCAGGACGATCTCCTGGCGATCCAGAAGCAGTTCGGCACCACGGTTATTCTCGTCACCCACGACATGGACGAGGCCTTCCATCTCGGCAATCAGATCGCGGTGATGAGCGAGGGCAGATTGCTGCAATGCTCGACGCCGGAAAAGATCCTCACCGAACCCGCCGATCCCTTCGTTCAGCAATTGACCGGCACCTCCGACCGGGCGCTGAAGCTGATGTCGCTGCTGCCGCTGAAGGAGAGCATGGAACCGGCCAAGAGCGGCCTCGCCTATGCCTTGCCGCAGTCGCTCAGCCTGCGCGACGCGCTGGCCGAAATGATCTGGCAGGGCGTCGACGAGGCGACGGTGCAGGACGGCGAGAAAGCGCCGGTGGGATCGATCTCGATGACGCGGCTTCTCGAACTGGGCCGCAAGGCATGAAACTCATCGTCGCCAATCTCTTCCGCCTGGCGGCGCTGGTATTGCTGCTCATCCTGCTGTTCAGGACGGAATGGCTTTCCTTCCTACTCGTGCCGCTGACCAACAACAATGCGCCCGCCGTCTATACGCAGAACAGCCTCGCCTCGCTGGCCGCCGGCCATCTGCAACTGGTCATCGGATCGATCGCCTGCAGCGCGGTGCTCGCCGTTGTCGGCGGCATCTTCGTCACCCGCGAAAGCGGCGCCGACTTTCTGCCGTTGTCGCGCGCCATCGCCAATGCCGGGCAGACCTTTCCGCCGGTTGCGGTGCTGGCACTCGCGGTTCCCGCCACCGGCTTCGGCGCCATGCCGACGCTGATCGCACTGTTTCTCTACGGCCTGCTGCCGATTTTCGAAAATACCGTCGCCGGCCTGAAGCAGGTGTCGCCGCAGGTTCTCGATGCCGCCGACGGCATGGGCATGAACGGCACCCAGCGGCTGCTCCGCGTCGAGCTGCCCCTCGCCCTGCCGCTGATCCTCGAAGGGCTGAAGGTCGCGACCGTGATCAATATCGGCACGGCGACGATCGGCTCGACGGTTGCGGCAAAGGGCCTCGGCGAGGTGATCATCGCCGGGCTGATTTCCGACAATACCGCCTTCATCCTGCAGGGCGGGCTGATCGTCGGCCTGATGGCGGTGCTGATCTATGACGCCATGGGCATGGTCGAAGGGGCGATCACGCGAAGAATCGGCTTGCGCACGGCGTAAGAGGACGAGTACCAAGACTGCCGTGACTACTGCATAATTCCTTAAATCGATTCCGATTTAAGGAATTATGCAGTAATTCAAAGTGCTACAGCGTCCTTTGCTCGTCTAAAGAGACGCGCGGCGCTGTAGTGCAGTGGGAGGCAGACTTGGCGAAGATGATCCACTCGATGATCCGTATTCTCGACGAGGCGCGCTCGGTCGAGTTCTACGGCAAGGCATTCGGCCTTTCGGTCGCCGACCGCGTCGATTTCGACACCTTCACGTTGATCTATCTGAGCAATGCCGAGACCGGCTTCGAGCTGGAATTGACGGTCAACAAGGGCCGGACCGCGCCCTACGATCTGGGCAATGGCTATGGCCATCTCGCCATCTCCGTCGAAGAGGTGGCGGTCGAGCGCGAACGGCTGTCGAAACTGAGGCTGAAGCCGGGCGAACTGGTAGAGCTCAACCGTGACGGCAAGCTCTTCGGCCTGTTCTTCTTCATCAGCGATCCGGACGGCTATAAGATCGAGGTGCTGCAGCGCCACGGCCGGTTTCTCTGACAGATCTGACGCCGGCCCCGATCGCGGCGGCACCCTTCCCAAAACACCTCATCCGACAGTTTCGAGCGGCATAATCAGGAGCCATCCATGATCGAGAAGACCACGCTGAATTCCGGCTGGACGCTCTCCTGCAACGATACAGCAAGACCCGGCCTGCCTGATGCCATCGCCGCAACGGTGCCGGGCTGTGTGCATCTCGACCTTCTCGCCAGCCGGCTGATCGCCGATCCCTATATCGACGTCAACGAGATCACCAATGACTGGGTCGGCAAAGCCGACTGGAGCTATCGCTGCCGCTTCGAGGCAACGCCCGACGATGGCAGGGTGCAGGAGCTGGTCTTCGACGGGCTCGATACGATCGCGACGATCGCGCTCAACGGCGAAGAGATCGGCCGCACATTCAATATGAACCGCACCTTTAGTTTCGATGTTTCGAGATTGCTGAAGGTTGGCCAGAACGACCTCAGCGTTACCTTTCGTTCCGCCTATGCCTATGGCGCGGAGATGGAGAAACATTACGGCTACCGTCCCAACAATTATCCGGGACCGGGCAATCTGATGCGCAAGATGGCCTGCAATTTCGGCTGGGACTGGGGGCCGACGCTGGTGACGGCGGGCCTCTGGAAACCCGTGCGGCTGGAAAGCTGGGATCGGGCGCGGCTTGCCGAGGCACGGGTGTCGGCCACGCTTGCCGGCGGCGACGGACTGGTCAAGATCCATGCCAGGATCGCGCGGCATGGCGATAAGGCGGGCTGCAAGCTTGTCGCCGCAATCGGCGGCATGACTAAGACGGTTACGATCGACCCTGGGGAAGACGAGGTCGTCTTCGAGCTTGTCCTTCCCTCGCCAAAACTCTGGTGGCCGCATCATCTCGGCGCGCAGCCGCTCTATCCCCTGACGCTCGAGCTCGTCGACGATGCCAGCAGCGACCTGCTCGACAGCCATCAACGTGAACTTGGTTTCCGCTCTTTGCGGCTCGACACCTCGGCCGACGCGCACGGCTCGGCCTTCACCTTCGTCATCAACGACGTGCCGCTGTTCATCGCGGGCGCGAACTGGATTCCCGACGATTGTTTTCCCTCCCGGGTGACGGCCGAGCGGTATGCTGCTGGAATCGACGAGGCGAAGGCCGCCAATATCCATATGCTGCGCGTCTGGGGCGGGGGCATTTTCGAGCGCGATGAATTCTACGAAGCCTGTGACCGCATGGGCATGCTGGTCTGGCAGGATTTCCTCTTTGCCTGCGCCGCCTATCCGGAGGAGGAGCCGCTGAGAAGCGAGGTCGAGGCTGAAGTGCGCGACAATGTCGTGCGGTTGATGCCGCATGCCTCACTGATTCTCTGGAACGGCAATAACGAGAACATCTGGGGCTTCGACGAATGGGGCTGGCGGCCGATCATCAAGGCGGGCGAAAGCTGGGGGCTCGGCTATTATCTCGACCTGCTGCCGAGGCTTTGCGCCGAACTCGATCCCGACCGGCCCTATTATCCCGGCAGCCCCTATTCCGGCTCGATGGAGATCGAACCCAATGCCGACGGCCATGGCTGCAAACATATCTGGGACGTGTGGAACGAGGTCGGCTACGAGGTCTACCGCAACTATATCCCGCGCTTCTGCTCCGAATTCGGCTGGCAGGCGCCGGCTGCCTGGGCGACGATCGAAGAGAGCGTGCATGACGCACCGCTGACCCCGCAATCGAACGGCGTCTTTCACCATCAGAAGGCCACCCAAGGCAATGACAAGCTGATCCGCGGCCTCGCCGGTCACCTGCCGGAGCCGCAGACCATGGACGACTGGCACTTCGCCACCCAGCTCAACCAGGCCCGCGCCATCCGCTTCGGCGTCGAGCACATGCGGTCTCACCGCGATATCTGCAAGGGCGCGGTGGTCTGGCAGTTCAACGACTGCTGGCCGGTGACGTCATGGGCGGCGCTGGATTCAGCCGGCCGCCGCAAGCCGCTCTGGTATGCGCTGAAGGCCGCCTATGATCCACGCCTGCTGACGATCCAGCCGCGTGGCGACGGTCTGGCGGCGGTGGCGGTCAATGAGCGCACATTGTTCTGGCGGGCGAAGATCAGTGGCAAACGCCTGAGGCTCGACGGCACGGTGCTTGCCGAATTCGAATTCTGGCGGCTGCTCTGCGACCGTTTCGAGGCCAAGGAATTTCCGCTGCCCGAAGATATCGTCAGGCCCAACGTACCGAAGGACGAGGTCATCGTCGTCGAGATGCTCGACAGGCGGGCTTTTCACTATTTCGTCGAGGATATCGCGCTTGCCCTGCCGGCGCCGCGGCTGAGCGTCGATGTCACGGAAATCGATGGCGGGTTTGCGGTTGCGGTCACGGCTGAGAGTTTCCTGAAGGATCTCTGCCTAATGGCGGACCGGCTGGACCCGGATGCCGGGGTCGACACGATGCTGGTGACGCTGCTGCCGGGCGAGAGCCATGTGTTTGCGGTGAAGACGGCGAAGGTGATCGTCGCTGAAGACATTACGATCGGGATAGTGTTGCGGTCGGCCAATGATCTTGTTGCGGGGGAGTAAAACGCAGCCCCTCGTCCGCCTGCCGGCACCGACCGGGGTCGAGCCACGGGTCTCGACCCGTCCTTCGGACCCACGCTTGCGGGGCGAAGGGGATATGCCGCAGCCTCTCCGTCCCTCGTCAACGTCTACCGACAACAGCACGCCAAAAAGGCCCCGCATCCGCGGAGCCCTTCCAATTCGGCCTATCGAACGAGATTACATCCAGTAGGGCGGCACGCCGTAGTAGTCATAGACCCGGCGGCCATTGTCGTTGTACCAGCTGTCGTCATCGTCCGAATAGCTCGGTGCGCCTTCGATCTGTTCCTTGGTCAGGTCGATGCGATAGCCATCCAGCTTGGTGTCGTAGTTCAGCTTTTCCCAGGGTAGCGGATAGTGATCGTGACCGATGCCGAGGAAGCCGCCGAAGCTCAGTACGGCATAGGCGACGCGGCCGTCGAGCTTGCCGATGATCAGACGTTCGATCGAGCCGATATGCCTGCCATCGGCGCCGTAGACACGGGTGCCCTCGACGCGGTCGCTGGCGATTAGCGAATGCGTGCTCTTAGCGTTCGGATCACCGCGGTTGGCGTCAGTTTCCTGATTGAGCATTGTGCATCTCCTTTGGTTCCTCACGGGGGTACCTAGACAACGTGGCGCTAGACTCAAAGTTCCGCTGCTCGAACGGGCCATTATTGACGTTTACGTCAAGGTTAGTATAGCTTCAATTCGGCTTGAACCATTCGAGCAATGGCATAAGCTGCCGGACTGGAAGATGGAGGATCTTTCCGGTCGATCTGCCGACCGATCGTCGGCGCGGCGGCAGCAGGGGAGAGAGACACGATGAACAGCATTTCCGTCCATCCGAACGGCGCCAGGCCTGAGAAACCCTGGCTTGCCGCCTATCCCGATATGGTTCCGGCCGAACTCCCGCCGCTGGAATATGCCTCGCTGGCGGAACTGCTGGAAAAATCCTGTGCCCGCTACGCCGACCGGACCGCTTTTGCCAGCATGGGCAAGGCAATGAGCTATCGCGCGTTGGAGAGCCAGACGCGCAAGGTCGCCGCCTGGCTGCAGAGCACCGGCCTTGAGAAGGGCGACCGCGTCGCCGTGATGATGCCGAACGTCTTACAGAACCCGGTCGCGACCTATGCCATCCTGCGGGCCGGCCTCGTCGTCGTCAACGTCAACCCGCTCTATACGCCGCGCGAGCTCGAACACCAGCTGCGCGATTCCGGCGCCAAGGCGATCTTCGTGCTGGAGAATTTTGCCCGCACGGTCGAACAGGTCTTGAACAAGACCGACCTCAGACATGTCGTCGTCACCTCGCTTGGTGACATGCTGGGGATCAAGGGACTGATCGTCAATTTCACCGTGCGCAAGGTGAAAAAGCTCGTTCCCTCCTGGTCGATCCCTGAGCATAAGAGCTTCGCCCAAGTGCAGCGCGAAGGCGCGAAAAAAGCCCTCCATCCGGTCACGTTCACCGGCGGCGATATCGCCTTTTTGCAATATACCGGCGGCACGACCGGCGTTGCCAAGGGCGCGGTGCTGACGCACGCAAACCTGCTTGCCAACAAGCTGCAGCTGTCGCTCTGGCTGCGATCAGCCTTCGAGCGCAAGAAGGAGCCCGATGTGCTGAATTTCCTCTGCGCTTTGCCGCTCTACCATATCTTCGCGCTGACGGTGAATTCGCTGATGGGCATGTCGCTCGGCGCCCGCAACATCCTGATCGCCAATCCGCGCGACATTCCCGGCCTCGTCAAGGAATTCGGGAAGTCCGACGTGCATATCTTCCCCGGCCTCAACACGCTGTTCAACGCGCTGATGAACAATGCCGATTTCGCCAAGCTCGATTTTTCCCCGCTGATCATGTCGCTCGGCGGCGGCATGGCGGTGCAGCGACCGGTTGCCGAGCGCTGGCTGAAGATCACGGGCACGCCGGTGACGGAGGGCTATGGCCTTTCCGAGACCTCGCCGGTTGCCACCGCCAACCGGTTCGATTCGGCCGAGTTCACCGGCACGATCGGCCTGCCGATGCCCTCCACCGACCTCGATATCCGCGACGAGGACGGCCATTCGCTGCCGCTCGGCGACGTCGGCGAGATCTGCATCCGCGGGCCGCAGGTGATGGCCGGCTATTGGCAAAAGCCCGAGGAAACGGCGCGGGTGATGACGGAGGACGGCTATTTCCGCTCGGGCGACATGGGTTTCATGAACGACCGCGGTTTTACCAAGATCGTCGACCGCAAGAAGGATATGATCCTGGTCTCCGGCTTCAACGTCTATCCGAACGAGATCGAGGAAGTCGCCGCCATGCACGCCGGCATCCTCGAGGCGGCGGCGATCGGCGTGCCGGACGGGCATTCGGGCGAGGCGGTCAAACTCTTCGTCGTTCGGAAGGACCCGAAGCTGACGGAAGCCGAGGTGAAAGCCCATTGCATCGCCAATCTCACCAACTACAAACGCCCGCGCTTCATCGAATTCCGCACCGAGCTGCCGAAGTCGCCTGTTGGTAAGATCCTGCGCAAGGACCTGCGCGGCTAATTTAACAACCTCATGAAATTGACGGCCATCCGTTCGCCGCGGATGGCTTTTTTGTATCTGGAGCGGTGGCTGAACTTGATTTGCGCCCGATAAAGCGAATAGTTTCCGCAACCTTTCCGCCTCCAGAGGAGCCTCCCATGAACGCCATCGTCGAACAGCTGAAAAGCACCGCTGATGCCACCAAGGCAACCGATATCCGTGCCGCCTTCGCCTCCGATTCCGAGCGCTTTTCGCGCTTTTCGGTTTCGCTTGACGACCTGTTGATGGATTTTTCCAAGACGGCGGTGAACGACGACATCCTCAAGCTGCTGGTCAAGCTTGCCGAAGAGGGCGGCGTCGAAAAGAAGCGCGAGGAGATGTTCTCCGGCAAGGCGATCAATTTCACCGAGGATCGCGCCGTTCTGCACACCGCGCTGCGCAACCGTTCCAACACGCCGGTTCTGGTCGACGGCAAGGACGTCATGCCCGACGTCAATTCCGTGCTTTCTGCCATGGGCAAGTTTGCCGACGACATCCGCTCGGGCACGCTGAAGGGCGCCACCGGCAAGACGATCACCGATGTCATTAATATCGGCATCGGCGGCTCGGATCTCGGCCCGGTGATGGCGACGCTGGCGCTTGCCCCCTTCCATGACGGCCCGCGGGCGCATTTCGTCTCCAACATCGACGGCGCCCATATCGCCGATATCCTCAAGCTGGTGCAGCCTGAGACGACGCTGTTCATCGTCGCCTCGAAGACCTTCACCACCGTGGAGACGATGACCAATGCGCAGACGGCGCGCAATTTCATCGCCAAGGCGCTTGGCGAAGCGGCTGTGCAGCACCACTTCGCCGCCGTCTCGACGGCGCTCGACAAGGTTTCCGCCTTCGGCATCGACAGCGCCCGCGTCTTCGGCTTCTGGGACTGGGTCGGCGGCCGCTATTCGATCTGGTCGGCGATCGGCCTGCCGCTGATGATCGCCGTCGGCCCTGATAATTTCGGCAAGTTTCTCGATGGCGCCCATGCCATCGACAATCACTTCCGTAAGGCGCCAATTACCGAGAACCTGCCGATGCTGCTCGGCCTGATCGGCTTCTACCATCGCAACGTGCTTGGATATTCGACCCGTGCCATCCTGCCCTACGACCAGCGGCTGTCGCGTTTCCCCGCCTATCTGCAGCAGCTCGACATGGAGTCGAACGGCAAGGGCGTCACCATCGACGGCACGCCGGTCGAGGGCAATTCCGGCCCGGTCGTCTGGGGCGAGCCCGGCACCAACGGCCAGCACGCCTTCTACCAGCTGATCCACCAAGGCACGAGCATCATCCCGGCCGAGTTCATGATCGCCGCCAACGCCTTCGAGCCGGAACTGCGCCATCAGCACCAGCTGCTGATCTCCAACGTTCTCGCCCAGTCGGAAGCGCTGATGAAGGGCCGCACCTTCGCGGAAGCCAAGAAGCAGCTGACCGACAAGGGCACGGACGACAAAAAGGCCGATTTCATTGCCCCGCACCGCGTCTTCCAGGGTAACCGCCCGTCGATCACCTTCGTCTACGACAAGCTCACGCCTTACGCGCTCGGCCGCCTGATCGCGCTTTACGAACACCGGGTCTTCGTCGAAGGCGTGCTCTTCCGCATCAACTCCTTCGACCAGTGGGGCGTCGAACTCGGCAAAGAACTGGCAACGGGCCTGCTGCCGGTTGTCGAGGGCAAAGAGAGTGCCGCATCGCACGACTCTTCGACCCAGGGCCTGGTTGCGGCGCTGGCAAAGCTTGCGAAGTAGGCGTTCTGGATTGTCCCAAGCACCGTTTAAAGCGGATTGAGAGTTGGCGGCCTGACCCCTTCGCCCCGTTTACGGGGGTCCGAAGGACGGGTCGAGACCCCCGGCTCGACCCCGGTTGGTGGCGGCAGCCGGATCAGGGGCGGAGCCCGCCCCTCATCCGCCCTCAGGAGCGGAAGCGCAGGTTCCGCCGGCTCAGCTGGCTGACCGTGGTGCAGCCCATCAGCTTCATGTCGCGCTCGATCTCGGTGCGCATCGTCTGCAGCGCCCGATCGACGCCGGGTTGTCCGGCGGCGGCAAGCGGGAAGAGATAGTAGCGGCCGAGGCCGACGGCCTTTGCCCCGAGCGACAAGGCCTTGAGAACATGCGTTCCCCGCTGCACGCCGCCATCCATCATGACGTCGATGCGATCGCCGACGGCGTCGACGATCTCGGCCAGCTGGTCGAAAGCGCTGCGCGAGCCGTCGAGCTGGCGTCCGCCATGGTTTGACAGCACGATGCCGGTACAGCCAATCTCGACCGCACGCTTGGCGTCTTCGACCGACATGATGCCCTTCAGGCAGAACTGCCCGCCCCAGGCGCGCACCATCGCCGCCACGTCGTCCCAGGACATCGAGGGGTCGAGCATTTCGGTGAAGTATCGGCTGATCGACAGCGACCCGCCGTCCATCTTGACGTGGTTTTCGAGCTGCGGCAGCCGGAAGCGCTCATGCGTCAGCCAGTCGATCGCCCAGGAAGGCTTGATGGCGAACTGGGCCATGCCGGCGAGATTGAGCTTGAAGGGAATGGCAAATCCGGTGCGCTTGTCGCGCTCGCGGTTGCCGCCGGTGATGCTGTCGACCGTCAGCATCATTGCCTGCACGCCGGCATTTTTCGCCCGCGCCATCATCTCGTGGTTGAGGCCGCGGTCCTTGTGGAAATAGAACTGATAGATCTGCGGCCCGTCGCTGATCTGCCGGGCTTCCTCCAGGCTGATCGTGCCGAGCGAAGAGACGCCGAACATCGTACCATGTTTTGCCGCCGCTGCCGCCACCGCCCGCTCCCCCTGGTGGTGGAAAAGCCGCTGCAGCGCCGTCGGCGAGCAATAGACCGGCATGGCGAGCTTCTGGCCCATGACCGTCACCGACATGTCGACCTCGGCCACACCCCTCAGAACGTCGGGCACCAGATCGCAATTCTCGAAGGCCGCGGTATTGCGCCGATAGGTCACCTCGTCATCGGCAGCGCCATCGATATAGTCGAAGATCGGTCCGGGAAGACGACGTTTGGCCATGCGCCGGAAATCGTGAAAATTATAGCAGTCTGTAAGGCGCATCTTTTGCTCGACCCGTTTGCTTTTCGGGCCGCAACCTAAAGCACGATTCGAAAGCTTGCCAAGGCTTCATCGTGCGATTTACGGCTTGTTGGAGAGGATATCGCACTCATGAGCGAGATTCCGCCTGACCCCGCCGCGTGAGATGGCGAATGACTGCCACCGGCGATCTCGGATACGTCGACGCGCCTAAGGCCTCGCCGTGGCACGATCATGTGCGGGAGCTTGATCGCCGACGCCAGACCGAGCCCTGCCAGCAGGCGGATGAAATACCATCCGAGGTCGAGCTGCCCCGGTTCGATGCCGAGCCGCGCCGATTGCGGGAAGGCGTGATGGTTGCCGTGGAAGCTCTCGCCAAAGGTCACCAGCCCGAACCGCGGCAGGTTATAGCCCTGCACTACGACATCATCGACACGCCAGCCTTGATGGCCATCGCGATGCGCGAAATGGCCGACCAGCCAGTGTCCGGTCAGCGACACCGAGATCCGTGCGGCAATCCCCCAGACCAACCACGGCAGTCCGCCAAGCATAAAAAGCAGGAGTGCCAAAGGGAGTTGCTGCGCCATCCACGTTGCCTCCAGGAAGCGATAGAAGCGGTCGCGCCGCTCGCACTCCTCGAGGACGAACGATGGCGGATGGTTGAGCGCCACCGCGCAATGCATCTGCCAGAAGGCATCGATGAAAAAAGGCCGCCGATGGGCATAGAGATCATGGCAGTCTCGCTGCCGTTGCGCCCAGTCGCGAATGTCGTGCGCGTAGATCATGCCAAAGGGACCGGCCATGCCGACCAGCGTCCCGAGATAGACGAGAAAATGCTCGATCCAGATGGGGCTGCTGAAAGAGCGGTGGATCAATAGCCGATGCATGCCGACGGAATGACCGAGGCAGATGGTGGTGGCGGTCAAGAGAATGAAGACGGTAAAGGCGCTCCAGGTGAAAGTCAGCGGCCCGCCGATGATAGCAATCAAGGTCATGGCGGTGATCCAGAGCGACTTTGCCGGCACCCAGACCACCCTGCCCTTTACCGGATCGCTGTTGTTGTCGATCATGCGTCCGGTGGAAATACTGCCCATGGCAAACTCCTTCCCATCGGGCGCATTCTCCACTTGAACATCGCCCGCCAATTCATTAATTAAGCAATTACCTAATTACTTTGCATCAGTGCAGACAATTAAGCAATACATTAATTGCTTAATTGTTGGGTCGATGCGATGGCGCTGGAGACTGGATTTGGAAAACGAAGTTTTCGATGACACGGCGGAAGACAGCTCCGTCAACGCCGCCCAGCGGATATTCCACGCGCTTTCCAGTGCGCCACGGCGCAAGATCCTCGCCTATCTCTCAGCATCCGGCCTCACCGCCGGCGAGATCGCTGACCGCTTCAGCATGTCCAAGCCGGCGGTTTCGCAGCATCTTTCCATCCTCGAAACGGCGGGGCTGATCAGACGAGAAAAACAGGGTCAGTTCGTCCACTATTCGCTGATCGAGAACAATCTCGTCAATACGCTCAACGGCTTCGTGCAGGAGGTCTGCCCGGTCGGTCGGCCGATCAAGAAGGAAAGCCAGGCGCGCGCCCGCGCAAAAGACCTGCCCTAGGCACAGGGCAGATCGTGAAGACGTGCAGGCGTGGTCGAACCGTCCCGACCCCGTTGGTGCTGACAGCCGGATTTGGGCCGGCCCCGGCTTAGACCTTAAAGCCCGATCTCACGCGCCCAAGGCGGGTTGGCGCCGGCGCGGGAGACGGTGACGGCGGCGGCTTTGGCGCCGAGGGTCAGGGCGTTGCGGAGCGCCTGCTCGTCGAGCGATGCGACCTGAGCCTTGGTCAGCAGATTATCCATCTTCAGCGAGGCCAGCACGCCGGCATCGAAGGTATCGCCCGCGCCGACCGTATCGACCACGGTGACGCGCTGGCTGGGCACCGTCACCTTGCGCTCTTTGGTATAACCGGAGGCGCCTTCGGCGCCCTTGGTGATGACGACCAGTTTGGCGCCGTGGTTCAGCCAGTGGGCGGCGAGCGTATCGTGGTCGCCGGTCAGACCGAACCAGTCGAGATCCTCGTCGGAGAATTTGACGATGTCGGATTTGGCGGCCATGCGCTTGATGCGGGCCATATGCGCCGGCTTGTCCTTGATGAAACCGGGACGGATGTTCGGGTCGAGCGAGATGACGCGGCTTGCGGCTTCGCGGTCGAGCAGCGCTTCATAGGTTTCGCCGCAGGGGCTGGGGATCAGGCTGATTGCGCCGAAATGCAGCGCTTCGCAATCATCGCCAAGGATCGGCAGGTCGGCCTCGGTGATCATCCGGCCGGCCGTGCCCTCGTCGTAGAAGGCGTAGGTCGCCTGGCCGTTCACCAGCTTGACGAAGGCGATGGTCGAGGGGCGCGGAGTGATGGCGCAGGGGCTGTAATCGACATTGGCTGCCTTCAGCGTCGCAAGCAGGATCTCGCCCATCATGTCGTCGGCAATGCCGGTGAAAAAGGCGGTGGGGATGCCGAGGCGGCCGAGCGCGATGGCGGTATTGAAGATGGCGCCGCCGGCATAGGGGGCAAAGCCCTTTTCACCAAGGGTCGTGTCCCTCGGCAGCATGTCGATCAAGGCTTCGCCGCAGCACAAAATCATCGAATTCCTCCCAACAGACTTATACGTTCATCAACCGATTAAGTGAGCTTTTGTCAACTGGCTAGAGCGAAAGCTCACTTACGCCACCATTCCGTCCCGACCAGGCCAGCGGCGCATCGAGGAAGGCTTCGACCTCTTCAAGCGTCTTGTCGTCGAACAGCTTCTGCGCCTTGGCGACGGCCAGGACATGACGCCAGGTGGCGATGTGATGCAGCCGGACCTTGCCGTCGGCAAAACGCTGTTGGCCGAAGATGTCATAGAAGAACAGGGCGATGCCGTGGTCGACGACGCCGCCGGCGGCACGGACGGCATCGATGAATTTGAACATGCTGCCGCCGGCCGTCGTCAGGTCCTCGATGACCAGCACCCGCGATCCTTCCGGCATGTTGCCTTCGATCTGGGCATTGCGGCCATGGCCCTTCGGCTGCTTGCGGACATAGATCATCGGCAGGCCGAGGCGATCGGCAAGCAGGGCGGCGAAGGGAATGCCGGCGGTCTCGCCGCCGGCGATGCAATCGAACTGCTCGAAGCCGGCATCGCGCAGCAGGGTACTGGCGGCGAAATCCATCACCGTCGAGCGGATGCGCGGGAAGGAAAGCAGCTTACGGCAATCGATATAGACCGGGCTCGCCATGCCGGAGGCCAGTTTGTAGGGCTGGGCTGCATTGAAATGCACCGCCTTGATCTCCCACAGCATCTTGGCCACCAGTTCGGCCATCACGGCGCGGTCGGGAAACGTGGTCTGGATCATGCGGCTCTCCTTCGGCTCGGTTCCCTGCGGGAATAGCAGCAAGAGGCCTGAGTTTCCAGACGCTGGACGATCGTATTAGCGCAACAGACGGCCGATATCGGGTCCCTGCATCTTCTTGAACAGGGCAATCGCCTCGTCACCCTCTTCCGCATCCAGCGAAACGGCATAACGCACGGCGGCAGCAAGGAGCTGCATCGTCAGCCGGGCGATCGCCAGAAGCTCCTTTCGGTCGCGATCCGGCCACAGGCGGAGGAGCACGGCGAGAAAGGCCTGGGCGTGAAATTCCATGTCCTCGGCATCGATCTGCTGCAGCAGCTTATCGGTATGGGTTGCGTGCCAGATGTCGCGCATCACCGGCTCGCGGCGGAAGAAGGCATAATATTCGTCGACGATCGTGGCGAGCGCGGCTGTCAGCGCCACGGCGTCGGTCACTTTCGCCAGCTCCGCCTCGACGCAGCGCCTGCCCTCTTCGTTGAAGCGTTCGGCCAATGTCCGGATGATCGAACTCTTGTCGGGGAAATATTGATAGAGGGCGCCGAAGGAGAGGCCGGCCTTTTCGACGATCTCGCTCATCTTCAAGCCGTCGCTGCCATGGCTTTCGATCAGCTCGGCGGCAACGGCAAGGATCTTTTCGAAGCGTTCGCGGCCGCGCTGCTGGCTGGGGATCCGGCGCGGCTGGCCCGAATGCTGCTGCTGGCGCCTGCGCGTTGCGACCGGCTGTTGCGACATCGTCTGCTCCTCATGGTTGACAAACAAAATAAGAGAGTTTATCTCATTTTGCAAATGAGAGAGTTTCTCTTGTTTCTTAACTTTGGAAGGAGCTTCGACATGCAGAATTCCGAAATCGTCGTCGTCGGTGGGCCGGGAAAGACCGGTGGCCGCATCATCAAGCGCCTGGAAGCGCGCGGCCTCACCGTTCGCGCGGCATCGCGCTCCAGCGCACGTCCCTTCGACTGGGAGGACAGGTCAAGCTGGCGCGGCGCGCTTCAGAGCGCATCGAGCGCCTATGTTGCCTTCCAGCCGGATCTTGCCGTCGCCTGGGCGGCAGAAGCGATCGCAACCCTCGCCGAGGTGGCCAGGGAATGCGGTCTTGAGCATATCGTGCTGCTCTCCGGCCGCGGCGAAGAGGGCGCGCAACGGAGCGAAACCGCGCTCACCGCTTCCGGCATCGGCACCACCATCCTGCGCGCCTCCTGGTTCTGCCAGAATTTCAGCGAGGGTGCCTTTGTCGAGCAGATCCTCGGCGGCCGGCTGCAATTGCCGGCGGGCGAGATCCGCGAACCCTTCATCGATGCGGACGACATCGCCGATGCCGCCGTAGCCGCCTTGACCGATCCGCGCCATCGAAACAAGATTTACGAACTGACCGGTCCCCGGGCGCTGACATTCGGTCAGGCGGTCGCCGAAATCGCCGCGGCAGCCGGACGGCCGATCGAATACCAGCAGGTGTCGATGGCAGACTTCACCGGCGGGCTTGCGGCAGCCGGCCCGCCACAGGGCCTGATCGACCTTCTGGAGGAGCTCTTCGGCCAGGTGCTCGATGGGCGCAATTCCAGCACCATGGGCGGCGTCCCTGATATTCTCGGGCGCCCCGCCACCGATTTCAGCCACTATGCCCGCCGGGCCGCGGCATCCGGAATATGGAGTGCCTGACTATGCAGATCGTCCTCATCCTTTCCCTCGTGGCGGCGGCAATCGGCAGCGGCCTCGTCGCCGGCATCTTCTTCGCCTTTTCGACCTTCATCATGACCGCTTTCTCCAGGATCCCGACGGAGCAAGGCATTGCGGCGATGAACGCCATCAATGTGACAATCGTCCGCTCGCCCTTCATGGCCCTCTTCGTGCCGACGGCGATCCTCTGCATCGTCATATCAGTGCTCGCCCTGATCGACTGGCGCGGCGGCGCCTCGACGCTGATGCTCGCAGGCGCCGCCCTCTATCTCCTCGGCTCCTTCCTCTCGACCATCATCTTCAACGTGCCGATGAACGATGCGCTGGAGAAGGTGAGCGGCAGCGGGCCGCAGGCAGTCGAGCTCTGGGCGACCTATGTCAAGGATTGGACGTGGTGGAACCATGTGCGGACCGTCGCCTCGCTGCTTGCCTCGATCGCCTTTGTCAGGGCGCTGATGATCGTCTGAATGATTGCTTCCTGGCTAACCGACATGCCCCTTCAGGAATCGGGTGGTTGGTTTCGAGGCGGCGTGCGAACGTGAGCCAATCGTCGCGAAAGGACCGCCATGTTTACGCTTCACGATTATCTGCCGTCGCAAAATGGCTGGAAGGTCCGGGTTTTGCTCGGCCTGCTCGACATGCCTTATATCAGTCGCGAAGTATCGATCTTCGAGGGCGAGTGCCGCACCGAGGCTTTCCTGAAACTCAACCCGGTGGGCGCCGTCCCTGTTCTCGAACTCGACAATGGGCGTGCGATCGCCGAATCGAACGCAATCCTCACTTTTCTCGCCGAGGGGACGCGCTTCCTGCCGTCAGACAGGTACCGGCGCGCCAAGGTCATGCAGTGGCTGTTCTTCGAGCAATATCATGTCGAGCCGGTCATCGGTTCGCTGCGCTTCTGGACGTTGACGGGGCGGCTGGAGCGTAACCAGAGCATGATTGCGGGCAAGCGCGACGCGGCAAACCGGGCGCTCGCCGCACTCGAACGGGACCTCACCGACAGCCCGTTTGTTGTCGGCGAGGAGTTGTCGATCGCCGACATTGCGGTTTATGCCTATAGCCACCGGGCCGAGGATTGCAGCTTTTCGCTCGCAGTTTATCCCGCCTTCGCCGCCTGGTGTGGGCGCGTCCGCGATGCCATCGGTCCCGATTATCCAGTCCATCTCTATAGTATGGATCCGCATTCCGCTGGCTAACGACCGTATGCCACCGGAAGACGTCATCAGAGGATCCGCCCGGAATCAAGACGCGGTGCGCGATACCTCGACGGGAACCGCCTGCAGGTGGCCGGCTAGTTCCACCCGGTTGCGGCCGCCCCGTTTGGCGGCGTAGAGCGCCTTGTCGGCGGCGTTCAGCATGGCGTCGAAATCCAGCGGCTTGGCGCGGCCGGGCGCAACGCCGACGCTGACCGTGCATTTCAGCACCTCGTCGTCGATGTAAATCTCGCGCACCTCGAAGGCCCTGCGGATGCGCTCGGCCGCCAGTTCCGCCCGGCCGGGCATGATCTCCTTCAACACCAGCGCGAACTCCTCACCACCCAACCGTGCGGCGATGTCGCCGGGGCGGCAATGGGCGGCGAGTTCGCCGGCGAAGACCTTGAGCACGCGATCGCCGCTCGCATGGCCGAAGCGGTCGTTGACGGATTTGAAGTGGTCGATATCGAAGACGATGACGGCCGTGGTCGAGCCCATCGGACGCGTACCGTATTGATCGAACAGGGCGCGGCGGTTGAGCAGCCCGGTCAGCGGATCGGTGATCGCCTCCAGACGGTGGCGCGCGGCAAGCCGCCACTGATGCAGCGCCAGCGACAGCGCACCGATCCCGGTCATGCCGGCGATGCAGACGGCAAGGCTCAGATCCTCGGCCCAGTTGCTGGGCGCGCTTCCGAGCACCAGCTTGCCATCGGCGATCAGCACGGCGGCGCAGAGCACGAAGGAGATCCCCGTCAGCGTATAGAGCGCGGTGATGCCGAGGATCGGCGCGGGCGCTTCGGCGCGGGCGAGCCAATATTGCCGGGCGGTGGCAAAGAGCAGCAAAGCAATGGCAAGATTGTCTGATATGAAGGCCAGGCCGTCATAACCTGCCAGCATCGGCACGATGGAGAAAGCCATCGCCGTCAGCGCACGGGCAGAGATGCCGAGCAAAGCGAGCCGGCCGGTGAGAAACTGTCTGCCGGCACCCCATATGGTGGCGAAACCGGCATGAAACAGCACGAAATTGGCCACACCCAGCCATGTCTCCGGCCTGTTCACATAGGCGCCGTAGATGAAAATGCCGGCAATGACGAGGACCAGGCCGATGCTGGCGGTGAGCAGCACGGTTTCGGCCCGACGCACCAGCCAGCTGCCCATCAAGGTCACGGCAAGGCATGCGGTGGAGACGCCGAGCGCCAGCAAAAGGGAGTTATAGTCAAGCATCATGCTTTTTCAGTCTCCGCGACTGCAGCCACGCCGATAATCTTGGCAAGCTATGCGATCGGCGGTGAGGAATGTCTTATGCATTCCGTTAAAAAATGATGCACCGCACATAGAAATGTTAGAGCGGTAACTTCGAGGCGAAGCTCGCGCTTGAGGCGCCCCTCATCCGCCTGCCGGCACCTTTGTAACTTCCCTTTACCCGCTATTGGCGTAGTACTGCCTGTTGCGGTGGCGGATGGAAGACCGTTGCACCTTTGGGACACCAAGCCCGTGGGAGAGCCTGGGTCTCCGTCCGCCGTTCCAT
>NZ_JABDWD010000035.1:0-43947 GCF_019685115.1 Rhizobium sp. NZLR11 | reverse complement strand
GCGGCGGCCGCGGCAAGGTGCGGGCTGTGCTGTTCATGGCCGCCCTCGTCGCCAGTCGGTACAACCCCGACCTCAAGGCCTTCCGCGACCGTCTGGTCGCGGCCGGCAAGCCCAAGATCGTCGCAACCGTCGCAACTATGCGCAAGCTGCTCACCATCCTCAATGCCATCATCAGGGACGGACGACCATGGCAAAACGCTTGACAAATAAGACAGTCGCTCTCCCCTCAAACAGTCTCTCGCTCTGCGGCGCCGAGTTACAGCGCAGAGTATTTTGTCTCGGACTGCTGTCGTCACTTATTCAATGATCGGCGGACCAGCGGATCGGCATTCCTGCATGAACCACTCGGTAAAACGACGCACCGGCTTTTTCGCCCACGAACTGGTGATCAGGTAATATCCCTGGGTCTCTGCCGTCGCGATATCAGAAAGCACGACGAGGTCGCCGCGATCGATCTCTCGCCGAAACACTTCGACCGGGCATAATGCCACCCCATGCCCGGCGATCACCGCCGTCGCTAGAATGTTGAAGTCCTGAAATATCGGCCCCCGAACCGGCACGGGCGCCTTTATATCAGTCTTTCGAAACCATTCTCTCCAGCCATCAGCGGATTCGTCGTGCAGCAGGTCGGCCGCTGCAAAGGGAACGCCGCCGACAGCCCAATTCCGCTTGGCCAGATAATGAACGCTCGCCACCGGCTGGTTGCGGCGGGAGAAAAGCAGGCGGCTCTCACGCCCGCCCGACAGGTCTTCTCCCATGGTAATCAGAACATCCAGGCTTTCGTCATCGAAGCGCTCTTCCGCTTTTGCATAGACGATCCTGACGTCGAGGTCGGGATCGCTCTCCCGGAAAGACGGAAGCGCCGGAACCAGCCAGCGCGACGCGATCGAAGGAATGCATCCGACGGTGATCGAACGCATATTGTGGTCTCTGCGCATGTTGCCCGTTGCATGAGCGATGGCTGTCAATGAGCCCGAGATGGCCAGATAATATTCGCTGCCCGCCGGGGTCAGCGCAACGCCGCGCCCGGATTTTTGCAGCAGCTTGCGTCCCAACCACGCCTCCAGATGTTTGAGCTGATGACTGATCGCCGCATGGGTCACATGCAGTTCGTCTCCGGCCTTTGACAGACTCATGAGCCGGGCGGTCGCTTCGAAGGCTCTCAAGGCATTCAGGGGCGGCAGCTGCATATGTTCAAATTCCTCACATGACAGACAGGATTCATCATCCGCTGGAAATGTAAAAGCCCATCCAGATCTTGTTCGCGATGCGTCGAATTCAAACACGACATGTAATTTATTCTAACAGATTTCTCAATTTTGATCATTTGAAGCAAGCATGGATTCCAGTGCCTAATGGATCATGGAGATCAGAAACATCTCCGTCATTCGCGAGAGGAAAGAACATGTTTGTGAGAAGCCTGAAACAAGTGGAGCAGACCGAGCGCTTCGTCGATTGGGGCAATGGCACAAGCCATCGCCTGCTGACCAACGATGACGGGATGGGATTTACGGTCTGCCACACTGTCGTCCGCGCCAACACGCAAGCCCTGCTGCAGTACCGCAACCACCTGGAGGCCTGCTATTGCATCCAGGGCGAAGGCGAGGTCGAGGATATGGACGGGTACGTCTTTCCGATCCGCGTCGGCGACATCTACGTCCTCGATCAACATGACCGTCACTATTTGCGGGGCGGCAAGGACAAGGACCTTATTCTCGTCAGCATCTTCAACCCGCCCCTGAAAGGGACGGAACGTCACGATCTGAACAACGGAAGCGGTTCCGAATACTGAGCCAGGCGACCCGGGCCAGGCGACCCGGGCCAGGCGACCCGGGCCAGGCGACCCGGCAGGAGGGCGCTGCAATCTTCTTGATCGGTTTCAAGACTTCACATCATCGTCGATCTCCGGCAGATGCCTGTCACCTTGGCGAACCGTTTGGCGATGTGATAGCAAGTATCGGGATGCACGCTCCCAGCGCGGCGTGGCGTGTTGGGTGGAGAGGCCTGCCGTGATCCACACGAAGATCGATACGCTGTGGTTCAAGCGCTGCTGCGCGTTTCACTTGCAGTTTCTTCCCGACCGCGAGACGCGGTCAAAGCTCTGCGACTTGCAAGACAGTATCAAGCGAGACAGCGCCGCGCCGCTCTCACGCGTTCCGGCAACAAGCCTGCACATGACGGTCGTCACCCTGGTCAACGCCGCGGCCCAATTCAGTATTCCAAACGATGAGGTCTGGAAGCGGAACGGGGAAAGCTGGACGGAGATCGTCGAGAGGCTGGTCGAAGAGACCCCACCATTTGACATTCATTTTCACGAGGTGGCGGCTTCGCAAGCTGCTGTTTTCGTCAAAGCGGAGGAGCCGGCGGAATTGCGCAGGCTTCGCTCGGCCATTTCACAGGCCATCGGCTTCGAACAGTGGCGTCCAACCCCGCCCCGCATAGCGCATATAACACTGTTCAGGTTTTTTGCCGAAGAGCCGGTGCCGGCGGTCAACTTCGACGCCGGTTCTTTGCCCAAGGAAATGCGGGTTGGATCCGTTACATTGCTGGAAGAGCGCGTTTATCCAAATGTCGAGATCAATATACTCAGCGAACCGCTCCTCCGGGGCACAGCCGCGGAATAGTCACTCCGGCTGGTTGAACAGCTCTGCTTTGGCGCCATTCAACGCATCAACAGCGACACCAGGCCGGTCCGGGAGTTGACCCCAAGCTTGGAATAGATGTTTCTCAGATGGGTTCTGACCGTCCCAAATGCAACGGAATTCACATGGTAATCTTAGATGAAACGGCCGCACACGCACTGATGACGGACGTTAGTCCAAAAATCGATAAAGCCAATCCCGCGTTTCCTCCGGCAGAGACACCGGCTGCTGATCCTCTTGGGCGCGGGCCTGCCAGATAATCTCCACCTCGGCGGCGCGCTCCTCGCCGGTGTCGATCGAAACGATGAAGCCGATGGAGCGGACGCCGATCTTGTCGACGGCGGCCGTGAAGATTGCCGGCTCGTCATAGTGCAGCGGACGGTGGAGAATGCAGGAAATCTTGGTGGCGCTGTAGATCGGTTCGTCGTCGATATCGGGACGCGACGACCAGAAGCTCGCAATGACGGACTCGGCGTAGGAAATATAGGAGGCCAGAAACATCTGGCCGGTCATATCGACATCGCGAAACGGCACATGTATTTCCGCCACACCAGGGCGTTTCAACTGACTCATCAACAACTCTGCCTACAGAATTCCCCATCAGCGACAGTAGCGACGGGGTTCGGCGAAGTAAACGCCGCATATGACAGGAATTGCAAGGCGGCGGACGGTCGGACGGCGCGAAGACAGCGCTTGTTGAAATCATCGGGCGATGCCCCATCTGCTGTGGAACATGACGTAAGCGACCGATAGAGTGTCTTCATGAGCACCCGTCTTTATGAACACCCGATCTTCCTGGAACATGTGACGCCCGCCGGTCATCCGGAGCGATCGGACAGGATCCGCGCCATCAATGTCGCGCTGGAACATCCGAATTTCGAGCGGCTGGAGCGCCGGCAGGCGCCGCAGGCGAGTGAAGATGCGGTGCTGCTTGCGCATCCGGAGGAACATCTTGCCGCCGTGATGCGGGAGATTCCCGAGGAAGAGGGTGAGATCAATCAGCTGGAAGCCGATACCTATGCCAGTCCCAAAAGCCTGCAGGCGGCGCTGACCGGCATCGGCGGAGCGATGGCAGCGGTGGACGACGTCTTTTCCGGCCGGGCCGACAATGTCTTCGTCGCCGCCCGCCCGCCGGGGCACCATGCCGAGAAGATGACGGCGATGGGCTTCTGCTTCTTCAACAATGCGGCGATCGCCGCCCGCCATGCCCAGAAGACGCATGGCGCCGAGCGCATCGCCATCGTCGATTGGGACGTGCACCACGGCAATGGCACGCAGGATATCTTCTGGGACGACGCCTCGGTGCTGTTCTGCTCGACGCATCAGATGCCGCTCTATCCCGGCACCGGCGCCAAGGACGAGAAGGGCAAGCACAACACCATCGTCAATGCGCCGCTTTCGCCGAATGTCGGCAGCGACCATTTTCGCGAGGCGTTCAAATCGCGCGTGCTGCCGGCGCTTGACGATTTCCGGCCGGATCTCATCATCATTTCGGCCGGCTTCGACGCCCATCACCGCGATCCGCTGGCGCAGATCAACCTGACCGGCGAGGATTTCGACTGGGCGACCGGGCGCGTGCTCGAACTCGCCGACCGGCACGCGAAGAACCGGGTCGTCAGCCTGCTCGAAGGCGGTTATGATTTGGAAGGCCTCGCCGAATCGGCGGGCATGCATATTCTGCGAATGATGAAGGGTTGAGAATGACTGACAGCGCCAAGCCGGAGGTATCCGGCCTTTCCTTCGAAAAGGCGGTCGCCGAACTCGAAAGCATCGTCGCCCGGCTGGAACGCGGCGACGTGGCGCTGGATGAATCCATCGAGATCTATGAGCGCGGCGAAGCGCTGAAGAAACATTGCGAGACGCTGCTTTCGGCCGCCGAGAACCGCATCGAGAAGATCAGGCTCGACCGCGCCGGCAACCCGCAGGCCGTCGAGCCTCTCGACGGGGCCTGAGGCCTGATGTATGTCGCCCGGAAGTGTGCCGCGGTTCCGGGATACGACATGCACGAAAACAAGTAGCAAAAGCCCCTTTTGAAGGCGCTTGGCGATCGGCTTGCGATCGATCTATGATCCCCTTCGAGAACCATGAGGGGACAGAAAAATGACGGACAGATTGAAGGGCAAGGTCGCCATTATCTCGGGCGGCGCGACCGGCATGGGCGGTGCCGCCTCGAAGCTCTTTGCGGCCGAAGGCGCGCGTGTCGCGATCATCGACCGCAACGGGGAAGCGGCTGATGAGACCGTCAAGCAGATCCGTGATGCCGGCGGCGAGGCCGAATGCTGGACGGCCGATGTCTCTGATGAAACCGCCGTCAATGCCGCCGTCTCAGGCGTGGAGGAACGCTACGGCGCGGTGACCGTGCTTTTCAATCACGCCGGCACGATCGTCATCAAACCCTTCCTGGAAACGACGCTTCAGGAATGGGACTGGCTGCACGCCGTCAATGTGCGCTCGATGTTCCTGATGACCAAGGCGGTGCTGCCGAAGATGATTGCGAGTGGTGGCGGATCGATCGTCTGCACCTCGTCGATCTCGGCGGTCGCCGCCACGCCGATGGAAGTGCTCTACGACACGACCAAGGGCGCCGTGCATATGTTTGCCCGGGCGATTGCAGTAGAATTCCGCGACCGCAATATCCGCTGCAACGCCGTCTGCCCCGGCTTCATCCGCACGCCGCACGGCCTGCGCGAGGTGGCCGACCTGCAGGCGCTCGGCGTCGATGTTTCCGATGCCGCCATCGCCGCGCAGCAGGGGCGGATCGGCGAGCCAGAGGATGTCGCGAGAGCGGCACTTTATCTCGCCAGCGACGAATCGAACTTCGTCAACGGCGCCCATCTCTTCGTCGACAACGGGTTTACGGCGATCTGAAACCGGCTCCGCGACAGGTGGCCGGAAAGTCTGCCTCACCTACTGGCAACCTCGATGTCCACAGGCAGACTGCCGGCCAAACGCGTCACTGCCTCACGATCCGACAGCAACCACTTCGGACCGGGGAATGCTGAAAACAATCGCGCATGCGCGTCGAAGGAATTCCAGTTGTTTGCTCGGATTCGGTACTCCGCCACCCACTTGAGAAGGTCGACAAACTGCGTCTGGGTCCCCCCGCCCTGAATGCCCCTTTCCTTGATATTGGCGATGCACACCTCGTCGGGCAGATCGATCCAGATCAATGCGGTCACGCGGTCGAGGGCCATGTTCACCAATTCGCCATAGACCCCTTCCATAACCCAGCGATCCGTTTCGGCCGCCGCGTTGACCATCGTGTCTCTTCGCGTCCTGTCGCGAGCGATGCCATAGCCACCCGGCTCCCAATGAATATCGTCAAGATGAATAAGGGGACGACGGAGCCGCTCGCCAATGCGATGGGCGAGCCACGTCTTGCCGGTCCCACCGTTTCCCATCATGAAAACGCGTTCGAAGGTTGCCGATGCACTGCCAAATTCCATTCCCGCCTCGTGAAGATTCGACGATGTCACCAGGTTTACGTAATATAAACGGGAATATTCTGACTCACGCAAATCAACACTGGCGAACTCCGTTGCGCAAATGACAGGTCGATCAGCGAGGCAACTACGGGTGCAGCACAACATTTCAAAATATGTATTCCAACAGGTCGATGTCTTCTCCTCCCAGCCCTTGAAGGGTAACCCTCTCGCCGTCGTCGTTGGCGCAGACGCATTGACAGACCGCCAGATGGCCTCTTTCGCCAATTGGACGAACCTCAGCGAGACGACGTTTCTTCTCCAACCGACGACGGGGGATGCCGACTATCGCGTCCGCATTTTTACGCCGGCCCGCGAGCTTCCATTCGCAGGGCACCCCACCTTGGGGAGCTGTCATGTATGGTTGGCGTCCGGCGGCAAATCGAAAGGAAGCGAGATCGTGCAGGAGTGCGAAGCAGGTCTTATCCGCATTCGTCAGGACGGTGCCCGGCTCGCCTTCGCCGCCCCGCGTCTGAACCGCTGCGGACCGGTCGAGCCAGAGATGCTGGCGCGGATCGTCAAGGGATTGCGTTTGGCGGAAGACGCGATCGTCGATGCGAACTGGGTGGACAACGGACCGGGCTGGATGGCGGTGCTGCTGCATTCGCGAGAGGACCTCCTGGCCTTGCGCCCGGATTTCGGTGTCATATCCGGATTGCGGGTCGGTGTCGTCGCGCCTTGGCATGCTGCGGAAGACGGGCGTGACGCCGATTTCGAAGTCCGTGCCTTTACCGCTGCTGGTTTTGAAGACCCCGTCACCGGCAGCCTGAATGCCGGTCTCGCCCAATGGCTGATCGGAAGCGGCATCGCGCCCCGCGCCTATGTGGCCAGTCAAGGCACGGTTCTAGGGCGAGCAGGCCGCGTCCATGTGGAACAGGTTGGTGGCGAAATCTGGATTGGCGGGGCTGTGACAAGCTGCATCGAAGGCACCGCCATCCTTTAGGCTTGCGCTCGACATCGATGGCTTGAAAGGCGGCGATGTTGGACGCGCGGCGTTTTAGGCACTATTTGTGGTCGATACGCTAGCGATCGGAGATCCGTCATGTCCTTCTTTCCCGGTAAAGATCCCCTGCCCGGCGATGCCTTCGCCTGCGATGCGATCGAGAACCTGATCATTCCGCGCACCAGCGATATCGGCGGGTTCCAGGTGCGGCGGGCGCTGCCCACCCGGCAGCGGCGGCTGGTCGGGCCGTTCATCTTCTTCGACCGCATGGGGCCGGCGATCCTGAAGCCGGACGAGGCGCTTGATGTGAAGCCGCATCCGCATATCGGCCTGTCGACGGTCACCTATCTCTTCGACGGCGAGATCCGCCATCGCGACAGCCTCGGCACCGAAAAGGTCATTCGTCCCGGCGATATCAACCTGATGACGGCAGGCCGCGGCATCGTGCATTCGGAGCGCACGCCCGACAATCTGCGCGGCCATCCGCTGCTGATGTCGGGGCTGCAGACCTGGCTGGCGCTGCCCGACGACAAGGAGGAGATCGATCCCGCCTTCGCTCATACGGAAAAGTCTGACATGCCGCTGATCGAGACTCCAGGCGTGCGTGGGCGCGTGGTCATCGGCTCGTTCGAAGGCATGACATCGCCGGTCGGAGTTTTCTCCGACACGCTCTATGTCGATCTCAGCCTGCAGCCGGGCGCGACATTTCCCTTCGGCGCGGCGCATGAAGAGCGCGCCGTCTACGTGCTCTCGGGCGAGGTCGTCATCTCGGGCGACCGTTTCGCCGCCGACCAGCTGCTGGTCTTCAGGCCCGGCGATCCAATCACGCTCGAAGCCGGCAGCGATGGCTGCCACCTGATGCTGTTCGGCGGTGCGGCGCTCAATTCGAAACGCTATATCTGGTGGAATTTCGTTTCCTCCTCGAAGGAGCGGATCGAAAAGGCCAAGGAGGAATGGCGGACCGGCCGCTTCGATATCGTTCCGGGTGACGAGGAGGAATTCGTGCCTTTGCCGGAGAGGTGACGGCAGCCGCGATGCGCCACCGCCGTTGACCTGCCACCTGAATTTCAACCCGCGAAATATCGGGTCAGCGCTCCCTTGGTGCGGTTCACGTAGCCATCCTGCCAGCTGTCGTCGACGTTGAGAAAACCCGACCGGCCCTTCTTGCCCTGGCGCTTCAATTCCGCCTCGACGGCGCGGAAGCGATAGTGATCATAGACATCGAGGATGTGGACGGCATAGGCCTCGGCGAGCGCGCGGTCGCCTTTGACGATCAGCATGTTTTCGTCATTGGCATAAGAGGCTTTGAAGCCGAGATTGTGGCTGCCGAGGACGACGACGCACTCGTCCGACAGAGGATCGATCACCAGCACCTTGTCGTGAATGATGGCGCCCACCTTCTTGGCGGTCAGTTCCTCGGCGCCGAAATCCGCCAACAGCTGGCGGTCATCGATGCGCGACGCCCGGACGATCGAGACATTGGCCTCGTCGAAAGTGTGGGGCGAGACAGCCTCTTCATCGTCGTCGGGATCGTCGGGGTCGTTCTCCTTGCCGGCGACGTAATTGGGCATGGCCTGGGCGCTTGAAACTGCGCCGGTAACGATCAGCTTCTGATCCTTGAGGGCGATATCGATCGCCTCGCCAACGATGCAATCCCTGCCCGACTGACCGGGATAGAAGGCAAGAAACAGCACAGCGTGCTCGGCACGGCGCATCAGACGGTAGACTTCACGAAGATCGGGCGGCGTTGCCTTGCCCTTTTTGCGGCTCTGCATGTTCGGCGAGAACCACGCTTCGACCGAAGCTCCATCGTCGGACGGGACGAGAGAAGGCGTTTCGTTCGAGCGCCGGAATTCCTTGCTCTGCTGGTTGTCGGGCATGCCGTCGTCGAATTCGATGGGAGCTTCCAGCGTCGCATTGTCTTCCAGCATCCGCCCCCAATAGGCGACATAGGCTGCGGCCACCGCATCGTTTCTGACGATCAACGCATTGTTGGATTGGCCGGCAAGCCCCGTGGCCGTCCAGTTGGTGCTGCCGGTGAACACGCTGCGCGGAGCGCCATCCGGCGGTATGTGCACGACGAATTTATTGTGGCCGATCTGGCTCGAATTGTTGAACATCCGGTGGTGAATCTCGACGCCTGCATCGATCAGCGCCTGGCGTGCATGCGCATTGCGCACATCCCAGGCGTCCCCGACCTTTCCGGTATTGGCGAGGATGACGCGTAGCCTGTCCTTGTTGGCAAGCAGCAGGGCCAGCAGTTCCTCATCCTCCAACTCGTAGAGGGCGACAAGGAAGGCGCCTGATGCATTCATGAATTCCTTGAGCATCGGAATGACATCGCCGGCAAGATATTTGCGGATGCCATTCGCCGGATTGGAAATCATCTCGATCAGCTCGTTCGGCTGCTTTACGCCGTCTTCCAGCAGGACGTTTCGCAACCATTGGGCAGCGAGAATGCCATTGGTGAAGGTGGATTCGAACTGGCCGCGCTTGCGCGTCACATGGACCTGGTTGGTGGAGATGGCCGGCCCGAGATAACCGAGCGGCCGCGGAGGACCGTCATAGGCCTTGACCGCGATCTTCTCATAGGTGCCGTCATTTTTCTTGATCGGCTTGCCGTTTTGGTCCTGCTTGTTGATCTCGACGAGCTCAGGCGTCGGATCGGGTGCGGCCTGCATGCCCGGCTTCAGATCGCCAAGCGGACGGATTTCGTAACGTACGCGAACCTCGTCCGGCCGCCTTTTCATTTCGTTGCGCCGTTTGCGCAGCGTCAGGTCGCGCCAGGAGAGCTTCTGCACCGGCCAGAGCGACGTCGTTTGCGGCAGCCAGTGAGGATTGCGCTGTCCCTTGAAGGCGACCCATGCCGCGCAGGTCACGCGGTCCTCGCTGCCATCGGGTCTATTCGACACGCTGCCCTGCTCGTCGAGATAGACGCGGACGACTTCGAACCCGAGGCATCCGTCGATCTTGGCGTCGATGTCCCAGGCGAGATAGGCGACCTCGTTGTTCACATAGGCATGCGCTGCAACAATCGTTCCCATGACCCGTCCCCCAGTCAGCGCGGCAACATTGCTACCATTCCGTGTCATATTCAAGCTGCTAGCGAGCCCTCGCCTGTTCGATCGGTCGGGCTGGAAAACTGGGCGGGACCCGGCAAGATCAGGCGAGTGCAACTCACGGAAATAGAACGTGATATCTCCCGAAACCGCTCACACTTTTTTCCGCCATGCTCTAAGGTGAAAATCTTCGGTTCCTGAAATGCACTTGTTTTGCCGCAATCTAATCGAATAAAGCGAAACAAGGAAAAGCAAGAAAGAGCGCCCGCCCGTGACACAACTGCCGAAGACCCCCCTGCTCGACCAGGTCATCTACCCCGCCGACCTGCGCAAGCTCGAGGATCGCGAGCTGCCGCAGCTCGCCCGCGAAGTCCGGGACGAAATGATCGATGCGGTGTCGCGCACCGGCGGCCATCTTGGCGCCGGTCTCGGCGTCGTCGAATTGACGATCGCCATCCACAACGTCTTCAACACGCCTGACGATCGGCTGATCTTCGATGTCGGCCATCAATGTTATCCGCACAAAATCCTCACCGGCCGGCGCGACCGCATCCGCACACTGCGCCAGGAAGACGGACTTTCCGGCTTCACCCGCCGGGCCGAGAGCGAATATGATCCCTTCGGGGCGGCGCATTCCTCGACCTCGATATCGGCCGGCCTCGGCATGGCGATCGCCGCCGATCTCGATAAAGCAGACCGGCGCGTCATCGCCGTCATCGGCGACGGGGCGATGTCGGCCGGCATGGCTTATGAGGCGCTGAACAATGCCGGCGCGCTCGATGCGCGCCTCATCGTCATCCTTAACGACAACGACATGTCGATCGCGCCGCCGACAGGCGCAATGAGCGCCTATCTCGCTCGCCTCGCCTCAGGCCGCACCTATATGGGCTTCCGTGATCTCGGCAAGAAGCTGACGGCCTATCTCGGCAAGAATATCGATCGGGCGATCACCCGCGCCGTCGAGCATGCGCGCGGCTATGTCACCGGCGGCACGATGTTCGAGGAGATGGGCTTCTATCATATCGGGCCGATCGACGGGCATTCCTTCGACCATCTGCTGCCGGTGCTGCGCAACGTGCGCGACAATGGCCGCGGACCGGTGCTGATCCATGTCGTCACCCAGAAGGGCAAGGGCTATCCGCCGGCGGAAGCCGCAGCCGACAAATATCACGGCGTCAACAAGTTCGACGTCATCACCGGCGCCCAGGCCAGGGTCAAGCCGAATGCGCCCAGCTATACCAGCGTCTTTGCCGAAGCGCTTGTGCAGGAAGCAACTCTCGACGACAAGATCGTCGGCATCACCGCCGCCATGCCGAACGGTACCGGCCTCGATAAGCTTGCCGACGCCTTTCCGTCGCGCTGTTTCGATGTCGGCATCGCCGAACAGCATGCCGTGACCTTTGCCGCCGGCCTTGCGGCCGAAGGCTACAAACCGTTCGCAGCGCTCTATTCCACCTTCCTGCAGCGCGCCTACGACCAGGTCGTGCACGACGTGGCGATCCAGGGACTGCCGGTACGTTTTCCGATCGACCGCGCCGGCTTCGTCGGCGCCGATGGGCCGACCCATGCCGGCTCCTTCGACACCGCCTTCCTCACCACCCTGCCCGGCTTCGTGGTGATGGCGGCGGCCGACGAGGCCGAACTCAAGCATATGGTGCGCACGGCTGTCGCCTATGATGCCGGGCCGATCTCGTTCCGCTATCCGCGCGGCGAAGGTGTCGGCGTCGACATGCCGGCGCGCGGCGAAATCCTGCAGATCGGCAAGGGCCGCATCGTCAAGGAAGGCACCAAGGTGGCGCTGCTCTCCTTTGGCTCACGGCTTGCCGATTGTCTGCTGGCCGCCGAAGATCTCGATGCCGCCGGGCTTTCGACGACGGTTGCCGATGCGCGCTTCGCCAAGCCGCTCGACCATGATCTGATCCGCCAGCTTGCCCGCCACCACGAGATGGTGATCACCGTCGAGGAAGGCTCCATCGGCGGCTTCGGCAGCCAGGTGATGCAGTATCTTTCGAGCGAAGGCCTGCTCGACAACGGGCTGAAGATCCGCTCGCTTGTCATGCCCGATATCTGGATGGAACAGGCCAAACCCGAAGCAATGATCGCCCATGCCGGCCTCGACCGCGCCGGCATCGTTTCGACGGTGTTCAAGGCGCTGGGGCGCGGCGTTGCGGTTGGGGTTGCGGGGTAGTGATTTGGATGGGGGCTTGCTTTGTCGGCCCTCTTTGACGGCGTGCCGTTCCGCCCCCCTCGTCCGCCTGCCGGCACCTTCTCCCCGAGGGGAGAAGAGATTTGCGGCAACGTCGCGATTCCCCCTTCTCCCCTTGGGGTGAAGGTGCCCGTAGGGCGGATGAGGGGGCCGCGAGCTCCACAATGGCCATATCACCATGAAAAAGGGCGGCGCATCCACTGCACCGCCCTCTGCATTTGACGTCCTCTTTCGAAGAAGAGCGCCCTCTCAGAACTCCGTCCAGTCCTCCTGCACCGCAGCTGCGGCCGTTGCCTGCCTGCCGCCAAAGGCCTTGGCCACCGTGCGGGTCAGGGCGCGGGCTGGCGAGGCGACCGGGCGGGCGTTGGGGGCGGCGACGGTGGCGCGCGATGCTGCGGCATCCGGCCTCGTCTGGCCGAGCTTAAACTGGCGCAGCAATTCATCCAGCGCACTTGCTTCTTGAGCGAGCGCATGGCTTGCCGCGGTCTGCTCCTCGACCATGGCGGCATTCTGCTGGGTGCCCTGGTCCATGTTGTTGACGGCGGTGTTGATCTCCTGCAGGCCGATCGACTGTTCGCGGGTGGCGGTGACGATGGCGCTGACGTTACGGTTGATCTCCTGCACTTCGGCGACGATCGCTTCCAGCGCCTTGCCGGTCTCGCCGACGAGGGAGACGCCGGCAACGACCTGTTCGCCCGAGGTGGTGATCAGCGCCTTGATCTCCTTGGCCGCCTTGGCCGAGCGCTGAGCAAGCTCGCGCACTTCCTGAGCGACGACGGCAAAGCCCTTGCCGGCATCGCCGGCGCGGGCGGCTTCGACGCCGGCGTTCAGAGCCAACAGGTTGGTCTGGAAGGCGATGTCATCGATGACGCCGATGATGTTGGAGATTTCGCCCGAGGACTTTTCGATCTGCTGCATGGCGGAGACCGCCTTGCGGACGACTTCGCCGGATTTTTCGGCACCAAGGCGGGTGCGCTCGACGAGATTGCCGGCATCCTCGGCGCGCTTGGCGCTGTCGCGGACGGTCGTCGTCACCTGCTCGAGCGCTGCGGCGGTCTGTTCGACGGCGGCAGCCTGCTGTTCGGTGCGGTGGGCGAGATCGTCGGCGGCCGAGCGGATTTCGCCGGCGCCGGCATTGATCGCCGAGGCGTTGCGGCCGACTGATTGCAGGGCTGCCTGCAGCTTTTCGACGGCATGGTTGAAGTCATTGCGCAGGCTGTCATATTGCGGCGCAAACGGCGTCTGGAGACGGCCGGCCATATCGCCATTGGCAAGCTCGGCAAGGCCGCCCGCCAGAGCGTCGATGGCATGGCGGATCTCGCCTTCCTCGCGGGCCTTCTGCTCGTCGCCTGCCCGGCGCTGGCGTTCGGCGTCATCACGCATGCGGTCGGTCTCGCCGGCAAGGCGCAGCTTCTCGATCGCCGCCTGCTTGAAGACCAGCACCGACTGGGCCATGCGGCCGACTTCGTCGCCGCGGTCGGTCGCCGGGACCTCGATATCGTGCTCACCGCCGGCGAGGCGATCCATGGCTCCGGTCATGCCGACGATCGGGCGGACGATGGTGCGCGACATCAACCAGGCGAGCACGGCGGCGGCGAGCGAGGCGACGATACCGCCGGCAAGCAGCGTCGTCTTCAGATCGCTGTTGGCATCGGCGCGGATTTCAGCCAGCGCATCGGACTTTTCGCGGGCGCTGGCCTTGATCTTGGCCGAGGCCTGGCGGAAGCCGTCGAGCTGGCCCTTGGTGGCGTTGACGCCGATCTTGATGATCTCTTCGATCGGCATGTCGGTTTCCTTGCGCGCCTTGGTCTGCGGCTCGGCAAGTTCATGGAAATAGAGGTCGGCGGCCTTCTGCATGCCGTCGATCATCTCGACCAGCTGCGGCTCGGCTCCCGCCGTCTGCCTGGCGGCGGCAATCGCCTTCAGCATGCGCTCGCGATTGGCGAAGACATCGCCATAGGTGCTGTCGCTGCGGAACAGGATAAAGCCGCGCAGGTTGACGGCCTGCTCGAGCATCGCCTGCAGCGCATCGTCGATCTGGTTGACGAGCAGCTCGGACTTTTCCTGCTCGGCTGACGCTGACGCCGACGCCGTCGCCTTGGAATAAACGAAGGCGGAGACAGCGACGAAAATCAGAATGAGGGCTGCGAACGTGGCCGCAAGCTTCCCGTTCAAGGATATGTTTTTGGCGGACATCGGTGAATTTCTCCTGACGACAGTCGACGCGGCGAAAGGCCGGTCGCGCGCGAGTCGCAACCGCAAGGCCTTTTTTGAATTGGGAACATGATCGGCGTGCAGACGCCTTTGCCTTCATGGCACGAAGCGGTTCAAATGAACCGCCGCAATCGAACCGAACCTATGCGGGCGGGCTTTAAATTTGTTTAAATTGTGCGCCGCAACAAAGATCAGGGCCGTGATTAAAATGCTTAAATCAAGGCTGCTTCGGTTCCGCTTCCGGCGGATTGAGGACGAGGATGTCGAAGTCCTTGGCGGGATCGAAATCCTCGGCGGTCATCCGGAAGGTCGTCGGGCCGATTTTCTCGACGTTGCTGCCGCAGAAGCTGATGAGACTGCCGGGCTTGCCCTTGTCGATCGTCAGCTGGAAGCGCCGGATCGGTCCCGCCCAGTTGGCGCCGGTCGACAGCACATAGGAGATCCAGCTTTCGGTATAGTTGGCGCCGCCGGCCTCGGCTTCCCGGACATGCTGCTGGGCAACCCGGACGAAATCTGCGTCGAGGCAGTATTTGCGGGAATATTCCTCGAAGCGTTCGCCCTTCGGCTCGCCGTTTTCGAGAAAGCTGATGGCGACGGTGCCGCCGACGGCCGGCTGGTAGCGATGCTCGACGCTGACCTTCTTTTTGGCCGGAAAGGTGGTGCGCCACCAATAGGTCGAGCGGAGCGTCCAGAGCGGCACGACATCGGCGTCGGTCATGGGATAAATCAGGCCGCGGGCGATCCAGTCCTTCCGGACGGTTTCGGGAAGCTTGGCGAGCGCGTCGCGGGTCTTCTGGCTGTAAGGCAGGACGGGAATGCCGTTTTTGGCCAGCTCGTCGGTGACGTCGATGCCGAGCGAGACGACGCGCTGCTGCAGCTTGGCGGTGATCGGCCTACCATCCTGCACGGTGGAGAAATGCAGGAAATTGTCGCTGTCGTAGTCGGAGATGGCGGAGTTGTTGTCCACCTGGCCTGATATATCGGGCATCGGGAAGGCGACCAGGCTTTCGACATCCTTGTCGGACGTATTCTCGAACACGTAGTCGACACGCACTTGCGAAGCGGAGATGAAGAGATTTTCCTCCGCCATGCTGACATCGTCGGACTGGGCAAAAATCAGCCCGCCGGTCTTGACCTCGGCCATGGTGTCGTTCGCCAGCGCGGGGGCTGCGATCCCCGCCGCGACGAGAAGAGTGAAGAGCTTCAGCATAAAACACCCCCGTGTCTGCGGCCGCCCCGTGATCGCCGCGGCAGGATTATCGCCGAAAGCTTTCGAGGGTCAATGACGCTGTCTGGAACAAAATGCTTGCAACCGGCGGCTTTGCCGGTCATTCACAGCCGATGTCCGATCAAAACAGCCAACGCCTCGACCAACTTCTCGTCTCCCGCGGCCTTTTCGCCAGCCGCTCGCGGGCTCGCGACGCCGTGCAACGCGGCACCGTCAGGATCGCCGGCCAGGTCATAACGAAAGCCGGGGCGGTCTTCGGCGACGACGCTGAGATCGAGATCGACGACCCGGCGCAGGACTATGTCTCGCGCGCCGCGCTGAAGCTTGCCGCAGCCCTCGATCATTTCCAGCTCGATCCCGCCGGCCATCACTGTCTGGATATCGGCGCGTCCACCGGCGGCTTCACCGAGGTGCTGCTGCAACGCGGTGCCGTGCATGTCACCGCGATCGATGTCGGCCATGGGCAGATGCACCCGCGCATTTCAGGCGATCCGCGTGTCACGAACAAAGAAGGCCTCAATGCCCGCAATCTGACGGCAGAGGATATCGGTGATCCCGCCAGGTTCATCGTTTCCGATGTCTCTTTCATCTCGCTGAAGCTGGCACTGGCGCCGGCTCTCGAGATCGCCGAGCCGGGTACTGTCGCCGTGCTGCTGGTCAAGCCGCAGTTCGAGGCCGGGCGCGAAGCGATCGGCAAGGGCGGACTGTTGAAGGATCCCGCGTCGGCTCCCGCCGTCGCTGCGGAGCTTGCGCGCTGGTTCACCGAGGACATGGGCTGGAACAGCCTCGGCCTCATCCCCTCCCCGATTTCCGGCGGCGACGGCAATCAGGAATTTCTTCTGGCAGGATTGAAACCGTGAGCACCGAAACCGTCACGATCGAGAAGCTCGGCGCCCAGGGCGACGGTATCGCCAGCAATGCCGGCGGCCCTGTCTATGTGCCGTTTTCTCTGCCGGGGGAAACGGTGGCGATCGCCCGCGTCAAAAGCCAGGGCACGATCATGTCGATCACGACGCCCTCGCCCGACCGGCAGGAGCCGCCCTGTCGACATTTCGGCCTGGATGGCGTCAACGGCACCTGCGGCGGCTGCACGCTGCAGCATATGGCAGATGCGCCATACCGCGCCTTCAAGCGCCAGCTGGTCATCGATGCGCTGAAATCGAAGGGGCTGACGCCTGAGGTTGGCGAGATCGTTCCGGCCCGGCCGGGCGAGCGCCGGCGCGTGGTGTTTGCGGCGCGCAAGACCGAGAAGGACATGCTTGTTGGTTTCAACCAGGCCGAAAGCCATCATATCGTCGCCATCGAGGAATGTCCGATCTCGTCGGCAGGGATCATCGCCCGGCTACCGGCGATCCGGGCCATTGCCGCCGCGCTGGCGACCAATGCCGAACCCTTTCGCGTCTCCGTGCTCGAAACGCTTTCCGGCCTCGACATTGCGGTCGACGAGGTGAAGAAACTGTCCGATCCGCAGCGGCGCAAGGCGGTTGAGACCGTGCTCGGCCTGCGCGGCATCGCCCGTGTTTCGCTGAACGGCGAAATCCTCATCGAGCCGTCGAAGCCGCTCGTCGATTTCGGCAGCATTCAGGTTTCACCGCCGCCGGGCGGCTTCACCCAGGCGACCAAGCCGGCGGAAGAAGCGATGGCCGAGCTGGTGCTTGCCCATGCCGGCAAGGCGAAGCGGATCGCCGATCTCTTTGCCGGCTCCGGCACGTTCTCGCTGCGGCTGGCGCGGATCGGCCGCGTGCATGCCGTCGAAGCCGAGGCAAAGGCGCTCGCCGCCCTCGATCATGCCGCCCGCAACACTCCTGGATTGAAGCCGGTGACCATCGAGAAGCGTGATCTCTTCCGCCGCCCGTTGATGACGCAGGAGTTCAAGCCCTATGACGCCGTCGTCTTCGATCCGCCGCGGGCCGGTGCCGAATTCCAGTGCAAGGAGCTTGCCCGCTCAGCGGTGAAGAGGATCGTGGCCGTCAGCTGCAATCCGCTGACGCTGGCGCGCGACCTGGCGATCCTCGTCGAGGGCGGCTACCGGATCACCGGGGTGACGCCGATCGACCAGTTCCTCTGGACCTCGCATGTCGAGGTGGTGGCGACGCTGGAGAAATAGGCGGGCCGCCCGTCGGCTCACCCCTTCCGACAGTGCCGAGGGCGCTATGCCCTCAAGCATCTTTATGGGTTGCCGAATTCCGTTCCTGGCCAGCACTCAGCCGCATTGCCCGCGTTCCGAGCTTTGCACCCGTAACCGCATCGATTGCGATGGGCTCGATCTCTGAGCCCGTTTCGACATCGACATAGCGGGCGAGTTCGCCATCGCAGTGGCGGTGCGCCCAAGCCCCGATCATCATCAGCACCGGCAGGAAATCCCGGCCTGCTTCGGTCAGCAAGTATTCCTCGCGGGGCGGTCGCTCTGAGTAGAGGCGCTTTTCCAGCAGACCGTCGTCGGTCAGCGCTTTAAGGCGCTTGGTGAGCATGGTCGGCACAATGCCGAGGCTCTTCCTGAACTGGTCGAACCGGGTAAGGCCGGTATGTGCATCCCGCAGGACCAGAATGCTCCACGCATCACCCACAGAGTTAAGGCCGCGGGCCACCGGGCACTGGAGAATTGAATTATTTTTCATTGAGTATCTTTTCGATAGTGACACGATATCGAAAAGATAGTAACACAGCGTCAGCCAATGATCCACACCCTAATGAAAGCTGACAGCATGATCGACAGAACCAAAAACATTGCCCTGGTTACCGGCGCTTCCTCCGGCATTGGCCTTGTCACAGCCCAATCGCTGGCGAAAGCCGGCTATCGCGTCTATGGGACCAGCCGCAAACAGGTTGCTGACAAGCCTGGCATCACCATGCTGATCTGCGACGTGACGGATAAGGCCTCGGTGGAGGCTGTGATTGCCGAGATCCTGCAACAGGCCGGCCGGATCGATCTTGTCGTCAACAATGCCGGGGTCGGCCTGCTTGGAGGCGCGGAAGAATCATCGATCGACCAGGCCCAGCGGCTTTTCGACGTCAACCTTTTCGGCGTCGCCCGTGTCGTCAATGCCGTGCTGCCGGTCATGCGCAAGCAGAAGAGCGGCCGGATCGTCAACATGAGCTCGATCCTCGGACTGATCCCATCCCCCTACAACGCCTTCTATGCCTCAACCAAACATGCAATCGAAGGCTATTCGGAATCGCTCGATCATGAAGTGCGCAACTTCGGTATCCGTGTCGTTCTCGTCCAACCCGGCGTCACCAAAACATCCTTCGAGGAGAACCTGACACGCGCAGATCAACCGCTTCCGGTCTACGACTCGGAGCGGGCCCGGAGCGAGGCTCTGATGCGCAAGTGGGTAGCGGCGGGCGACGCGCCGCAGGTCGTCGCCGATATGGTCGTCAAAGCCGCAACCGCCAAGAAGCCGAAGCTGCGCTATTCCGCCGGCAAGCAGTCGCGTCAGG
This sequence comes from Rhizobium sp. NZLR11, assembly GCF_019685115.1. Classification (NCBI taxonomy): domain Bacteria; kingdom Pseudomonadati; phylum Pseudomonadota; class Alphaproteobacteria; order Hyphomicrobiales; family Rhizobiaceae; genus Rhizobium; species Rhizobium sp. NZLR11. The sequence goes on along the minus strand of NZ_JABDWD010000035.1, from coordinate 24,732 downwards.
TCCGCTCGCTTCGCCGCTACCTGCCGGAGCGTCTGGTCGACAGCCTGCTGCGCAAGGTCAACGAGCTTCCTGCATCAATCTGACTCTCTATTTTAGAACAGGATTCAGATTTTGAGCCGACACGCTTAAAATCATCCTGTTCTACTGCATATGCGGCGATTCAAAGTGTTACAGCGTCGTTTACGCGTCTGAAAAGACGCGCGGCGCTGTAAGCAAACGAGACCGATTTCGAATGCGCAAGACCAAAAGACGTAATCCCTATTATAACGGCCCGGTGTCCGATCACTTCGACGGCACGCATTTCTTCAATCCCGAAGGTATCGAGCCCCTTGGTTTCCGCGATTTGCTGCGGTGGCAATTCGGCGGTGGCCGTGAGCGTTGGCCGCGGTCGGTGCCAAGTCCATATGCGGCGGCCAAGCCGGATCCACGTGTCGACGGCGAGGATCTACGGGTGACCATGGTTGGCCATGCAACAGTGCTCGTACAGGTCGCTGGGCTCAATATCCTTACCGACCCGGTGTGGTCGGAGCGCGTAAGCCCCTTTACTTTTGCTGGACCCAAACGCGTCGTCCAACCGGGCATCGCGTTCGATGATCTGCCGCCAATCGATCTCGTGCTGGTATCGCACAATCATTATGATCATCTCGATATCGCGACACTCAGGCGCTTGAGCGCCAAGCATCGGCCGCGTGTGGTGACACCACTCGGCAATGACACGATCATCCGCCGCGCCGTGCCCGATATAGAGATGACATCGATGGACTGGGGCGAGCGCATCTCGCACGCCGGCATCAGCATTGATGCGGAGCCGGCACATCATTGGTCCGCCCGCGGCGGCGCCGATCGCCGAATGGCGCTCTGGGCGTCGTTCGCCTTATCGACTCCCGCCGGAAAAATCTATCACGTCGGCGATACGGGCTTTCACCGCGGCATCAATTACAAGGCGGCACAGCAGAAGCATGGTGGCTTTCGCTTGGCGATTTTACCCTTCGGCGCCTATGAGCCGCGATGGTTCATGAAAGGCCAGCACCAGAATCCGCAGGAAGCGGTCATCGGGATGAAGTTGGCAAATGCGGCCTATGTGGCGGGGCATCACTTCGCGACGTTCCAACTGACAGACGAGGCGGTCGACGCGCCGACAAGAGCGCTGCAAAACGCTATGAGCGAACATGATATTCCCCCGGAACGATTCCGGGCGCTCAGGGCGGGCGAGGTCTTCGATGTGCCCAAGCTCTAAAGCGCGTCGCGTCAAACTTGCTTCATCTGATACGGTTTAGCGGCGCATGAAGGCTTCGAAGGCGGCCCGGGCCTCGGCACTTTTCAGACGGGCGGAGAAATGGCGGGCCTCCTCGTCGATGCGGGCGATGATCTCGCCGCTGTCGCTGCGGATGAGATTACGGGCGATGCGCAGCGCCTCCGGCGGTTTGGCGGCGAGCCGAGCTGCGGTCGCCAGCGTCAGCCCATCGACCTCGCCGGGTTCAACCACCTTCCAGATGAGACCGGCGTCCTTCGCCTCGGCGGCCGAGAAGGCTTCGCCGGCGGCCAGCAGGGCGAAGGCGCGCTGGTGGCCCATCAGGCGTGGCGCAACGAGGCTGGAACCCGCTTCCGGCACCAGAGCCAGGTCGACGAAGGGAGTACGGAACTGGCTGCGGCTGGAAGCGATGGTCAGGTCGCAATGGAGATGGATCGTCGTGCCGATGCCGATCGCCAGTCCGTCGACGCCCGAGACCACGGGTTTTTCGGCCTTCACCAGCGCATAGAGGAAATCTAGGATCTCCTGCTCCAGGCCGCTGCCACCGACTGCGGCGACAAGGAAGTCGTTTAGATCATTGCCGGCGGAAAAGCAGCCCTGGGTACCAAGAAAGGCGGTGGCGCGGATGGCGGGATCGGCATCGGCCGCCTTCAGCGCATCGGCCATTGTCCGGTACATGGCGCGGGTGATGGCGTTCTTCTTCTCCGGCCGGTTGAAGCGGATGAGCTGGACGCCAGGGTGGGCGGAAGGCTGCTCGACGATGATGTGATCGGTCATTGGAAATGTCCTCAAGCAAGCAGAATGCGGGCGGCGGCGAGGCTTGCAGCGCCATTCACCACCCGGTCACAAAGGGCTGTGGTCTCGGCCATCAGATTTTCGGCGGCGAAGCGGCAGAGCGCGATGCGGCCCTCGCCTCTGCCATCGCCGCTTTCGGCAAGAGCCCCCTTGGCGAGGTAACAGCCGGTGAGCACGAGGCCGAACAGGCGCTGATAGGGTGTTGCACCTGAGAGCGCCTCGGTGGCCTTGCCATCGGTCAGGATCTTGATGAGCCAGCCGGTCGCCGTTTCGAGATCGGCGATCGCTGTGTCGAGCCTGGCGGCGGTTTCGCCAAGACCACCGAGATTGGAGCGGCGGACATTGTCGGCGATCTCCTTCAGCTCGGCGATGAAGCCCTTGACCTGATCGCCGCCGGAGAGCGGCAGCTTGCGGGTGACGAGGTCGATCGCCTGGATGCCGTTGGTGCCCTCGTAGATCGGCGCGATGCGGGCATCACGCAAGTACCGCGCTGCCCCCGTCTCCTCGATGAAGCCCATGCCGCCATGCACCTGAATGCCGAGCGAGGCAACCTCGACGCCGGCATCGGTCGAAAAGGATTTAGCAATCGGCGTCAGCAGCGCGGCACGCTCCTGCCAGTGACGGCTGTCATCGCCCGCCCGGTGGGACATGTCGATCGCATGGGCGCAGGCATAGGAAATGGCGCGTGACCCCTGCGTCAGCGCCTTCATCGTCAGCAGCATGCGGGCAACATCGGGATGGTCGACGATCGGGCTCATGCCGGCGCCGCTCCAGCCGGGCGCCCTGCCCTGGGTGCGTTCCTTGGCATAGGCGAGCGCCTTCTGGGTAGCGGCCTCGGCGATCGCCACGCCCTGAATGCCGACGGCCAGACGGGCATTGTTCATCATCGTGAACATGCAGGCGAGCCCCTTGTTCTCCTCGCCGACCAGCCATCCCACGGCACCCTTTTCGTCGCCGAACCGGCCGTCGCCATAGATCATCGTGCAGGTCGGCGAGCCGTGGATGCCAAGCTTGTGCTCCAGCGAGTGGCAGAACAGATCGTTGCGGGCACCGAGCGAGCCGTCATCGTTCACCAGGAATTTCGGCACCAGGAAGAGCGAGATGCCGCGGGTGCCGGCCGGCGCATCCGGCAGGCGGGCCAGCACCAGATGAATGATATTGTCGGCCGCGTCGTGGTCGCCCCAGGTAATGAAGATCTTCTGGCCTGATATGCGGTAGCTGCCGTCGGCGCGGCGCTCGGCGCGGGCCTTGAGCACGCCGAGATCGGAACCGGCATGCGGCTCGGTCAGGTTCATGGTGCCGGTCCATTCGCCGGACACCATCTTTGCCAGGTATTTCTGCTTCAGCGCAGCACTGCCATGGGTGCTGACCGCCTCGATGGCGCCCATCGTCAGCGTTGGGGCAAGCGCAAAGGCCATGGAACCGGAATTCCACATTTCCAGCGCTGCGACATTCAGCATATGCGGCAGGGCCTGGCCGCCGAAAGCTTCGGGTGCCGTCAGGCCGTTCCAGCCGCCGGCGATCCAGTTGCGATAGAGATCGCGCCAGCCATCCGGCAGCCGGACCTCACCATCGATCAAACGGGCGCCCTGCCGGTCGCCGATGTCTGCGAGAGGCGCCACTTCCTCTGTGGCAAAACGTCCCGCCTCGGCCAGGATCGCATCGACCAGATCTTCGCCGAGATCGCGGAGCAAGCCTGCTGAAATCGCCTCGCCCATGCCGGCGACATGCTTCAACGTGAACGCGATTTCCTCGACGGGCGCCTTGTACATGGTTTTCCTCCGCAGACGGCCTGCACTTCCTGTATTTGGGCAAAGCCCCTCCGAGGCAAAGGGCTAATTGATTTTTACGTAAACGTCAATTTCGATTCCATTGACTGTCGTGCAATAGTTTGCCCGACATCACAGCCCGGCTCTTGCACTCTTGCACAAATGAACGTCATGAAGAGGCTGTAAGGACATCGCCTTCGCAAGGGATCGGCGACCAATGGATACATTGCCCGTCAACATACCCGGTTTCGTCTGGGCCTATCGCTTCTCGCCGGATGAAAAGACGGCGGTGCGTCTGAACAACAGTGCGACGGTGGCGGACCTCATCGCCGACAATTGTTTCTACTGGCTGCACCTCAACCTTGTTGACGCCCGCGTGCCGGCATTGCTCGAAACGCTCGCCGGACTGACGGAGGACGCGAAATCGGCGCTGACGACGCGTGACACGCACGCGACCATCACCGTCGACGAGCAGATGCTCTACGGCACGCTCGTCGACTGCCAGCGCGATTTCGCCCAGGATACCAACAATCTCGGCTGGCTGCATTTTGCCATGTCCGACCGTTTCATCATCACCACGAGGCTGCAGCCGCTGCGCAGCGTCGAGCGGGCGCGGGCGCTGATCGAAAAAAATCCGGGAAAATTTTCACGGCCGGTCGATCTGTTCGAACTGCTGGTGATCGAGTTTCAGCGCACGCTGATCGCGATCGTCATGGAACTCACCGAAGAGCTGAACCTGATCGAGGATTTTGTCTACGACAATGCGCCGCGCGACGAACGCCGGCGGCTGGCGCCGGTCCGGCGCACCGTCGTCCGGCTGCATCGCCATCTGCGCACGGTGCTGGCGCTGATGCGCCGTGCGGCGGCGGCCGACGACGACGAGATGCCATTCGGCTTCGATGATGTGGCGCGGCGGCTGACAAGCCGGCTGGAAACGGTCGACCACGATATTTACGCGCTGCAGGACCGGGCGCGCCTGCTGCACGAAGAAATCGATTCCAAACAATCCTCCGAGACCAACCGCCACCTCTATCTGCTGTCGATCATGACGGCCTTCCTGCTGCCGCCGACCCTGGTGACGGGCTTCTTCGGCATGAACACCGCAAACCTGCCCTTCGCCGTCGGCGATTACGGCACCGAATACGCCGTCGCCCTCATCGTCGCCTCGATTGCCTTTGCCTGGTGGCTGCTGCGGCGAGTGGATATTCTTTGAATCTGAGAGGTGGGGTGGGCGCTGCTGCCCATCCGCCTGCCGGCCCCTTCTCCCCGTAAACGGGGCGAAGGGGATATGCCGCAACGTCTCCGTCCCTCGCTAACGTCCCCTAAGGGCACGTCCCCTCTCCCCGTTTTTTACAATCTCAGCGATCGACGCTCGGGTAATCCGTTGGTTCATGCCACCACCTCGCTCGGAACGGTTCTTGCACGGTTACTAATGTATTTACCGTGGGGAGACCTAATGTCATGAAATGGTGCACATCCGGAGAGTTCGTCCCTCTGATGCTCGTGGTGAGTGGGCCGGAAAAATACAAGCTCGTCGCAACTCTCGTGCAGGCTGCCGAGATGCTGACCGTTGGCTGGCCGATCGACGATGGAGAAGAATACCTCGTGGCGATTATGGCTTGCCGGGATGCAATACACGGGGAGATTCCGGCTCAGGACGCGCGAGCAGCGCTTATCCGTGCCGCCGACGAAGCTGGCATTTCGGTGATCACCGTCGTCCACTGAGTTTCGCAGCCGATGATGAAATGAGTTCACGGTTTCTTCACGCCACCGCCCTCTCGTTCCGCTGCATGGGCAGGTCCCTGCGCGGCGGCTGGTACGGGCCGGCGTGGGGACTCGGCTTGGTCAACCTTGCCGAGAAAGCCGAATGGACGGCCGCGCGACGCCACGTTTGCCACGTCCCCTCTCTCCGTTTTTTACGGGGAGAGGGTTAGCGTGAGGGCAATGCCCACTTCCTATTCCGGCCTCATTACGGCGAATAGCACTGCTGACGCGGGCCGTTATAGGGTTGGAACGTGTTGTCGTAGGCGCGATAGGACCGATATCGGTTGGCGCACCAGGCGACATGGCCTGAACCCATGCTGGGCGCAGGCTCGACGTAACGCGGTTGCGCGACAATGGCGCCGCCGATGACCGCGCCGGCGCCGAAGGCGGCGAGCGGATACCAGTAGCCGTTGTAGTGGCGATAGCCCGGACGGTAATAGCTGTATCCGCGATAGCCACCGTAATAGCCGGGGCGGTAGCCGCCGCCGTAGCCCGGCCGATAATAGGCGCCCGGCCGATAGCCGGGGCGGTAGTAGCCGCCCGACCCATAACCGGGACGATAGTAGCGGCGGTATTGGACGTTCTCGACGGCGGAGGATTTTTCCACCTGCGGGGCGGTTGGCATCTGGACTGCCTGCGACGGCACGAAGCCTGTCAGAACGACGGCGGCAGCCAGAACTGCGGTCGCGATCTTGTTACTCAAACCGAACATTCTTCTCTCCCATTCAACAGCGATAACCGCCTGTTTAGCAACGCTTTCGTGCCCGAATGGTTCCGAAAGCGGCCGGGGGCCGCTGCTTTCATATCTTTAAAGAAATCGATCTGAACCGGGCATTAACCGCGAGGCCGCCCTCGATAACGGCGCCCGGAATTGCGGCCGAGACGCGCTTTAGTCCTTTGTCTTATGTATGTCGTTATCCCGGAACCGCTGCACAGTTCCGGGCGAAATGTTACGCCACGGCGGAGATTTTCGCCTGGTCGCCCTGCAGGCGGTTCACCATGAAGTTGGAATACCATTCGAGGAACTGCATGACACCGCCCTCGTGCAGGGAGGAATAGGGGCCTGGTTCATAGGCAGGCGAGTGGATGCCGAAGGCGTTCTCTTCTACGATGCGGCGATCTTGGTCGTTGGTCTCGGTCCAGACGTGGGTCAGTTCCTCGAGATTGTAATCCACGCCTTCGACCGCGTCCTTGTGGACCAGCCACTTTGTCGTCACCGCCGTCTCATTGGCGCTGAGCGGCAGCACCCGGAAGGAGATGGCGTGGTCGCCCAATAGGTGGTTCCACGTCGTTGGGTAGTGGAAGAGCAGCATGGTGCCGATATGGCTGATCGAGATATCGTCGGCGAGCGGACGCTTGACGGCGCTCTTGCCCGACATGGTGTAGCTCTCGGCGTCCTCGATCAGCGGCATGCGGGCGGTGCGGAACTGACCGTCCGGCGACATCTGGAACTTGCTCGGCAGGCCGGCGGCCTCGCAGCGCGCCCAATGGCCGGCGATCTCGGGATCGTCGGCGCCGCCATCCGTGCCGGTGACACTCGGGGCTTCGGGATAGGTGCGGCAAAGCTCGGGGTGATTGGCGGCGCAGTGATAACACTCGCGATTATTTTCCCAGACAAGCTTCCAGTTGCCCTTCTCGATGATCGTGCTCTGGAAGGCGACCTTGCTCTCGCTGATCCGGTGCGGCGCGACATAGGGCTCGATCTTGTCGCGCACCGGCTGGAAGTCCGGGGCGGTATCGGCAAGGCAGATGAAGACATAGCCCGCGACGATTTCGCAATGGACGGGCTTCAGGTTGAAGCCGGTCTTATCGAAATCATCGCCCATGTGGCGGGCGAAGGCGAGCTTGCCTTCAAGATCATAGGTCCACTGATGGTAGGGGCAGACGAGACGCACGGAAGAGCCGTGCTCCTTGGTGCAGACGCGCGAGCCGCGATGACGACAGCTGTTGTGGAAGGCGCGGATGACATTGTCGCGGCCACGGACGACGACGACCGGATAGCTGCCGATCTGGACGGTGAAATAGGCGCCGGGCTTCGGCAATTCGCAATCATGGCCGATGAACAGCCAGTCGCGATAATAGATCATCTCCATGTCGAGCTGGAAATAATCCTCGTCGATATAAAACGGCCGTTCGAGGCTGAAGCCCTCACGACGGCCCTTGAGCTGACGCAAAACGTTGCTGCGAATATCCATCTTCATGTCCTCGTGCACCCGGTTGCCACCCTCGAGCAGAAGGCCGGCGGAAGCGCGCCCGCTTCCTTCTCCTTCGGGAGAATTGTTCATGGCGCCATTTAATCACCTGGGCCCATTTAATCACCTGGCATCCCTGCCGCTTGGTTGTAATGCGACATCGGCTTCGAAATTGACGACAGGGTGCGGCAAGCCAAAAGCTACTGATCCCAGTCGCTGACATTCGTCCGACTCTCCAGGCGATTATCGTCAATTGCGACATGGCGTAAAGGGCCGTTGCGCAAAGAGGTTCGCTGGGTGATATCGGCGTCCATCGCGTTTGCGACAGCTGCCGGCATTTAGGTCTCTGGCCGGCCGGCCGCCGGGCGATTTTAACATCGCCTTAAGCATGCCACCCTATCCTGCCGTTGATTCAGACCGAGCGAAGAACGCGAACCATGGCCAGACTCCGTTATTTCGACGCGAAAGATGCAAGCAGATTGCAAGAGCGGCAGCCGATTGCCGCGCATTCCGAATTCCTGCGCACCGGCCGGATACCGCGCGAGCGGCGGCACTGGCTGGCCGAGGAAAAGCGCTATTTCACCCATGATGAGGTCGCCGAAAAGACTGGCCGCAAGCTGCAGGTGGCCGGCGAAAAGACGCATCAGCACATCAACGGCTTTCACCACTCGATCCAGTTTCCGAAGATGATCTTTCACCGGACGCTGGAGGACAGCCCGCATCTCGGTTATTGCCACGTCACCGCTGCGCGGACGAAGTTCGCGCATTACGAAGACGTGAGCTGGGCCTTCTACATCGCCAATTTCTATTCCGACATCGGCCAGAACGACAATTTCTTCGAACGCATCGATGTCGGCTATTCCCGCATGTATTTCGCCGTCGCGATCAAACCCGGCGAGCACTCCCAGGAAAAAATGAGCATCGACCGGTCAGTGCGCGGCAACGGCCTGCTCTTCCGCACCCATGATCCGCAGGCAGCGATCCGCAACATCCTGCTGCTCGGCGCCCGCAACGAACAGCTGCGCGAAATCATCCGCCAGCTATAAAGCGCATCGCATCGAAGCGTGAGGCCAACAACGCGATTGATCGCGAAGAGCGGAAAGCCTAATGACTGCCGGAACTGAAGCACCAGGCAGCACATGGCACGCACGATCGACATTGAGGCAGACAGGCAGGCAGCGCTTGAGGCGGCCTGCGCCGCTCTTGCCGACGGCTTTGCCATCGCCATTCCGACCGAGACGGTCTACGGCCTTGCCGCCGACGCCACCAATCCGGCGGCGATCACCCGCATCTATGAGACAAAGGGACGGCCGCGCTTCAACCCGCTGATCTGCCATATGGCCGATCTCGCCATGGCCGAAGAGCACGCCGAATTCGATCCGGTGTCGAGGGCTCTCGCCGCCGCCTTCTGGCCCGGCCCGCTGACCCTCGTGCTGCCGCTGAAGACCGAAAGCCCGATCCATTCGCTGGCGACCGCCGGGCTCGACAGCGTTGGCATCCGCGTGCCGAAGGGTTTTGCAGGCGCGGTGATCGGCGCCTTCGGGCGGCCGCTCGCAGCCCCCAGCGCCAATACGTCAGGCACGATCAGCGCAACGAGTGCCGCCCATGTCGAGGCCGATCTTGGGGCGAAGATCCCGTTGATCCTCGATGCGGGCCCAAGCGCTGTCGGCGTCGAATCGACGATCGTCAAGGTGGAGGGCGACCGGGTAAGGCTGCTTCGCCCCGGCGGTCTGGCGGCACGCGAGATCGAGCGCGTCGCAGGCCGGCCGCTGCTGCGGGCGAAAACGGCATCGGCGGCGATCGAGGCGCCTGGCATGCTCGCCTCGCACTACGCGCCAGGCGCGTCGGTGCGCCTCAATGCGACGACGGTCGAACCCGGCGAAGCGCTGATCGCCTTCGGCGGCGCGGCGGTCTCCGGCGCAAACGGCGCCCGGATCGTCCTCGATCTCAGCCCGCAGGGCGACCTTGCCGAGGCGGCGGCCAATCTTTTCGACTACATGAAGCGGGCCGATGCCAGCGGGGCTTCGAGCATTGCCTTTTCGGCCATCCCCGAGGAGGGGTTGGGCGAAGCGATCAACGACCGCCTGCAGCGGGCAGCTGCACCCCGCGACTTGAAATAATGACGGAGGATCGAACCCGATGAGCAGCCCCAGCATTTCCGCCGAACTTCTCGACCGCTTCGCCGCCATCGTCGGCGACAAATACGCGCTTGCCAGCGAGGCCGATCTGGCGCCGCATCTGATCGAGAACCGCGGGCTCTATCACGGTTCCTCCCCTCTCCTCCTAAAGCCCGGCTCTGTCGAAGAAGTCTCGGCAATCATGAAACTTGCGACGGAGACCGGAGCGGCGATCGTGCCACAGACCGGCAATACCGGCCTGGTCGGCGGCCAGACGCCGCGTGAGGGCAAGTCCGATATCATCCTGTCGCTCGAACGCATGAACAAGATCCGCGATATCGATCCGGTGGCGAACGTGCTGGTGGCCGATGGCGGCGCCATCCTGGCCGAAGTGCAGAAGGCAGCCGAGGCGCACGGGCGGCTGTTTCCGCTGTCGCTCGGCTCGGAGGGCTCCTGCCGCATCGGCGGCAACCTTTCCACCAATGCCGGCGGCACGGCCGTGCTTGCCTACGGCAATATGCGCCAGCTCTGCCTCGGCCTCGAAGTGGTGCTGCCGACCGGCGAGATCTGGGACGGCTTGCGCCGCCTGAAGAAGGACAATACCGGCTACGACCTGCGCGACCTTTTCATCGGCGCCGAAGGCACGCTCGGCATCATCACCGGCGCGGTGCTGAAGCTGTTTCCCCAGCCGCTCGGCCATCAGGTGGCATTCGCCGGTCTGAATTCGGTGGAGAATGCGCTTGGTCTGTTCGATCTCGCCTCCAGCCTCTGCGGCGCCTCGCTCACCGGTTTCGAGCTGATGCCGCGTTTCGGCGTCGAAATCACCACGCGCCACATCGACGGCGTGCGCGATCCGCTGGAAGCGCCCTATCCCTGGTATGTGCTGATCGACATCTCCACGTCGGACTCGGCCGAGACGGCGGAGCGGATGATGAACGGCGTACTGGAACAAGGCTTCGAGGCCGGGCTGGTGCTCGATGCGGCGATCGCTTCATCGGTCGCCCAGCAGAAGGCCATCTGGCACATGCGCGAAAGCATGTCGGATGCCCAGAAGCCGGAAGGCGGGTCGATCAAGCACGATGTTTCCGTGCCGGTGTCGAAGGTTCCGCATTTCATGGCCGAGGCCGAAGAAGCGGTGATGGCGGCAATGCCCGGAGCCCGCATCTGCGCTTTCGGCCATATGGGCGACGGCAATATCCATTACAATATTTCCCAGCCGGTCGGTGCCGACAAGGACGCCTTCATCGCCCGCTGGCACGAGATGAACCACATCGTTCATGGGCTGGTAATTGCTCACGGCGGCTCGATCTCGGCCGAGCACGGCATCGGACAGCTGAAGCGCGACGAACTGGCTGCCATCCGCCCGGCAATCGAAATCGAGCTGATGCGCCGCATCAAGCGCGCCTTCGACCCCGCCAACATCATGAACCCTGGAAAGGTCGTCAGTCTCGACGTGTGAGACCGACGGTCAGGATTGCTGCGCGCCGCCGCCGGTCAGGATCTGCAGCGCCGGCGACTGCTGCGTGCTGTTCTTGACGTCGTACATGGCGGTGAAGCGCCGCAGCAGCTTGTCGACCTTCTTCGGATCCTGGAGATCCTCGAGCTTGACGAAGCGGTTGATGAGGTCGGCCTGCTTGGCGACATCCATGCCCGAGATCTGCGAAGGCAGGCTGTAGGCGGTGGTGATCACCTGATAGAGCGCCTTGTCGCCGAGGATCGAATAGATCGAGGTGATGTTCGGGGCCTTGCGGCTGAAATAGAGCGCCAGGCGGACGCCGTCATTGCTTTCGCCCTGCTGGGCTTCCATCGTCTGCTGGACGAAAAGCTTCTGGGTGTGGTCTTCGGCAGCCTTGTTCTGGATAGTGCCTACCTTGGCGCGGGTGAGATTGCCGTCCTTGTCGAAGTTGAAAGCGGCGACGATATCCTTGAAGCGCGCATCGGCCTTGGTGTTCAGATAACTCTTCTTGTCGTCGGGATCGGAGGTGAAGATCTTCTTCAGTGTCGCCTTGTCGTAATCCTTCGGGTCGAGGTTGTTGGCTTTCAGCACCAGATTCGTCAGGCGGCTGTCGTCGAGGAAATCGTCGAGCGACTTCACCTTCGCCATGCCCTTGGCGAAGTAATCCACCTCGGTCGTCGCGTCCTTCGATGCCTTGTCCTTTAACGGGCCGGCCTTCAACAGCATGGTGACATGCGCCTTATAATCGGTGGCGTATTTGGCCAACGTCGCATCGGGAAGCGCCTGGAAGGGTGACGCCGCCTTGCCGTCGGGGCCGAAGTTGAAGGCGCGGGCAAGGTTGGTGATGCGTTCGTCCTTCAGCGAGGCGATATAGCCTTTCGGGTCGTATGCATCGCTCGTCAGGATCTTGCGCATCATCGAGCGCGGCACCTCCTGGTCGGTCAGACCGAAAGCCTGCAGCGCCACATGGTAGGGATCCGGCAGCTTGTCGTTGCTTTTCTTGAAATCGGCCGAGGAATTGCTGCGCAGGAAATCGTTGACGCTCTTGATCTCGGAGAAATCGAGCAGGCTGGTGCTATCGGCCATCATGCTCGTGTAATTGGAGGTGACTTCGTCGATCGCCTCGTCGCGCTCGTCGTCATAGCGAGCCATATAATTGTCATTGGTGGTTTGCGCCTGATCGGCCGTCTGGACCGAGCTGACGACCGGGAGCGATCCGTCGGCGGCGAAGTTGAAGTCGGCATTGAGATCGGCGTGGCCGGCTGCGGCTGCCGCAGTCGCATCGGTCAAAATGCTCTTCAGATCAGCGTTCGAGGTAGCCGATGGCAGATTGTAGGTGCTCTTCAGGAAATTGGTGATGGCGTCATCGGCGATGAGATCGTCGACATTACCGATTGTCGCCATCCGGGCGGAATAATCGTCGGTGCGGGCTCCGGCGGCAATTTTCGTGTTGGTAATCTGTGCCGCCGTCTGCGCCTGCATGCCGTCCTCGAGCGTGCCATCCGCCTTGAAGTTGAAGGCGGCGGCAACATCGGCATAGGTGCCGGTGCCGCTCTGATCGGTCAGAATATTGCGAAGAGCGACGTCGGTGACGGTGGAGGGGATGCCGAAGGCGTTGCGCACGAAATTGTTCAGCTTCTGATCCGACAGCAACTGATCGACGTTTGAGATGCCGGCGATGGTCGCCTGGTAATAGACGGCCGCATCATTGGCCTTGCTGGCAGTGCTGGCGCTTTGGGTTGCGCTCTGCGAGGCGTAAAGCGTCGCGACCGAACCGTCGGCCTTGAAATTGAAGAGGTCGTTAACGTCGCTGTAACCCTGGGTGCTGGCAGCCGCAGGGTCGACAAGGAACGTCCTCAACGTCGCATCGGAGACGCTGTCGGCGATCTGCATGCTGTTTCTGAGATAGCTGACTGCGACAGTATCGGACATGATGTCATCGACATTGGTGACATTGCCGATCATGCTGTTGAAATGCGCTGCGTTCGCCGCCAACTTGTCGGTCGTCGATTTCCGCTGCGCCGCGGTCTGGATCACCGAACCATTGATCGAACCATCCGCCTGGAAATTGAAGTCGGCATTGAGACCGGCATGGCCCTGGGCCGCGGCATAGGCCGAATCCGTCAGGATATTCTTCAGGTCGGCATTGCTGAAATTGGTGCCAAGCCCATAGGCATCCTTGATGGAACGCGCCAGCACATTGTCGGCGAGCAGGTCGTCGACATTGGTGATGCCGCTCGATTGCGAGGTCACATTATAATAGTTGGCGGTGCTCGACGCTGCCGATGACAGCTTGTTCGCCTGATCAACCGTCTGGACGCGCGCCGTGCTCAAGGTCGACCCGTCCGCCTTGAAGTTGAAGGCGTTGTAGACATTGGTAAAGCCCATCAGCTGGGCATAACCGGGGTCGGTCAGCACCGTGCGCAACGCTGCCGCGGTAAAGTCGGCGCCCATGCTGTAGGCCGTCGTGATGTAGGAGGTCAGGCGTTTGTCGGCGACCAGATCGTCGACATTGGTGATCGTGCCGATCTTGGCGGTATAATAGGCCTTGTTGTAGTCAGCCGCCGTCTTGCCGACATAGTAGACGTCGGAGCCGACCGAATTGTCGATGATCACCGATTGGGAATTCAGCGTGTAGGTCTCGACGACCGACGCCTTCTGCGCCGCCGTCTGCGCCGTGCCGGTGACTGTACCGTCGGCGTTGAAGCTGAACTGGGCGGCAAGCGCCTTGTACTTGTCGCCACCTTGCGTGTTGACGACGCTCGTGGGGTCGCTGAGATCGCTCGTCAGCACCTGGCGCAGAAAATCCTTCGACGCATAGGTGGGATCGATTTTGAAAGTCGTCAGTACATAGGTGCGCAGCCGGGTGTTGTTGACCAGATCGTCGACGGTCTGCACGCTATCGATATTGTTGCTGTAATAGGTGCTCTCGGTGCTCGCCGCCTTGTCGGCATCGACGAAGGACTGCTTGTAGAGGCCGATGAGATCGTCCTCCTGCGCGTCCGTCTGCACATCCTTGGCAGGCGCATTGAAATTGAAGGCGGAGGCAAATTCGCGATAACGCGTATCAGAAAGCTTGTTGGCGTAGCTGTTGGCGTCGGTGAGATCGCTTTCGAGCACCTTCTTCATGAAGGCCTTAGCGTAGGTCATATCCTCCAGACCATAGGCCTTCATCGCATAGCTGTAGAGCTTGTAATCACCGAGAAAGTCGTCGACCGATGTGACCTTGTTGATATGGTCGGCGTAGTACTGAGCGTCCTTTTTGACCGTCGCCTGCGACGCAACCTTGTTGAGGCTCGACGTCATATCCTTCGACAGGATCGTGTAAGCGAGGGAAGCCGTGATCATTAAAAGCGCCCTTTTCGGCAAACTCTCTAAAAGAACGAACTGCTGGTAAGCATATTTTGCCACGGAAAGCTTACCTGAGGCTTACCTCAGGATGCATCATTTCAGCACACCACACCGTTCACCTTCCGGAAACCCTGCCGGATTCGGTTTTGATAACCATCATAGGAGGCAAAGTTTTCTTAACCGCAATTTTTAAGCTGTACGGAACGGCAGGCCCCTATTGTCGGCCATAGAGGACGAACAGTCCCAAGGAGAAGACCGGAAATCGGCTCTCAGGTAAGACAAGGGTAGAATGACATGAACAATCCCGCAATGAAGCCCGCCTGGGCTGGCACGACGTTACGCCTCGATCCGGCCCGCTTTCCCCAGCAGGTCAGCTACGCCATCCATGATTGTTCGGATGACGTCAACATTACCATAGACGAACGCGGCGCTGTGCTGCGCAAGGTCCTCCCTTCCAGCGGCCTGCCGCTCTCGATTGCCCTGCCGAAGCGCGTCTTCAAGGGCGTCGCTGCCCGCGCCATCGACCATGGCGACGGCGAAGTCACCGTCACTCTCGAACTTCACCACGCCGATCCGGAGCTCTGCATTCCGCTGCTCGTCGCCCATGACCTCAGCGATATCGCCGCCGACTGGCGCAGCTGGTCGGAAGCCTTCCGCATTCCGATGCTGATGGTCGAGGCCGACGGCGTCGCCCGTCCGCTCGAAGACCATATTGGTGCCTTGCGCACCAGCGATCTCAAGCCGCGCCGCCGTCATTCCTACTTCGCCAACCGGCGCCCGCGCTTCCTCGTGCGCCGCACCACCGGTCGGCTGGGTGTCGCCATGAAGATCGAGGGCAAGGAAATCATCGCCCGCAATTGAGCGAAATAGCGACACTCGGTTTTTGCAAGCATTTTGAAACCCGGCGCCTGCGCCGGGTTTATCGTTTCATGCATCGCTGAAGTCATCGCCCCATTCAGGGAATGGCGAAGAGCAGCGAGATGAACAAGCCGAAAAAGATGATCAGGCCGACGCGATTGTTCGACTTGAAGAGCGCCAGGCATTGGCCGGCATCATCGATATCGAGGCGGAGGATCTGCCAGGCGAACATGCCGGCGGCCCCGAGCAGCGCCAGGAACGCGATGATATTGGCGCCGGCAAGAACGAAAGCGATAAACATCAGCACCAGCGTCAGTCCATAAAGGCCGATCAGCCATTGCCTCGTCCTGTCGCCGAACAGCCGCGCGGTGGAGCGGACGCCGATCAGTTCGTCGTCCTCCTTGTCCTGATGGGCGTAAATCGTGTCGTAACCGATCGTCCAGGCGACGGAGGCGGCGTAGAGCAGGATGGCGGCAAAGGAGAGGCCGCCCAAAATGCCGGCCCAGCCCATCAGCGCGCCCCAGGAGAAGGCAAGCCCCAGATAGAATTGCGGCCAGTCGGTAAACCGTTTGGCGAAGGGATAAAACGCTACGATCCCGAGCGAAAGCACGCCGAGGAAAACGGTCAGCCAGTTGAACTGCAAGAGCACGACGAGGCCGACCAGCGCCTGCAGGCCGATGAAGATCTTCGCGTGGGCGCGCGTAACGCGGCCCGAGGGGAGCGGACGCGAACGGGTGCGCGCCACTTCCATGTCGATTTCGTGATCGACGAGATCGTTATAGGTGCAGCCGGCGCCGCGCATGGCGACCGCGCCGATGAAATAGAGCAAAAGGTGAGACACCAGCAGACTGCCGGAATAGAGGCCCTCGCCGATCGCCGCATTGGCGGCAAGGGTTGCCGACCAGAAACACGGC
The DNA here is from genome assembly GCF_019685115.1 of Rhizobium sp. NZLR11. Lineage (NCBI taxonomy): Bacteria > Pseudomonadati > Pseudomonadota > Alphaproteobacteria > Hyphomicrobiales > Rhizobiaceae > Rhizobium > Rhizobium sp. NZLR11. Next base: position 8,264 of record NZ_JABDWD010000035.1, on the reverse strand, counting down.
CACATCAACAACTGCCAGCCGATCGGGCGATCCCACCGCGCAAGCTGGGCATAAGGCCAGAGCCACTGCGGCAGGATCCGATAGACCCAGTTGTCGGAAGGTGCGTCGGAAACGCGATCGTTGAAGTCGCCGGTATCTTGCATGCCGCCATCTAGCGACCGGCCGGCGATCCGGTCAAGAAGCGATCTCTTTGTCTCATGCATGTCGTTATCCCGGAACCGCTGCACACTTCCGGGCGACATGCGTTGGATGTTTAATGGATGTCGTTATCCCGGAACCGCTACACACTTCCGGGCGACATGCATTGGATCACTGCAGGGAGAAATTGAACTTGTAGGTCGCCGAGACGCCGATCAGGACCTGGTTCTTCGAACCGCGGTCTCGCACCAGGCTGCTGTCGGCGGCGGGACCTGCCAGCCGCTTATATTCGAGGAAGGAGCTTGCCGAGAGGTTTTCGGTCGCCTTCCAGGTCAGGGCGGCACCCGCGCCATAGGACTGGATGCCCGACGATGGCTTGTAGGGATCAAGGCCGCTTGCGGCGGCGTGCTTGGCGCTGACGCCGTAATAGGCGTCGTAATAGCCGCTTGTCGCAAATGTCGCGCGCGGGCCGCCTGACAGCTGCAGGTCGGGCGCGATATCGGTGAAGGCATCGACCGCGAGATCGGCGACGACGCCGTCGTATGAGCGGATGCCCTGACGGACTTCGGCACGGGCGCGCAAGAAATCGGTCGGATAGACTTCGACGAAACCACCGGCTTCGGCACCCCACTTGACCTTCTTCAAGCCCTTCAGCTCATGGCCGTCGCCGTCATCGCGCGACGGCACGAACCTGCCGACGATACCAGCGCGGAAGGCGCCCTTGTCGATGAGGGCGAAGGACGGATTGTCGTTGCGCGAGGAAAAACGCGGGCCGGCGCCTTGGCGGCCGACCGAGATCAGCGGGCTGAACTTGAATTCATTATGCGACGAGCCCTCGAATTTCGGGGCGGAGAAGCCTGCGACACCGACGCTCAGATACCAGTCGCCGGACCAGAAATGCTGGCCGCTTTCCTGCGCCGCCGCCGAACCAAAGGAAAAAAGGCCAATAGCCAAAGAGATCGATACGACTGACCGATGAGACACGTCCGCACTCCAGAAAACGCAAAAACAAAGCCGCGGAGAGCGGCGACGGCTACACTTATCCGGATGTCGTTACCCCAATGTTAACCACGGTGAACAAAGGACGCTGTTGGGAGTCGTGCCGTGTGGCCCACACGGCTGATGGCATCTGCTATCGAATTCCGCAAACCCGCTCCCCCCAGATGCCCTACCGCTGGTTCCACCGGCGAATGACCGGCTCCGTCAGATCGTGTTCGTAACCGAGCACGCTGATAGAAGCCGTATCGAGCACCAAAAGCGCGCCGCCTTCCGGCGGCATGCCGAGCCAGCGGGCGGCGAGCACACGCAGGAAATGTGAACTCGAGAAGATCAGGATGGTGCCGTCCGCTTGGCGAAGCGCGTGGATGACGGCGTCCGCACGGGCACCGACATCGGCGGCGAACTCTCCATCCGGGCAGCCATCGCGAAAGAGCTGCCAGCCGGGGCGCTCCGCCAGGATCGCCTTGGTGGTGATGCCTTCGTAAGCGCCGTAGTCCCATTCGGCGAGATCCTCCTTGATCACCGCACCCGATCCGAAACCGGCAAGCACGCAGGTCTTGCGGGCCCGCGCCGACGGGCTCGACCAGACGGCGGAGAAGGCGTGACCGGCGAGCCGTTCGGCAAGTTTGCCGGCGGCGTCCTCGCCGTTCGCCGTCAGCGGAATATCGCTGCGTCCGGTATGGCGCCCGGACAGGCTCCATTCGGTTTCGCCATGGCGGACGAGATAGATTTCGGGAAACGCACTGCTCATCCGCAGTCCTTTCATTGTGGCCGGCTTTCATTGTGACCGGCACAAGTGCTGCCGCTCAGAACGCCACCTTTTCCAGCGGTGCGCGCCTTGCCTCGAATTCCTTCAGCTTGGCCTCGTTCCGCGCGATGTAATTGCGGTTGTCGGGAACGGCGAATTGGTTCTTGGCGATCTGGATCTGCAGGATGAAGAGTTCGTCCCAGCGGAAACCGATTTCGGAACCGGCCAGATAGAATTCCCACATGCGGAAGAACTGCTCGTCGTAAAGCGCCACCGCTTCGGCCTTGCGCGCCACGAAACGCTCGCGCCAATGGCGCAGCGTATAGGCATAATGCATCGGCAGGATTTCGACATCCTTGACCAGCAGCCCGGCCTTTTCGAGCGGCGGCACGACTTCGCCGACGGAAGGGATATAGCCGCCCGGGAAGATGTAGCGCTCGATGAAGGCATTGGTGCCGAAGCTCGGCTTCGGACGGCCGATCGAATGCAGCACCATGACGCCGTTGTCGTCGAGCAGGTCCGATACCTTGCGAAAGAAATTGCCGTAATTGCCGATACCGACATGTTCGAACATGCCGACCGAAACGATGCGGTCGAATTTCCTGCCCGTCATGGTGCGGTAGTCCTGCAGCTCGAAACGCACACGCTCGGACAGACCGCGCTTTTCGGCGCGGCCGCGTGAGACCTTGAGCTGCTCTTCGCTCAGCGTGATGCCGGTGAAATCGGCTCCTTCGGTCGCTTCCGTCAGATACATGCCCATACCGCCCCAGCCGGAGCCGATCTCCAGGATGCGCTGGTTCGGCTCGAGCAGAAGCTTGGCGGCGATATGGCGTTTCTTGGCAAGCTGCGCCTCGTCGAGACCGATGTCTGGTGGTTCGAAATAGGCGCATGAATATTGCCAGTCCTCGTCGAGGAACAGATCGAAAAGTTTGGCCGACAGGTCGTAGTGATGGGCGACGTTGTGCTTGTTGCGATTGCCAGGCATGCGGCTCTTCACCTGCTGCCAGGCAATGCGGCCAACGAGCAACATTGCCATCTTGAAATCGAAGATCTCGTTGGTGGTGTTCTGCTTCACCAGCGACAGGAAATCGTAAATGTTGCCCTGTTCGAGAATGAACCGGCCTTGCATATACATTTCGCCAAGCTTCATTGTCGGGTCGCGCCGGATGGCGTCCTCGGCCTCCTGATCGGCAAGACGGGCAGCGACGGATTCACCGGTGCCGTCGCCGATCATGTGGGTTTCGCCATTGGCAAGGGTAAGTTTCAACGAACCCTTGCGGATGATCTGCTGGACGATCGATAGGAAAGCCGACGCCATGGACGCCTCGCAAATGTGACAGAATGGTCACATCAACTTAGTCGCTCTCTTTCGCCTTACAAGCGCCGGATTTAGCACTCCGCTCAGAACGTTGCCAAACTGTTGCATTTTTGCCGAAATACCGGCTAAACTCTTATTTTCGCTTCATGGCTTCGGCAAGAGCCGCGCCGAAAGCACCCTGGCTTTCCGGTTTCGGGGCCGCAGGACGGCGCTCGTTCTGGGGTTTGGAAGCCTGGTTTCCGCGAGAATCACCCCGCTGCGCAGGTGCCGAAGAACCGTCGTCGCGTTTCATCGAAAGAGCGATCCGCTTGCGCTTGGCATCGACCTCGACGACCCGCACCTTGACGACGTCACCCGCCTTGACGACCTCGTGGGGATCCTTGACAAAGCGATCGGCAAGCTGCGACAGATGCACCAGACCATCCTGGTGCACACCGATATCGACGAAGGCGCCGAAGGCGGCGACATTGGTCACCGTGCCTTCCAGCACCATGCCGGGCTTGAGGTCGGAAATTTCGTTGATGCCCTCGGCGAAGGTCGCGGTCTTGAAACTCGGACGCGGGTCGCGACCCGGCTTTTCCAGCTCCGAGATGATGTCCCTGACCGTTGGCAGACCAAATTTCTCGTCGATGAACTGGCGCGGATCGACCGATTTCAGCACCGCACTATCGCCCATCAACGCGCGCAGATCACGGCCGCAGGCGGCGACGATCTTCTTGGCGACGCCGTAGGCCTCCGGATGCACGGAGGAGGCGTCGAGCGGCTCCTTGCCGTTGGGGATGCGCAGGAAGCCGGCGCATTGCTCAAAGGTGCGGCCGCCGAGCCTGGCGACCTTCATGAGGTCCCGCCGGGTCTCGAAACGGCCCTCGCTGTCGCGGTGGCGGACAATGGCATCGGCAATCGACGGGCCGAGACCGGAGACGCGGGAAAGCAGCGGCGCAGAGGCGGTGTTGAGATCGACGCCGACGGCGTTGACCGCGTCTTCGACCACTGCATCCAGCGAGCGCGACAGCTTTTGCTGGTCGACGTCGTGCTGATACTGGCCGACGCCGATCGACTTCGGCTCGATCTTGACCAGTTCGGCCAAGGGATCCTGCAGGCGCCGGGCGATGGAGACGGCGCCGCGCAACGATACGTCGAGATCGGGAAACTCCGCCGCTGCGGTCGCCGAGGCGGAATAGACCGAGGCGCCGGCTTCCGAAACGATGACCTTGGTCGGCTTCGGCGCCGGCAACTCGGCCAGCATGTCGGCCACCAGCTTTTCGGTTTCGCGGCTACCGGTGCCGTTGCCGATCGAGATCAGCTCGACATTGTGCTTGCGGATCAGCGATGCGAGTTCGACCTGGGCGCCGCGCACGTCGTTCCTCGGCTGGAAGGGATAGACGGTCGAGGTCGCGATCACCTTGCCGGTGCCGTCGACGACGGCGACCTTGACGCCGGTGCGGATGCCGGGATCGAGACCCATCGTCGCGCGCGAGCCGGCAGGGGCTGCCAACAGCAGATCCTTGAGATTGCGGGCGAAGACATGGATCGCCTCCTCTTCGGCCCTTTCGCGCAGTTCGCGCATCAGGTCGAGCGAGAGCGACATGGAAAGTTTGACGCGCCAGGCCCAGCTTGCGACCTCCATCAACCAGCGGTCGGCGGGGCGGCTCGCCCCGATCTCGTAGGCTGACGCAATCATGCGTTCGACCGGCTTGTTCGGAGAGGCGGTCTCGGCGTCGGCCTCGATCGTCAGCGTCAGCACCTCCTCATTCCAGCCGCGCAGCATGGCGAGCGCGCGGTGGCCGGGGGCGGTCGCCCAGCGTTCGGAATGGTCGAAATAATCGGAGAACTTCTCGCCCGTCGCCTGCTTGCCGTCGACGACCCTGGCCTTCAGCAGCGAAGCCTGGCGCATATGGGCGCGCAATCTGCCGAGCAGGTCGGCATTTTCAGCAATGCCTTCGGCGATGATGTCGCGGGCGCCTTCGAGCGCCGTCTTCACATCGGGCACGTCAGCAGTAATGAAGCCTTCGGCGAGCACCGCCGGCTCCCGGCCGCGGTCGGAAAGAATGGTCTCGGCAAGCGGGCCGAGGCCGCGTTCGCGGGCAATTTCGGCGCGGGTGCGGCGCTTCGGCTTGTAGGGCAGATAGAGGTCTTCGAGTTCGGCTTTGGTCTCGGCACCAGCCACCTTCACCCTCAGCTCATCGGTCATCTTGCCCTGGCCCGCAATCGATTCGACGATCGTATCGCGGCGGGCTTCGAGTTCGCGCAGATAGACCAGCCGTTCGGCAAGATTGCGCAGCTGCGTGTCATCCAGCCCGCCGGTCACTTCCTTGCGGTAGCGGGCGATGAAGGGCACGGTGGCGCCCTCGTCGAGCAGCTCGATGGCGGCTTTGGCCTGTTCGGGACGGGCGCTGATTTCGGCCGAGATGCGAGCTGCGAGAAAACGGAGGTCAGCGGCCATGAGGTTTCCTGGGATTTCCTGTTTCGACGAAAGTTGCGGGACCATAGCGGCGAAAAGCGGCAAGGCAATGTTGGAGTTAACAGACAGGTGCCGATCCACAGGAAAGCATGCCGGAAAGGCGGCGATTTTGCGGTTGTGCAGATACGCCATTTTTTGCTAGCAGAAGCAACGTTTTGACCCGGCGCCCCTGCCACCTCTCCCCTGTCGCGGGGGCCAAGGAAATTCGACATGCCAAACCTACTTCTCGAACTCCGCTCCGAAGAGATTCCGGCCCGCATGCAGCGCAAGGCTGCCGGCGACCTCAAGAAGCTCGTCACCGATGCGCTAGTCGAAGCCGGTCTGTCCTATGAGGGCGCACGCGAATACTGGACGCCGCGGCGGCTTGCGCTCGACATTCACGGTCTGACGGCGCGCTCGGCCGATGTGCGCGAGGAGCGCAAGGGGCCGCGCACCGACGCCAACGAGAAGGCGATCGAAGGCTTTCTGCGCGGCGCCGGCCTTTCGTCGGTCTCCGAGGCGCAGGTGGTGAGCGATCCGAAGAAGGGCGATTTCTACGTCGCGGTCATCTCCAGGCCGGGCCGCGCGGCCGAAGAGATCGTCGCCGAGGTGATGCCCGGCATCATCCGCGATTTTCCCTGGCCGAAGTCGATGCGCTGGGGCAAGGCCTCCACGAGACCCGGCGCGCTGCGCTGGGTGCGGCCGCTGCAGTCGATCGTCTGCACCTTCGGCCCGGAGCATGAGGAGACCACCGTCATCCCCTTCGAGATCGACGGTATCACCGCTTCCAACATCACCTTTGGCCATCGCTTCCACGCGCCCGAGCCGATCACCGTGCGGCGCTTCGACGACTATGCGGCGAACCTGGAGAGGGCCAAGGTCATCCTCGACGCCGAGCGGCGCAAGGACATCATCCTGCACGACGCCCGCGACATCGCCTTCGCCAATGGGCTGGAGCTGGTAGAAGACGAAGGTCTGCTGGAGGAAGTCTCCGGCCTCGTCGAATGGCCGCAGGTGCTGATGGGCAGCTTCGAGAAGGACTATCTCTCCATCCCCTCCGAGATCATCCGGCTGACGATCAAGACCAACCAGAAGTGCTTCGTCACGCGCAAACCGGGTGAGGAAACGCTGTCGAACAAGTTCATCCTGGTTGCCAATATCCAGGCGATCGACGGCGGCAAGGAAATCGTCCACGGCAACGGCAAGGTGGTGCGGGCCCGGCTTTCGGATGCGCTGCATTTCTGGAAGCGCGATCAGGGCGACCTGCCGGATCTGGAGACGCTTGAGGCTTCCGCAAAGAAATTCGATCTCGACCTGAAGAAGCCGCTCGACCAGCGCATGGCCAAGCTCGATGCGCTCGACGTGACCTTCCATGCCAAACTCGGCACGCAGGGGGCGCGCGTTTCGCGCATCCGGGCGCTGGCCAAGGAATTGGCCAAGATCATCGGCGCGGATGCGGCGCTCGCCGATCGCGCCGCGGTGCTCGCCAAGGCCGATCTTCGCACCGAAGCCGTCGGCGAATTCCCGGAACTGCAGGGCTTGATGGGCCGCAAATATGCGGTGCTTCAGGGTGAGGATGCCTCCGTTGCCGCAGCGATCGAGGACCATTACAAGCCGCAGGGTCCGTCGGATCGCGTGCCGGAGGACAAGGTGGCGATCACCATTGCGCTTGCCGACAAGCTCGACACGCTGACCGGCTTCTGGGCGATCGACGAAAAGCCGACCGGCTCGAAGGATCCGTTCGCACTGCGGCGTGCGGCACTCGGTGTCGTCCGTATCCTGCTGGAGCGAAGGGTCCGCCTGCCGCTGGTGGCGACGACCAAGGACGCCGATCTGCTCTCCTTCTTCCATGACCGTCTCAAGGTCTATCTGCGCGACCAGGGCGCCCGCTACGACCTCATCGACGCCGTGCTGACAGCCGATGCCGACGATCTGTTGATGGTGGCACGCCGCGTCGAAGCGCTGACCGCCTTCATCACCTCCGAGGATGGCAAAAACCTGCTTGCCGGCACCAAGCGGGCGACGCAGCTGCTCGCTGCCGAGGAAAAGAAGGGCACCGTGATCGCCGATGGCGTTTCGGCAGCGCTGCTGAAGCTCGACGCCGAGAAGGAGCTGTTTTCGGCGATTTCAGGCGCCTCTAAGGATGCTTCGAACGCCGTCGCCGGCGAGGACTTCCGCTCGGCGATGGAGGCGCTTTCCAAGCTGCGCGGCCCGGTCGACCGCTTCTTTGAAGGGGTTCTCGTCAACGACGAGGACGCCGCCATCCGCGCCAACCGCCTCGCCTTGCTCCGGCTGATCCGTGCGGCGACGGGAACGGTCGCGGATTTTTCGAAGATCTCGGGGTAAGAACAGGGGTTCGGCTGTCCGGTTAGAGCCGAAATCTGCCCCTCACCCTAACCCTTGTAACTTCCCTTTACCCGCTATTGGCGTAGTACTGCCTGTTGCGGTGGCGGATGGAAGACCGTTGCACCTTTTGGACACCAAGCCCGTGGGAGAGCCTGGGTCTCCGTCCGCCGTTCCATTGAACCCGAACAGTCGCCGGGGCCGCTTGCGAAAGCAAAGCCCGCTTAGGCAAGGATGGGATCAGATGGAGATGAATGAGGGGGTGGTTGTCGGTATCG
>NZ_JABDWD010000034.1:0-46609 GCF_019685115.1 Rhizobium sp. NZLR11 | reverse complement strand
CCAGCCTCCTGCTCACGCAGCACACCGATGATCTGCTCTTCTGTAAATCTCTGCTTCTTCATTCGTCCGTCCTTCGTAAGGCCGGACTCTAATCAATTCTGGAAGAAATTCGCAGTGGCAGGTCAGCGGCAGTAACGGCGGCAATTCCGACCGTTTGGTTCTTATCACGGCAGGTACGAGATGCAGAAAAGCAACATCGGACTACAGTGGGCATCCAAACCCGCTCTACGTACATGCTGGCAAAGAAGGCGGCTGAAACTTCCGCGAACATAAAGGCGCAATGCGAGGAAACTCTTGGCCGTTGGCAAGACGCGAAACTACCTTTGAGCCTGGAGTCGCTCCGATATGTCATTGAACGTCTTAGATTTCTGCACGGCTTGGTAGACCGAACTGAGTTCGCCCGAGTGCAGACCGAGATAGAGTTTACTCACATTCGGCCCGAACAACTAACCTCCTCCATCGACGAAGCAATCAGCGACGTGGAGCACAATTTGGAGGAACTGCATATTGAGCGAGTTCCTATTGCTCGGGAGGCAGTTATCGGATCTTACGAAAACGCAATCATGTACCTTCAGCAAGTCCACGATGTCTGTGCCGATTTCATAACGGACTTTGACCGGATGACAGAACATTTGAGGTAGTCTTGCACACTTGGATATAGATGCCCCGACTGTTTTTTGCCTCACGGCGGGAGCTACGAGTCTTGCCGTTCGCCGAGCAATGCCATGCGCCAGAATTCGTTAGCATGATCGAGGAATATTTGCTCTTGTTCATCCAAGCTGGAGTTATCGCCGCTCACTGCAATTCGAGCGTCTTCCACGAAAGCCTTTGCGCAGTCGGTGAGCCGGAAGAGTTGGTTATAGATCGGCTTGGCATCCACATCGGTCATCAGCGAGTGAGCCATGAAAGTATCCCGGAATGCCTTCAGCGTCTTCAGGCCACCACGACCAAACTTCCCTTTAAAGGTTTCCGAGTAGTTCGCGGACACGCGCTCAAGCGCCTTCGAGCAATCTCGCTCGAACATGTCGGCGTAGCTCCGCGATTCGGGAAGCCAATTTCGCGCCCGAGCTTTAAGCTCTTTCTGGCATCGCTTCTGCCTAAGAAGCCGAATCGCTAGGGGAATTGACGCAACATCGCGGCTGTTTACAGGCCGATTTCTGTTTCCCACGTCATAGAGCCGCGCAAGGTGCATCGCGAGATCAAATGCCAAGCTCTGCATGATGGCGTTGAAGGCATGCGCACCGGGAAATGCTTTATCAGGCATGGTCGGAATGATGCTGTTTCCGGCTTCCATCGTGGCCTCGATGCGGATCGCATTAACGATGTTGCGGTACAGGATAGGCATCATTCTATCCAGCCGGGCCATCGCATCAATCGTTGAAAGCAGAACGAGTTTCTTCTTCTTTGCCATATATAATGTCCTGATTCCGAGGTGGGAAACAATCGTGACTTTAACCGGCAGTTCGAAGGAAATGGAAGAACAGGCGCGGATGCTGTCAGATAGCGAGCTTGCCGAACTCGCTTGGATGAATGATAGCCCCCAAGCGTTGAAAGCTCGCGGGGAGATCGCCCGGCGCACAACTGAATCGGGAAAGATAATGCTCTTGTGGGCAAAGATCGCTGCTTGGGCGGGGATAATTGCCGCCATGCTGGCTTTGGTTGCCATCGGCGTCACCGTAATGATGGCACTATAAGGAAGGCCCGCCGATCTTCGCCCCTACTGTTCAGGGGGCATGGACCTTATGGCCTCATTGTCCATGCCGACCAGGGCCACACCAGAAAAGAACAGAAACACGCTCGCAGGTATGCCCGCCATAATGTCGTGGAGCCCTACCCAGTCCTCAGGTGATGAAAACCAAGTGGTATCACGCCTCTCAATGACATGGAGATACAAGTAGAGCGCAGCATCCAGAACTGATACCGGTTCCCAAACGCCATTCTGCAGATAAAGCAGTACTTGGAACCCGCCGATCACTGCTCCTGCACAAGCCAGTAGCAGTCCTATGAACCCGCTCAAGCCCATCGTGATTTCCCCAATCCCAAAGGCATAATAGTCTGCCTATCTTTTGCGAGACTGCCCATACACTGGTGCCGAAGATAGGAAGAAAAATTAGTTGCGACATGTCGCATAGTTTCGGGCGTATTCCAGCAGATTTCAGGGATGCTCGATTGCTACCCATCGCGCTACCCATACGTTGGTTCGCGGACCTTGACCTTAGCGATCTGGCCGCAACACGTTGATATAATTCTGGAAATTTGGTGGAGCTAAGCGGGATCGAACCGCTGACCTCTTGCATGCCATGCAAGCGCTCTCCCAGCTGAGCTATAGCCCCATCAAGGTGGTCCGGCTCAGGGCCGGTCCTGGGATACTCCTCAAGGCGTGCCCTTCGGAGTGGCGGCTTATTACTTCCGGTTTTCGGAGATAGCAAGCCTAAAAAATCCGGCCCGGAGAATTTTTTCCTCACCGGGCCGAAATGCAGTGGTCAGACTTCGTCGTCGTCGCCGGTCACGCCGATGATGTCGCTCATGTCATCGTCGTCATCGTCTTCGTCGGGTGTGAGGAAGGTATCGTCGTCGTCATCGCCTTCGATTTCGACATCGTCATCGCCGATATCGGGGATGTCGTCGCCGCTTGCGGCCTCATCGGCATCTTCCAGCGAAACCAGTTCGACTTCGGTGTTTTCAGTATCGACTTCCGCGACCTCGTCTTCCTCGGCAACCTCGGCGATCGCCGAGGTTTCCTGGAAGAAGGACAGGGGGTAGGACTTGCCGGTATAAGGAGAAACGACCGGATCCCGGTTCAGATCATAAAACTTCTTGCCGGTTTCCGGATCGGTACGCTTGGTTCCAAGTTCCGCTTTCGCCACTATAAGCCTCGTGAGAATGGCCGAATGCGAGATTCGGCAAATGCCGATCAAGCCGGCGTTCCATCGGAATTTATAAGCCGGTCCCCTTAATCGCTGTGGCTTCCCATGTCAAAGCCAAACTTTATGATCAGAGCGCAGGCTATTTCCGCCGCCGCCGGATGACCGGCCGGCGGGTGTATGGTAACGAGCCGCGGCAGCCGCAGAACGTAGCGAAGATTGTCGCCGAAAAGGACGGCCTTGCGAAAGAAATGCTATGCGTTTACAAATGATTACGCCATGCTTGGCTCCAGCCAGAGCCTGTAAGCCCGCTGCTCCAGGATTGATCACATGACAACGAAGACCTTCACCATCGCCATCGATGGCCCGGCGGCGGCCGGCAAGGGTACGCTTTCGCGCCGCATCGCCGAGCGATACGGCTTCCATCATCTGGATACCGGCCTGACCTATCGCGCCACAGCCAAGGCGCTGCTCGACGCCGGCCTGCCGCTCGACGACGAGGCGGTGGCGGAAAAGATCGCGCGGGAGGTTGAACTCGCTGGATTGGATCGCGATATACTTTCCAAACATGAGATCGGCGAAGCCGCCTCGAAGATTGCCGTGATGCCGGCGGTGCGCCGGGCGCTGGTCGAGGCGCAGCGGCGGTTTTCGATAAAGGCGCCGGGAACCGTGCTCGACGGGCGTGATATCGGCACGGTCGTCTGCCCGGATGCGCCTATCAAACTCTATGTAACGGCGACGCCGGAGGTCCGTGCAAGACGCCGTTACGACGAGATCCTCGGCAAGGGGGCGACGGCCGATTTCGATGCGATTTTCGAAGACGTCAAACGGCGCGACGAACGCGACATGGGACGGGCCGACAGCCCTTTGAAACCAGCTGATGATGCGCACTTGCTTGATACGTCGGAAATGAGTATAGAGGCCGCGTTTCAAGCTGCACAATCGATCATCGATGCGGTCTTGAGCCGAAATGCCTAAATTGAAGCGATTTTGCATGCTCAGGAGCATGGATCGCTGTTAATGCAGCCTGAAATTCCGTCCAAGCGCCGGATTGCCCTCGTGAAAGAGGGCGGACTGGGTTCAGGCCCGTTCAACGCAAACCAACCGGCGCGTACGTGTCCGCTTCGCTATTCAGGACACGCAGGAGATTTTATGTCAGTAGCTACTCCCTCTCGCGAGGATTTCGCGGCCCTTCTCGAAGAGTCTTTTGCCAAGAACGATCTGGCCGAAGGCTATGTTACCAAGGGTATCGTCACGGGCATCGAAAAGGATGTCGCCGTTGTTGACGTCGGCCTGAAGGTCGAAGGCCGCATCGCGCTCAAGGAATTCGGCGCCCGCGCCAAGGACGGCCAGCTCAAGGTTGGCGATGAAGTCGAAGTTTACGTTGAGCGTATCGAAAACGCGCTCGGCGAAGCAGTTCTGTCGCGCGAGAAGGCTCGCCGCGAAGAAAGCTGGGTCAAGCTCGAAGCCAAGTTCGAAGCCGGCGAGCGCGTCGAAGGTGTGATCTTCAACCAGGTCAAGGGTGGCTTCACGGTCGACCTCGACGGTGCGATCGCCTTCCTGCCACGTTCGCAGGTCGATATCCGCCCGATCCGCGACGTCACTCCGCTGATGCATAACCCGCAGCCCTTCGAAATCCTCAAGATGGACAAGCGCCGCGGCAACATCGTGGTTTCGCGCCGTACGGTTCTGGAAGAGTCCCGTGCCGAGCAGCGTTCTGAAATCGTTCAGAACCTCGAAGAAGGCCAGGTTGTCGACGGCGTTGTCAAGAACATCACCGATTACGGTGCGTTCGTCGACCTCGGCGGCATCGACGGCCTGCTGCACGTCACCGACATGGCATGGCGCCGTGTGAACCATCCGTCGGAAATCCTGAACATCGGCCAGCAGGTCAAGGTTCAGATCATCCGCATCAACCAGGAAACCCATCGCATCTCGCTCGGCATGAAGCAGCTCGAGAGCGATCCGTGGGATGGCATCCAGGCCAAGTATCCGGAAGGCAAGAAGATTTCCGGTACCGTTACGAATATCACCGACTACGGTGCGTTCGTCGAGCTGGAGCCGGGCATCGAAGGCCTGATCCATATCTCGGAAATGTCCTGGACCAAGAAGAACGTTCACCCCGGCAAGATCCTGTCGACCACCCAGGAAGTCGAAGTCGTCGTTCTCGAAGTCGATCCGTCCAAGCGCCGTATCTCGCTCGGCCTCAAGCAGACGCTGGAAAACCCGTGGGCAGCATTCGCCCGCAGCCATCCGGCCGGCACTGAAGTCGAAGGCGAAGTCAAGAACAAGACCGAATTCGGCCTGTTCATCGGCCTCGACGGCGATGTCGACGGCATGGTGCACCTCTCCGACCTCGACTGGAACCGTCCGGGCGAACAGGTCATCGAGGAGTTCAACAAGGGTGACGTCGTCAAGGCCGTCGTTCTCGACGTCGATGTCGAGAAGGAACGCATCTCGCTCGGCATCAAGCAGCTCGGCAAGGATGCAGTCGGCGACGCCGCTGCATCAGGCGACCTGCGCAAGAATGCAGTCGTTTCCTGCGAAGTCATCGCAGTCAACGATGGCGGCGTTGAAGTGAAGCTCGTCAACCACGAGGACATCACTTCCTTCATCCGCCGCGCTGACCTTGCCCGCGACCGCGACGAACAGCGCCCTGAGCGCTTCTCGGTCGGCCAGGTCTTCGACGCCCGCGTCACCAACTTCTCCAAGAAGGACCGCAAGATCATGCTGTCCATCAAGGCTCTGGAGATTGCGGAAGAGAAGGAAGCCGTTGCCCAGTTCGGTTCGTCCGACAGCGGCGCTTCGCTCGGCGACATCCTGGGCGCAGCCCTGAAGAACCGCGGCGGCGAATAAGCCTCGCATCCGCCTTTTGAATTGAAGAACCCGCCGGAGCGATCCGGCGGGTTCTTCATTTTCGGGCTAGAGCGCGTCGCATCAAAGTTGATCCAGCGCGGCGCTTTGGTCCTTGGTTTTTATGCATTTCGTTATCCCGGAACCGCTGCATGCTTCCTGATGACTTGGATTATGGAAATTTATTCCCAGCCGACCATGCGCTGATAGAGCGCATAAACAGGGTCTTCGGCCGCGCCTGGCTGATGTGGCGTCGGCTCGGAATCAATCATCCTCGGCGTCCTGCGCTCAGGTGCCGCGTTGGCAGCTTCCAGATCGGGCGTGGCATCCCCGCTGCCCGATTGCGCCTGCTGCTGATCCTCCTGCTGCTGGTCTGGCGGTGCCCCATCGTGGTGGTGCTGATGCTGGTGGCTCGTTTCACCGGCCTTCTCGTTCGACGGAACATCCTTGGCGAACTGATAAGGCAGCTGCGTATAGGCAAGCCCCTCCGGCATTCTTGCGGCCAGCGGCAGATAGGACGCCTCGGCCGTCTCGGAAATCGGCATCATTGGCGGTGGCGCGGCGATCTCTTTCGGCTGACGGGCAGCCGCAGTCACGATCTCGGTATCCATCGGCGAAGGGTGAAGCGCTGCGGACTGGCGCGCATCCGGTGCTGCGAACTCCGCCGGCTGCCTGGTCAAGGTTTCGGTCGCATCGCTGATGACGGCTTCGTCGAGGATCACATCGATCTCAACGGCCGCCTCGACGGGACCATCCTCCACGACGGCTTCAATATCCTGCTCGCCGATGATGGTGACAATCATCGCGGAGACCTCTTCGGTCATCGAAGCGACAATTCCTGCCCAGTTCCTGGGAATGACGGGATCGCCCTTTTCCAACACCGCGCGAGGCTGGATGGCAGACGCCTCCGGCGTTTCCCGCGCGTCCTCGGTCGCTGTGGCTTCGGTCGGCAAGGCCGGCGCGGCTTCGATCTCCTGCGGCGCGGATTTTTCCGGGGCGACCTCGCTTGCCGCCGCCGACGCGGACTGAGCCCGGTTTTGAGGCTGCTGCGTTTCCGGATCTTCTGCGTCCACGGCCTCGGCGACGACCACTTCCTCGGCGGTCGCCAGAGCCGCGGCCTCGATCAGCAAACTGGCCGGCGCGGATAGCTTGTCTGCCGGCTGGCGCGTGGCGGCAGACCCACGATCCTCATGAAGTTGGATCTCAGGACGAGCTTCGGCGCGCATCGGCGAAGCGTCGTTCTGGCCGTAGGAGCGGACGACGGCGCGGGCGGCGAGATCGCGATCCTTGTAGCGGACGATTTCCAGATAGGCGACGATGCGGGCTGCTTCCGGGCCTGTGGGGTTCTTCAGGGCTGCGGCGATCATCCGGAGCGGCAGGCTATGGCCCTCTGCGGTGAATTGGCGCTCGACCTCGTCGATCCTGAGAGCCGGCAGCCGCTGGATGGCATCGGCGAGCCGGGAGGCGAAGGCAAGATTGGTCTCGTCCTCGCCGCGATCCAGCGAGATCGCGCGGCCGGCGGCATCGATGGCATCGAAAAGGGCTTCGACCATGCGCTCACGCGCGGCAAGGAGCAGGATATTGAGCTTGCCGGCAATGGCGGAATTCAGGTCGGCGGCTTCGACGGGATTGACAGGCGCCGGCGCAATCACAGAACGGCCGAGGCCGCCGGCGACGATCGCCGCAGTCTGGCCTTGGGACGAAAAGCTTGCATTGGACGCTGCACGAACGGGAGTCAACATGGCATGCTCCTTTCGCAAAGTGACGATGAAAGCAGGCTCTATAAAAGGACCGCGCTCATCCGGCCCCCTTGCATCCCAGCAGATCCTCCTGTCCGCATGACGCAATAGCCGCGTCATCGAAATGCATAAACATTAATGGGAATTTTAGGAAAGAGGCGTTAACGAATCGCTAACGCCGCGGACACGCCAGTCCACGGCCTTTGTCTGTCTGCGTGTCGCAGGCAATTTAATCAGCTGTGGGCGAAGATATCGGCCTCTTCCCAGCCGAGCAGGTCGAGCTTGGCGCGGGTCGGCAGGAATGCAAAGCAGGCCGTCGCATGGTCGAACCGGCCGTCGCGAAGCAGGCGTTCCGTCAGCTTGTCGCGCAACGCGTGCAGATAGAGCACATCGGACGCGGCATATTCGAGCTGGGCTTGAGATAGCGGCTCGGCCGCCCAATCGGAAGATTGCTGCGCCTTGGAGACATCAACGTCGAGCATCTCCTTGAGATTATCCTTGAGCCCGTGGCGATCGGTATAGGTCCGGATCAGGCGCGAGGCGATCTTGGTGCAGAACACCGGCGTCGTCGTGACGCCGAAAGTATGGAAGAGCACGGCAATATCGAAGCGGCCGTAATGAAAGATCTTCTGATGGGTGGGATCTTCGAGCAGGGCGACGAGATTGGGGGCCTCTTTCTGGCCGGCGGCGATACGGATGACGTCGGCGGTGCCGTTACCCGGCGAAAGCTGGACGACGCAGAGCCGATCCCGGCGCGGCACCAAGCCGAGCGTTTCGGTGTCGATGGCGATTGCGCCGGTGTAACGGGCGGCATCGGCCGCGGAAATATCGCCTTCGTGATAACGTATGGTGGCGGCCATGAGACAATCTTTCGTTCGAACGTATCCCCTACAGCGTCCTTTGCGCGACATTTCAGACGCGCAAAGGACGCTGTAGCACTTTGAAGTGCTGAATAATTTTATCCTTAAATTGATGCCGATCTAAGGAATTATGCAGTAGCGCTATAGCGCAAAGGCAGAAAAGGCGAAACCGCTTTCCTGCTGCGGGCAGCTCAGAATGTCGGCGGCGTGTTGATCCAGAGAAGCACGGTTTCGCCGTCGTGGCGGTTGCGCCAGGAATGATAGCGGCGGCTTTCGAAATAGAGCGAATCGCCCGGACCGAGATCGAAAAACTGATCGCTATCGAGCACCAGTTCGAGCCGGCCGGCCAGGACATGCATGAATTCCTCGCCCTCGTGACGATAGGCGCCCTCGCTGGCCGCCCCCGGCGCCAGCACGAAACGATGACAATCCATCATCCTGCGGCCTTCGGCGAGCAACTGCACCGCGACTCCAGGCGTTGTTTCAGGCCAGGTGCGCCACGCCCCGGCACGCACCACAGCCGATCCCTCCTCGCTTTCCTCGCCTGAAAGGCGCGAGACGGTAGTGCCATAATACTCGGCGAGGTCATGTAGGGTCTTGAAGCTCACGCCCTGCGAAGTGCGCTCCAGCGTCGAGAGCGTCGAAGCGGTGATGCCGATGTCGCCAGCCACCTGATCGAGCGTCTTGCCCGCGGCATGGCGCAGGCTGCGCAGCTTGCGGCCAAGGCCGGCGCCCTGGCTTGCCTCCGCACCATCGGCCGGAGGCTCCTCCCCTTCCAACGCCTCACGGATTGCCGCGGGATTGAGGCCACGCTCGACACGAAACCAAGAGATGCGCTTCAACCGCGCCACATCGTCGGCGCTGTATTGCCGATGGCCGGTTTCCGAACGGCCAGGAACCAAAAGGCCCTGGCTTTCCCAGAGGCGCAGCGTCGAGGCCGAAACGCCCGCCAGCCTTGCGGCCTCCGCCACCTTGTAGCGCACAGGTCCGCTATCGTTCATCCAGAAACATCCCGATTCCAATCGCTGCGAGCATTCATCAAAACGCGTGATGTTTGAAGCAAAAAATCCCGCTTGTTTTCTTGCAGGAAAAATGTAGGAGTTTTCTACATAGCTTGCAGAACTTCTGCAAGATAATTCCAGCCCCCCTTTCAGCGCAGGAGCACATCCGATGAACGCGACAAGCCTTACCGACCGGAAGAACGCCGCCATCTCCCGCGGCGTCGGCATGACGACCCAGATTTATGCCGATCGCGCAGAAAATGCCGAGATCTGGGACAAGGAAGGCCGCCGCTACATCGATTTCGCCGCTGGCATCGCCGTTCTCAACACCGGCCACCGCCATCCGCGGGTGATCGCCGCAGTCAAGGATCAGCTCGACCGCTTCACCCATACCTGCCATCAGGTGGTGCCCTACGAAAGCTACGTGCACCTCGCCGAACGGCTGAACGTGCTGCTGCCTGGTGATTTCGAGAAGAAGACGATTTTTGTTACGACGGGTGCCGAAGCGGTCGAGAACGCCGTCAAGATCGCGCGTGCCGCCACCGGACGCTCGGCCGTCATCGCCTTCGGCGGCGGCTTCCATGGCCGCACTTTCATGGGCATGGCGCTGACCGGCAAGGTGGTGCCCTACAAGGTGGGCTTCGGCGCAATGCCCGGCGATGTGTTCCATATTCCTTTCCCGGTCGAGCTGCACGGCGTCACCGCCGATCAGTCGCTCGCAGCCCTGAAGAAGCTTTTCGCCGCCGATGTTGATCCGCAGCGCGTCGCCGCCATCATCATCGAGCCGGTGCAGGGCGAAGGCGGTTTCTACTCCGCACCCGCCGCCTTCATGAAGGCGTTGCGCGAACTCTGCGACCAGCACGGCATCCTCTTGATCGCCGACGAGGTGCAGACCGGTTTTGCCCGCACCGGCAGGATGTTCGCAATGGATCATCACGAGGTGGCGCCGGACCTGACGACGATGGCAAAGAGCCTTGCTGGCGGCTTTCCGCTCGCCGCCGTCACCGGCCGCGCCGAAATCATGGATGCGCCGGGACCGGGCGGGCTCGGCGGCACCTATGGCGGCAATCCGCTCGGGATCGCTGCCGCCCACGCCGTGCTTGACGTCATCAAGGACGAAGATCTCTGCGGCCGCGCCAACCAGCTTGGCGGACGGCTGAAGCAGCGGCTGGAATCGCTGCGCGAGACGGTGCCCGAGATCGTCGATATCCGCGGACCGGGCTTCATGAACGCCGTCGAATTCAACGACCGGACGACGGGATTGCCAAGTGCGGAATTCGCCAATCGGGTGCGGCTGATCGCGCTCGACAAGTGCCTGATCCTGCTCACCTGCGGCATCCATGGCAACGTCATCCGTTTCCTCGCGCCGATCACCATCCAGGATGAGGTTTTCGGCGAGGCGCTCGACATTCTCGAGGCCTCGATGCTGGAAGCGAGTTCGACCAAGTGACGCGACAGGAACCGGATTTCGACGGCCGTCGGCAACCGGCGGCCGCTCCCAAGGAGATATGAGATGGCTTTTACCACCGCCCTGACCAGACACGTTCCCTTCTCTTCGCCCTTCCTGCGCGCTGCCGGCTATATCAACGGCGTCTGGACATCAGGCGATACCGCAAAGACCTTCGACGTGCTCAACCCGGCAACGGGCGAGCTGCTCGCCTCGCTGCCCGATATGGGTACTGAAGAAACGCGGGCGGCGATCGATGCGGCGCATACCGCCCAGCCGGGCTGGGCTGCCCGTCCGGCCAAGGAGCGCAGCGCCATCCTGCGCAAATGGTTCGACCTGATGGTCGCCAATGCCGACGCGCTCGCCGCGATCCTGACCGCCGAAATGGGCAAGCCCTTCCCGGAAGCGCGCGGTGAGATCCTTTATGCCGCCGCCTATATCGAATGGTATGCCGAAGAGGCCAAGCGCATCTACGGCGAGACGATCCCCGCGCCTTCCGACGACAAACGGATGATCGTCATCAGGCAGCCGGTCGGCGTCGTCGGCACGATCACGCCGTGGAATTTCCCGGCAGCGATGATCACCCGCAAGATAGCGCCGGCACTTGCCGTCGGCTGCACGGTGGTGTCGAAGCCCGCCGAGCAGACGCCGCTGACGGCAATTGCGCTTGCCGTGCTCGCCGAACAGGCGGGTATTCCGGCCGGCGTCTTCAACCTCGTCGTCGGCGTCGACGGCCCGGCGATCGGCCGCGAGCTCTGCGGCAATGACAAGGTGCGCAAGATCAGCTTCACCGGCTCGACGGAGGTCGGCCGCATCCTGATGCGGCAGTGCGCCGACCAGATCAAGAAGGTGAGCCTGGAGCTCGGCGGCAACGCGCCCTTCATCGTCTTCGACGATGCCGATCTCGACGCCGCCGTCGAGGGCGCGATCGCCTCCAAATATCGCAATGCCGGCCAGACTTGCGTCTGCGCCAACCGCCTCTACATTCAGTCGAACGTCTATGACGCCTTTGCGGCCAAGCTTGCTGCGAAGGTCGCCGAAATGTCGGTCGGCGACGGATTCAAGCCGGGCGTCATGATCGGGCCGCTGATCGACGAGCAGGGTCTTGCCAAGGTGGAAGACCATGTCGGCGACGCGCTTGCAAAGGGCGCCAAGGTGCTGACCGGCGGCAAGCGCATCGACAGCGCCGGCACCTTTTTCACGCCGACGGTGCTGACCGGCGTCGCCCGCGGCATGAAGGTGGCCCGCGAAGAAACGTTTGGCCCGGTGGCGCCGCTCTTCCGCTTCGAGACGGTCGAGGATGTCGTAGCTGAGGCCAATGACACGGAATTCGGCCTGGCCGCCTATTTCTATGCCGGCGATCTGAAGAAGGTCTGGCGCGTGGCGGAAGCACTGGAATACGGCATGATCGGCATCAATACCGGCATCATGTCGTCCGAGACCGCGCCCTTTGGCGGCATCAAGCAATCGGGCCTTGGCCGCGAGGGCTCGCGGCACGGCGCCGACGATTATCTCGAAATGAAATATCTCTGCATCGGCGGCGTCTGATCAGCCAGCCAAGGAAATCCGGCACGCGGTATCCGCCGCGTACCGGCAGCGCGCCGTCAATAATGCGGCGGGCGGGTAATTGCCGGCGCGTCCAGCGACTGCTCCTCGAGCGACAGGAAACGTTCCGTCAGCCGGTCGAGCTTGGTGCGCATCTGCTCCACGATCTTCCATTGCTCGGTCAGCTGATCGGAAAGCTCCTCTATCGTTTTTGCCTGATGGGCCAGCATTTCCTCCAGCCGGGTGATGCGGTTCGTCTCGTCGGACATCGATCCTCCTTTGCCGAAACCGGCAGAACAGATGGTTCTCCCAAAGCGGAAATAGGCCAGCGCGTCAATGCTTTCGATGGCTGGCGGAGCGATGCGCCAAACTGTACCGTTTGGTTACCAAAAGACCTTGCCGTGCCTGATGTTGTGGGGTAGGCCCTTATCCATCAGGGAGGAATACTGATGGATGCAGGAAACGGCTTTCTTCATCCGGACCGGCTCTTTCCGGCCGATCCGGCAACACGGACCATTGCGCGAGATCTCTACGAGACGGTGCGCAATCTTCCAATCGTCAGCCCGCACGGGCACACCGAACCCGCCTGGTTCGCCGACGACAAGCCCTTCGAAGACGCCGCCTCGCTGCTGGTCATTCCCGATCATTATCTCTTCCGGATGCTGCACAGCGTCGGCGTCACCTTGGACGAACTCGGCGTGCCGCGGCTCGATGGCAAGCCGGTGGCTGCGGGACGGGCGATCTGGCGGACCTTTGCCGCGCATTATCACCTCTTCCGCGGAACGCCTTCGAGCCTCTGGGTCGATCACGCGATGTCGGCCGTGCTCGGCTGCACCGAGCCGCTGACACCTGACAATGCCGATGCGCTCTACGACCATATCAATGCCCAGCTCGCCCTTCCCGAATTCCGTCCGCGGGCGCTGCATCAGCGATTCGGGATCGAAACGATCGCGACCACGGACGGCGCGCTCGACCCGCTGGTGCATCACCAGAAGCTGGCGGCGGACGGTTGGATCGGCAAGGTGCGCACCACCTACCGGCCGGACAGCGTCACCGATCCAGAAGCCGTCGGCTTCCGCGACAATCTGGTCAAATTCGGCGAGATCACCGGCACTGAGGTGACGCGCTGGGACGGACTGATCGAGGCGCATCGGCGCCGGCGCGCCTATTTCCGCCAATTCGGCGCCACCGCGACCGATCACGGTGTGCCCACAGCCTTCACCGCCGATCTGCCGCTTGCGGAAAAACAGGCGCTGCTCGACAAGGCGCTGAAGGGGCCGCTTTCGGCTGAAGACGCGGAGCTTTTCCGCGGCCAGATGATGACCGAGATGGCCGGGCTTTCGGCCGAAGACGGCATGGTGATGCAGATCCACGCCGGCTCGAAGCGCAATACCGACCGCAGGCTGTTTGCGACGCGCGGCCCGAATATGGGCGCCGATATCCCGACACCCACGGATTGGGTCGGCGGCCTGGATGCGCTGCTTTCGAAATACGGCCATGCGCCGGGCCTTCGGGTGCTGCTGTTCACGCTCGACGAGACGACCTATGCGCGCGAGATGGCGCCAATGGTCGGCCACTGGCCCTGCCTGATGATCGGCCCACCCTGGTGGTTCCACGACAGCCCGCTCGGCATTCGCCGCTATCTCGACCAGGTGGTGGAAACAGCAGGTTTCGCCAATATGGCCGGCTTCAACGACGATACGCGGGCGCTGCTTTCAATCCCGGCGCGGCATGACGTCTGGCGCCGCGAAGTCTGCGGCTTCCTCGCTGGGCTCGCCGCCGAGCATCGGATTTCCAAGAGGGAAGCCGAGATCGTTGCAGGCGAACTCTCCTATGGCAATGCAAAGAAGGCCTACAAGCTGTGACCGAACGACTGCAGACCCTTTCCGGCCTCGCCCCGACGGCGAAGCTTTCCGCCTATGACCGCAACCAGCTGAAAAGCGGCATTCTGCATCTGGGGCCTGGCGCGTTTTTCCGCGCGCATTTTGCGCCGTTTACGGATGGTGCGCTTGCAGCCGCAGGCGGCGACTGGGGTATCGAGGTGGCAAGCCTGCGCACGCCTGATGTCGCCGACAATCTGAGCGCCCAGAACGGGCTCTATACGACGCTGATCCGCGATACATCGGGCACGACGGCTGAGGTGATCGGTTCGATCCTGAAGGCGCATGTGGCGCCGCGCGATCCAGCCGGCCTGCTGGCGCGGCTCGAAGATCCCGCGATCCGCATCGTCAGCATGACGGTGACGGAAAAGGCCTATGGTTTCAATCCGGCAACCGGCGGCCTCGACCTCAAACATCCCGATATCGTCGCCGACCTCGCCAACCGGCATGCGCCGCGCGGCGTCATCGGCTATCTGGTGGAAGGCCTTGCACGCCGCCGGCAGAAGGGAATAGCCCCCTTTACGCCGCTGAGCTGCGACAACCTGCCGAGCAACGGCGCCGTTCTGAAACGCCTCGTGCTCGAATTCACCTCCCGCATCGATGCCGATCTGCATACCTGGATCGAAGCGAATGTGCCCTTCCCGTCGACGATGGTCGACCGCATCACGCCGGCGAGCACCGACGCGACCTATGCCGATGCCGAGCGGCTGACGGGCCGCACCGATTTGGCGGCGATCGAGACGGAGCCCTTTACGCAATGGGTCATCGAAGACCATTTCGCCAATGGCCGGCCGGCCTGGGAAAAGGTGCGCGGCGCACTGATGGTCGAAGACGTCTCGGCCTATGAGAAGATGAAGCTCAGGATGCTGAACGGCGCCCACTCGCTGCTCGCCTACCTCGGTTATATCGGCGGCTATGAATTCATCCGCGACGTGATGGATGATGAAGCCTTGGCAGCCCTTGCCTACCGCCATATGCATGCGGCGGCGAGAACGCTCGATCCGGTTCCCGGCATCGATCTCGACGACTATGCCAATGAATTGATAGCCCGCTTTGCAAACAAGGCGATCGCCCATCGAACCTATCAGATCGCCATGGACGGCACGCAGAAACTGCCGCAGCGGCTACTGGAACCGGCAAGCGAGGCGCTGGCGCATGGCGACAGGGCTGAAACCTACGCCATCGCCGTTGCGGCATGGATGCGCTATGCGATCGGCGAACACGGCAACGGCGATCGCTACGAACTACGCGATCCCCGTGCTCAGGAAATTGTCGCTTTGATCGCCGATGTCCCGCGCACCGGCCCGGCGATTTCGGCGGCGCTTTTCACCCTTCCCGGACTTTTCCCGGCGGCTTTGACCGGACACCGGGCTTGGACGCAGGATGTGTCGGACAAGCTGGAGATCCTGATCCAGGACGATCGGTTGCCGCTATTTTGAGCCTTTCCGACATAGGAGAGGGCGCGCCCTCTCGGAACGCTCGAGCGCACAGGAATTCGACCCGTCACGCCTTCACCCGCGCCATATCGGGATCGTAGAGCGGCGCCAGCGACACCTTGCAGGGGATGCGCTCCCGCGCGACATCGAGCTCATAAGTGCCGGAGAGGATGAAATCCTCCGTGACGCCGTCGGGGCTGCGGACATAACCGTAGCCGATCGGCTTGCCGAGCGTATAACCGAAGCCGCCGCTCGACAGCCAGCCGACGCGCTTACCGTCGCGATAGATCGTTTCGCGGCCGAGCAGCACGGTATCGGGATCGTCGGGAACGAAGCAGGCGAGGCGCTTCTTCACCCCATCCGCCAGCTGCCGCGCGATCGCCTCACGGCCGCGGAAGGCAATGTTCTTCTTGATCTTCACCGCCCAGCCGAGGCCGGCTTCGACCGGCGTATGGTCGGGACCGATATCGGACCCCCAGGCGCGATAACCCTTTTCCAGGCGGCAGCTCTCGATGGCGCGGTAGCCGGCATTGACGAGGCCGAGCTCGGCGCCGGCGGCCATCAACACGTCATAGACCGTGGTGGCATATTCAATCGGGATATGCAGTTCATAGCCGAGTTCGCCGACATAGGTGATGCGCAGCGCCCGCACCGGGCAACCCGATATGCCGACGGTTCTGACCTTGCCGAAGGGAAAGGCCGCATTCGAGACGTCGCTGCCGGTCACCTTTTCCAGCACGGCGCGGGCATTCGGCCCCATCAGCGACAGCACGGAATAGGCTGAGGTGACGTCGACCAGTTCGGCATGCATCTCCGCCGGAATATTGCGTGCGATCCAATTGAAGTCATGGGTGGCGAACCCGGTGCCGGTGACGATGTAATATTCGTCCTCGGCGATGCGGGCGACCGTCACGTCGCATTCGATGCCGCCCTTGTCGTTCAGCATTTGCGTGTAGACGAGCGATCCCACAGGCCTTGCGACATCGTTGGAGGCGATCCAGGAGAGTGCCGCCTCGGCATCCCTGCCCTTCAGCACGAATTTGGCGAATGAGGTTTGGTCGAAGATGACGGCCGCCTCGCGCACTGCCTTGTGCTCGCGGCCGACGGCGGCAAACCAGTTCTGGCGGCCATAACTATACACATCCCTTGGCTCCTCGTTGGCGAAAAGATCGGCAAACCAGTTCGGCCTCTCCCAGCCGAGCTTTTCACCGAAACAGGCGCCCTGCGCCTTCAGCCGGTCATAGAGCGGCGATTTGCGGCAGGGGCGGCCGCTCGAATGCTCCTCGAACGGCCAGGCCATGGTGTAGTGCTTGCCATAGGCTTCGAGCGTGCGCGTGCGCACCCAGTCGGTATCGAAATGCGGGCGGCCGAAACGGCGGATGTCGACCGGCCAGAGATCGTAGGGCGGCTCACCTTTCGTCACCCATTCGGCAAGCGCCATGCCGGCGCCGCCGGCCGAGGCGATGCCGAAGGCGTTGAAGCCGGCGCCGACGAAGAAATTCTTCAGCTCCGGCGCCTCGCCGAGAATGAAATTGCCATCCGGCGTGAAGCTTTCCGGGCCGTTCAGCAGCTGTTTGACGCCGACATTCTCCAGCGCCGGAACGCGGCCGAGCGCCTGTTCCATGATCGGCTCGAAGTGGTCGAAATTACTGTCCAGCAGCGTGTAGTGGAAACCTTCGGGGATCCCGTCTTTCGCCCAGGCAATGGGGTTCGGCTCGTAGCCGCCCATGACGATGCCGCCGACCTCCTCCTTGTAATAGGTCAGGCGATCGGGATCGCGCAGCGTCGGCAGATTGGAAGGCACGCCGAAGGATTCGGTGATGATGTATTGATGCTCGACGGAGACCAGCGGCACATTGACGCCGAAACGGGCAGCGACGGTGCGCGTCCATTGGCCGGCGCAGACGACGACGCGCTCGCATTCGATGCGCCCCTGCGCCGTGACGACGGCGCGGATCCTTCCGTTGTCGATCTCGAGATCGAGAACTTCGGTATCCTCGAAGATCGAAACACCAGACATGCGGGCGCCTTTCGCCAGCGCCTGAGTAATGTCGGAGGGATTGGCCTGGCCGTCGGTGGGAAGGAAAGCGGCCCCGACCAGATCATCGACCGTCATCAACGGCCAGAGATCGAAGGCTTCCTGCGGCGTCAGCAATTGCATTTCCAAGCCGAAGGAATGGGCGGTGGTCGCCTGGCGTCTGACCTCCGTCCAGCGCTCCTCGTTGCAGGCAAGCCGTAGGCCGCCATTCATCTTCCAGCCGGTGCCGAGGCCGGTTTCCTGCTCCAGCCGTTTGTAGAGATCGACGGAATAACCGAGAAGCTGGGTGATGTTGGCGCTGGTGCGCAACTGGCCAACGAGGCCGGCGGCATGGAAAGTGGTTCCCGAGGTGAGCTTCTTACGCTCCAAGAGGACGGTATCGGTCCAGCCGAGTTTGCCGAGATGATAGGCCGTCGAGCAGCCGATGATACCGCCGCCGATGACAACGGCTTTTGCCGTCTTCGGTAATTCCTTCGTCATTTATTGTCCTGCTCAAAAGCTTGATAGGCGCGTTCGAAGCGCGCGAGATTTTCGGCCGTATAGCCGGAATAGTCGAAATCGATGGTGGAATGGATTTCCGAAATCATGCTCCAGAGCGTCTCGCGCAGCAGCGAGGCGCATTTCATCGCGCCATAGCGCCGGCTGAGGTCATCGGTCAGCGGCCGGTCGAAATAGATCTCCAGCATCATGCGCTCGGCCGCATCAGCGAGTTCGTTGTTCGAGGCCAGTCCGCCGAGGTCGAACAGCGGCGTGTTGAAGCCGGCATAGTCCCAGTCGATCAGCCAGAGCCGCTTGCCGTCATCAAGAAAGTTGGCGGCCAGCAGGTCATTGTGGCCGAAGGCGATCTCGAACGGCCCTGCCGCTGCTTCCAGCGTCTCGGTCTTGCCGATCAGCGCCGACAGCAGCGGGAGATAGGCGCTGCCCGACGCCTTCAGATTGGCGGCGTAGTCGCGAATGACGTGGAAGACCCAGAAGATCATTGCCTGACCACGGAAATGCCTGGCGATATCGCAGTGGCAGGCACGGACCAAGGGGACGATCCGGGTCAGCATTTCCGGTGTCCTGACATCCTCCGGTGAAAGCGCCCGTGCCTCGATATATTCGAGCACCAGCACGCCGGGCGAATGGTGGATGACAGCGGGCGATATGCCGGCGGCATGGGCCGCACGGCTTGCGGCAAGCTCGTTCTGCCTGTTGATGTGGTGGATCGGAATATCGGTGCCGAGCCTCACCACGCAGCGCGCCACGGCATCGCTGACTAGGTAATTCCGGTTGGTAATGCCGCCGGATATCGGCGAAATCTCGATTGGGCCCTGCCAGATGCCAAGGGCATGAATCCTATCTTCAGGCGTCATGCTTGTCCCCCAGAGCATGATGCCGAAAAGTGTGAGCGGTTTTCGGACGACAGCATGCTCTAACTAATTAAGTTAGAACAGGATTCATCCTGTTCCAACGGCTCCATCCAGAAATGATGGGGCAGAGGGGGATCGGCTGTCAAGAAGGGCGGTTAGATCGTTTTGCCGGCGGCATCGAAGACGTGACAGCGGGCCGGATCGAAGGAAGTCTTCACATTGGCGCCGCGCTCGACCTTCTGCTGGCCGTCGAGCGCAACGGTCAGGAGCTGGCTATCGGGCGTCGTCGTGTAAAGCATGGTGGCGCCGCCGAGATTTTCGACGAGATCGATGTTGACGGTCGACAGTGCGATGGCGCCCTCGGCGAGGGAAAGATGCTCGGGACGGATGCCGAAGGTGACGTCCTGGCCAGCCTCGCCTTTCAGCCGGCGCGGCAGGCGAACCGAATTGCCGCAGACATGGATGCTGGTTTCAGCCTCGCCGACCTGCTCGATGCGGGCCTTGAGAAAGTTCATTTTCGGGCTGCCAATGAAACCGGCGACAAAGCGGTTGGCCGGGTTGTTGTAGAGATCGAGCGGCGCGCCGACCTGCTCGATGCGGCCGGAATTCAACACCACGATCTTGTCGGCCATCGTCATGGCTTCGACCTGGTCATGGGTGACATAGATCATGGTGTTACCCAGGCTGCGGTGCAGGCGGGAGATCTCGACGCGCATCTGCACGCGCAGTTCGGCATCGAGGTTCGACAGCGGTTCGTCGAACAGGAAGATCCGCGGTTCGCGCACGATGGCGCGGCCGATCGCAACACGCTGACGCTGACCGCCGGAGAGCGCTTTCGGCTTGCGCTCCAGCAGCTTCTCGATCTGCAGGATCTCGGCGGCACGCTTCACCTTCGGCTGGATATCGGTCTTCTTGTAACCCGCCGTCTCCAGGCCGAAGGCAAGGTTCTTGTAAACCGACATATGGGGATAGAGGGCATAGGACTGGAAAACCATGGCGATGCCACGTTTGGCGGGCGCCACCTCGTTCATGCGCTCGCTGTCGAGAAGCAGCGCGCCGGCGGTGATCTCCTCGAGACCGGCGATCATGCGCAGAAGGGTCGATTTTCCGCAGCCGGAGGGGCCGACGAAAACGACGAATTCGCCGGGATCGATCGTCAGGTCGATGCCATGGATCACATCCAGCGAGCCGTAGCGCTTCTCGACCTTCTGAAGAACGACACTGGTTGCCATCTTCTCAAAACCCTCTCGTTTTATTTATCGGTTACTTCGTTCTTGCGCGCCAATCGGCGTATTTCGGACTGTCAGGACCGACCGGCAGCGGCACGTCGGCGCCGCTGTCGGAAGACTGGTAAATGGCGGTCACCAGTTCCAGCGCGCGACGAGCATCCACCGTCGTCACCGGCAGCGGCCCCTGGCCGCTGAGGAAGGCGTGGAACTGGCCCATCTGGGTGGTGAAACGCGGCGCGACCGGCTGCCAGTCGGCAATCACCCGGTCGATCTTCTCCCGCACCTCGTCATTCGCAGCGATAATCTTCCAGGGATCCTTGCCTGGTGTGTAGGGTTCGTGGCTGCTTTCGAACGTGACGTTCTCGAAGTGCAGCCTTAGCCGGCTCAATTGTTCCTGCGAACCAAGCGTGCAGGACAGCGAGACAAAGGCGCCGTTTTCCATCAGCAGGCTGGCGGAGGCGCAATCCTCGACCTCGATATCGTTGACGCGGGTGGCGACACGGCCGAAGACCCTTGCTGCCGGGCCCATCAGATGCATCATCATGTCGTGCAGATGCAGCGCATGGGTAACGAGCACGCCGCCGAGTTCTGTCGCCCATTTGCCGCGCCAGGGAACGGCGTAATATTCCGGCTTGCGCAACCAGAAGGTTTCGACCGAAGCCGTATAGGCCTTGCCGGCAATGCCGGCATCGATGATCCGCTTGGCTTTCTGGATACCGTCGCCATAACGATATTGGAAGATCGGCATCAGTACGCCTTTGGCGGCTTTTTCCGCTTCCATGATGGTATCGACACCGGCCAGCGAGCCGGTCAGCGGCTTTTCGCAGACGACATGTTTGCCGGCGGCGAGCGCCGCGACCACCTGTTCCAGATGAATGCCGGGTGGGGTGCAGATATCGATGATGTCGATCGTGTCGTCGGCCAGCAGTTCTGCAAAAGAGGTGGTGCGGCGTTCGATACCGAACTCGTCGCCGACCGCCGACAAACGCTCTCCGTTCAGGTCGCAGATCGCCACGACCTTGAACTTGTCGGAATGCGGCAGGTAGCCTTCGACGATGTGGGAGCGGCCGATGCCGCAGCCGACGATCGCCACCGTCTTCATGCTCATGTCGCTTTTTCCCGCTATCGCCGTCAACGCTTCATGCCCGTCGTGGCGATGCCCTCGATCAGCAGACGCTGGAAGAACAGGAAGAAGAAGAATACCGGCACCAGCGTCAGGGTCGACATGGCGAACAAACCGCCCCAATCCGATGCGCTGGTGGAGTCCACGAAGGTCCGCAGGCCGAGCTGGATCGTATAGGTGTTCATGTCGTTCAGGTAGATCAGCGGACCGAAGAAATCGTCCCAGGTCCATATGAAGGAGAAGATGGCGGCCGTCGCCAGCACCGGCAGCGACAACGGCAACATGATCTTCCAATAGATGCGCCAGGCGCTGCAACCATCCATCATCGCCGCCTCGTCGAGTTCGCGCGGGATACCGCGGAAGAACTGCACCATCAGGAAGATGAAGAAGGCATCGCTTGCCAGGAACTTCGGCACGACAAGCGGCAGGATGGTGTTGACCCAGCCGAGATCGAGGAAGAGCACATATTGCGGGATCAGCGTCACGTGATAGGGGATCATCAGCGTGCCGAGCATGATCGCGAACCAGAAATTCCGGCCGACGAACCGCAGCCGCGCAAAGGCGAAGGCCGTCAGCGAACAGGCGATGACATTGCCCGTCACCACCAGCAGCGAAATGACCAGCGAATTCCAGAAGAACCGGCCGAAGCTGACATCGAGGCCGACCCAACCGCGCGCATAGGAGGAGAAATCGATCGACGACGGGATGAGCGAGGTCGACGAGAAGATCTCGGTTTCCGGCCTGACCGATGCCGAAACCATCCACAACAGAGGATAGAGCATCAGAAGCGATGCGGCGATCAGCAGGGCGTGGATGATGAGCGACGCCGGCAGACTGCGTTTGGTGATGTCCGATGGCGGCCTGGCCGCAGTGACGGAAGCGGTCATCTCAGTCATCGTAGTGCACCCAATAACGCGAGGTCAGGAAGGAGAAGGCAGTGAAGATCGCGATGATCACCACCAGGATCCAGGCGAGCGCCGAGGCATAGCCCATGCGGAAATTGCCGAAGGCTTCCTGATAGAGGTAGAGCGTGTAAAAGAGCGTCGAGTTGATCGGACCGCCCGTGCCGCCGGAGATGATGAAGGCGGGCGTGAAGGCCTTGAAGGCATCAATCGTCTGGACGACGGCGTTGAAGAAGATCACCGGCGTCAGAAGTGGCAGCGTGATCTTGTAGAATTGCCGGAATTTCGAGGCGCCGTCGAGGCTCGCGGCCTCATACATATCCTGCGGGATCTGGCGCAGGCCGGCCAGGAAGATGATCATCGGCGAGCCGAACTGCCAGACGGACAGCGCCACCAGCGTGTAGATCGAATAGTTCGGATGCGAGATCCAGCTCGGTCCCTCGATGCCGATCTGGGCAAGGGCCGCGTTGATGAGGCCGTCACTGGCGAAAAGCTGGCGCCAGAGCACGGCGATCGCCACGCTGCCACCCAGCAGTGAGGGGAGGTAGAAGATGGCGCGATAGATCGGCAGCCCACGCAGGCCGCGGTTCAGCGCCATGGCGACCAGCAAGGCGAAGGTCAGCTTGAACGGCACCGATAAGACGACATAAGTCAGGGTTACGTGCATGGCGGCCGAGAATTTCGGATCCGCCGTGGCGATGCGCACGTAATTCGCAGCCCCCACCCACCGCGGCGACTGGATCATGTCGAAGTCGGTGAAGGAAAGGTAGAGCGAAATCAGGGCCGGCCCGAGGGTCAACCCGAAAAAGCCGATGAGCCATGGCAAAAGGAAGAGATAGCCGGGAGCATTGGCATTCCAGAGACGCCGGAAGCGTCCTTCGGCCACGGCACCCTGATAGCTTTCCACTGATATGGCCCCTGCGGGCGTGCGCATCGCATTGCTCATACGGGATCAGCCTCGTGCGAGAATCTGCGTGATTTCAGTGACGAGCTGTTTGCCGCCATCGGCGGGAGACAGCTGTCCGAAGCCGACCTGTTCGGCGATGTTGCGCAACATCAGCTCGCCCTCACCGGCGCCGGCCGGCGGCGGCGGCGGCAATTTGCCGGCGAGGTCGCCAAGACCGCTGACATATGCCAGGGCAACCTTGCCGTTCTCATCGAGCTTCGCCGCGACGACCTCGCGCATGGCGGCCGATTCCGGAATGCCGCGTTCGACATCCAGGAGCACCGCCGCCTCGGGGTTCTTGACGAAGAAATTGACGTAGTCGACCGCTTGCTCCACCGATTTCGACTGGGCCGAGACCGAGAAGAACATCGAAGGCTTGCGATAGTGGCCACCCTTCGAATCCGCCTTGATGCGCATGTAGTTGGTGAGCGCCAACTTGTCCTTGCTCATTGCCTGATAGGCGACGAACTGGTTGGAATGGGCAAAGCCGGCCGCAGATTTGCCGAGCGATACCGTGTTGGTTTCGATGTCGTTCTTGTCGAGCGCCTGGACGTCGGCAGGAACGCAGGCGCCGGCCTCACGGAACTTGGCCCACATGTCGTACCATTCCGATGCATCGTCGACGTCGAAGGCGATCTTGCCGTCGGCGGTATAGAGGCCCTTGCCGCGCTGACGCAGCCAGTTTTCGAACAGCGGTTCACCGCCGCTGCCGTCGGCGATGCCGAACATGCCCTTGCGTTTGCCCGCCTTGGTGATCTCGGCGCCCATGCGGCCGAATTCTTCCCAGGTTGTCGCCTGCGTCGGCAGATCGACACCGGCCTCCTTGAAGGCGGTGGTGTTGAGCACCGTCGCGGCCGAGTTCGCCCCGAGGCTGACGCCATAGAGATGGCCGTCGACACTGCCGCCTTCGACCTGCGCCTTGTCGAAATCGTCGAGGTTCAGTTTCGCCGGCATATAGGATTCCAGCGGCGCAAGCGCACCGCGCCGTGCATATTGAACGATATAGCGATAGTCCATCTGGATGATATCAGGCGCATTGCGGCCGGCGACCTGGGTCGCAAGACGCGGCCAGTAATCGCCCCAGCCGAGGAATTCGCCGGTGATCGACGTACCGGCATTCTTTGTCTGGTAAAGTTGGGAGACCTTGTTGGTGCGGTCGGCGCGCGGCTGCGAGCCCCACCACAGGAGACGCAGGCGCGTTTCCTGTGCCAAAGCGCTGGTTCCGAGCGCCGAAAGCGAAAGAAGCGTTGCGCCTCCCGCCACGAAATTACGTCTGCTTACACGTAGGCTCATTTTTTCCTCCTCCTAAGGGGAAGCGCCTCCACACGCTTCCGATGTAGTTACCCTTGCATAAATAACTAATTGGTTACAAGCTACGGGCAAAGCGGCAAGCGTGTCAAGCGGGGTGTCGGTTGTTGCTGGCCGCCCTTCTAAATTCGGTTTTTACAATTTCGCACCGAAGGCTTATGAGCGCAACATCCGAGACGGAGGGGAAACGATGAACGACAACGCGGAAAACGGAGAAAAGAAAAAATCCCGGCGCCCATCTCAGGAACGCACGGCGCAACGCGATCCGGAGCGGACACGCGCCGCGATCCTGGAAGCGGCAACCCGCGAGTTCGCCGAAAACGGCATGGGCGGGGCCCGCGTCGATGCCATCGCCGAACGCGCCGGCACCAACAAGCGCATGCTCTACCATTATTTCGGCGACAAGGAGCAGCTCTACCTCAGAGTGCTCGAAGAAGCCTATGTCGGCATCCGCACGGCCGAGCGCGCGCTTCATATCGGCGACCGTAGCCCGGAAGAAGGCATCGGCGAACTCGCGCTCTTCACCTGGCGTTATTTTCTCCAGCACCCGGAATTCCTGAGCCTGCTCGGCACGGAAAATCTGCATCGCGCCCGCTGGCTGCGCCAGTCCGTTCGGCTAAAAGAACTGCACTCGCATCTGATCGGCGAGCTTTCGGATGTACTCGAGCGGGGAAAGAAGCAGGGCGTCTTCGTCGAGACCGCCGATCCCCTGCACGTCTATCTGACGATCGCCTCGCTCGGCTATTTTTACCTGTCCAACCAGTACACGCTTTCGACGATCTTCGGCCGGGACCTGATCGAGCCGACCCATCTCCATGCCTGGGAAAGGCATATCGTCCACGTGACGCTCGCCTCGATCAAGCGCTGAATCCCGAAAACAGGATTTGACTATTGACAGCCTCGCTGCTCTTCTGCCATCAAGTAACTGTTTAGTTACTGACTTGGGAGGGTCGGGCCGGATGCCCGCTCCCGCCGCAAAAAATTGCAAGGGAGGAAAAATGGCACGCTTGGGGATCATCTTGCACGGCGTTACCGGCCGCATGGGGTACAATCAGCACCTGGTGCGTTCGATCCTCGCCTTCCGCGACCAGGGCGGCATCACGCTGAAATCGGGCGAGAAACTCGAGATCGACCCGATCATCGTCGGCCGCAACGGCGCCAAGATGGAAGAGCTGGCGAAGAAGCATAACATCGGGCGCTGGTCGACCGACCTCGATGCCGCTCTCGCCAATCCCGACGACACGATCTTCTTCGACGCCGGCACGACGCTGATGCGCGCCGAGCTGCTGTCCAGGGCGATCGATGCCGGCAAGCATGTCTATTGCGAAAAGCCGATCTCCGACGATCTGCAAGTAGCACTCGACCTTGCCCGCAAGGCGCGCGGCTCCGGGCTCAAGCACGGCGTCGTGCAGGACAAGCTGTTCCTGCCGGGCCTGCGCAAGCTGGCGCTGCTGAAGGATTCCGGCTTTTTCGGCAAGATCCTCTCGGTGCGCGGCGAATTCGGCTACTGGGTCTTCGAAGGCGATTGGGGCGTGCCCGCCCAGCGTCCGTCCTGGAATTATCGCAAGGGTGATGGCGGCGGCATCATCCTCGACATGCTCTGCCACTGGCGCTACGTGCTCGACAATTTGTTCGGCGAGGTAAAGGCTGTCTCCTGCCTCGGCGCCACCCATATCGGCCAGCGCATCGATGAGCAGGGCAAGCCTTATGATTGCGACACCGATGATGCGGCCTATGCGACCTTCGAGCTCGAGGGCGGCGCCATCGCGCAGATCAACTCCTCCTGGGCCGTTCGCGTTCGCCGCGACGACCTCGTCACCTTCCAGGTCGACGGCACGCATGGTTCGGCTGTCGCCGGCCTGACGAAATGCTGGAGCCAGCACCGCGTCAACACGCCGAAGCCGGTCTGGAACCCCGACCAGCCGCAGACGATCGACTTTTACAAGACCTGGGACGAGGTCCCGGACACGCAGGCTTTCGACAACGGCTTCAAGGCGCAGTGGGAGATGTTCATCCGCCATGTCGTCGAAGATGCGCCGTGGCCCTATGGCTTGGAAGCCGGCGCCAAGGGCGTGCAGCTTGCCGAACTCGGCCTGAAATCCTGGGCAGAGCGCCGCTGGCTCGACGTTCCCGCATTGGAGTTCTGACCGTGACGACGATCAATCTCCCCCTCGACGGCAAGATCGTCCCCTACACACTGACCGGCACGCCGATCGAACTGAAGAAGCGCGACGCCAAGGCCTTCCCGCGCATCGCCTTTGCCGCCGCCCATGTCGTCGCCGATCCGCTCGCCGACAACGACCCGTGGCTGACGCCGGCGATCGACTGGGACCGAACGCTCGCCTTTCGCCACCGGCTCTGGGATCTCGGCCTCGGCGTCGCCGAAGCCATGGATACGGCGCAGCGCGGCATGGGCCTCGGCTGGTCGGAAGCGCGCGACCTCATCCGCCGGGCGCTTGGCGAAGCGGCCGGTCGCAAGGATGCGCTGATTGCCTGCGGTGCCGGCACCGACCATCTAACGCCGGGACCCGACGTGACCGTCGACACGATCCTCAAGGCCTATGAGGAGCAGATCGAAACGGTGGAGGCAGCCGGCGGCCGTATCATCCTTATGGCGAGCCGGGCGCTTGCGGCCGCCGCCAAAGGGCCGGATGACTATATCCGCGTCTACGACCGCATCCTCCGCCAGGTCAAGGAACCGGTCATCATCCATTGGCTGGGCGAGATGTTCGATCCGGCGCTCGAGGGTTATTGGGGCAACGGCGACCACCTCAAGGCGATGTCCACCTGCCTCGAGGTGATCGAGGCACATGCCGACAAGGTCGACGGCATCAAGATCTCGCTGCTTTCCAAGGAGAAAGAAGTGGCGATGCGCCGCCAACTGCCTAAAGCCGTGCGCATGTATACCGGCGACGACTTCAACTATGCCGAACTGATCGCCGGCGACGAAGAGGGTCATTCCGATGCGCTGCTCGGGATTTTCGATGCGATCGCGCCGGCAGCGTCCGCTGCGCTCGACGCGCTCGGCCGCAAGAGTAACCACGAATTCTTCGATCTGCTCGAGCCGACCGTGCCGCTGTCGCGCCACATCTTCAAGGCGCCGACGCGCTTCTACAAGACCGGCGTCGTCTTCCTCGCCTATCTCAACGGCCTACAGGACCATTTCGTCATGGTCGGCGGCCAGCAGAGCACCCGTTCGCTGACGCATCTGGCCGAACTCTTCCGCCTGGCCGACAAGGCGCGGGTTCTCGCCGATCCGGAACTCGCAACGGCGCGCATGAAGCAGGTGCTTGCCGTCCATGGCGTTCACTAAGCGCCGGCACGGCAATGGGAGGGAATGACATGCAAGCCGAAGGACTTTCGATCAATCTGGCGACGATCCGCGAACAATGCGGTTTCGCCGAAGCCGTCGATATCTGCCTGAAACACGGCATCACCTCGATCGCGCCGTGGCGCGACCAGGTCGCCAAGGCCGGTCTCGACGAAGCGGTGCGGATCGTCAAATCGAACGGCATCAAGCTGACCGGACTTTGCCGCGGCGGCTTCTTTCCGGCGGCAAACGATGCCGACTGGCAGAAGAACCTCGACGACAACAGGCGCGCCATCGACGAGGCCGCGGCCTTCGCAGCCGATTGCCTGGTGCTCGTTGTCGGTGGATTGCCCGGCAGCTCGAAGGATATTGTCGCCGCCCGCCAGATGGTGTTTGACGGCATTGCCGCCGTGCTGCCGCATGCGCAGGCTGCCGGCGTCAAGCTCGCCATCGAGCCACTGCACCCGATGTATGCCGCCGACCGGGCCTGCGTGAACACGCTCGGCCAGGCGCTCGACATGTGCGATCAGCTCGGTGAGGATGTCGGCGTTGCGATCGATGTCTACCATGTCTGGTGGGATCCCGATCTTGCCAACCAGATTGCCCGCGCCGGGCGCATGAAACGCATCTTTGCCCATCACATCTGCGACTGGCTGGTGCCGACCAAGGACATGCTGCTTGACCGCGGCATGATGGGCGATGGCGTCATCGACCTCAAGGGCATACGACGGATGGTCGAGGCTGCCGGTTTCTTCGGCGTGCAGGAGGTGGAGATTTTTTCGGCCGAGACCTGGTGGAAACGCCCGGCCGACGAGGTGATCGCCACCTGCGTCGAGCGCTTCCGCAGTTGCTGCCAGATCTGATTTTCAATTCGTTTCATCACGCATGCAGGAGGTTCATTCGATGGAGAAACGCCGTTTTGCCCTGATCGGCACCGGAAACCGCGGCACCACGATGTGGGGCAAGGACCTGCTTGCCGGCTGGCGCGAACATGTCGATCTCATCGCGATCGTCGAGAAGAATTCGCTGCGTGGCGAACGTGCCCGCAATATGATCGGCAGCAACGCGCCGATTTACGACGATATCGACGCGATGCTGGCCGAACAGAAGCCGGATCTGATCATCGTCTGCACGCCTGATCACACCCACGACGACATCGTCGTGCGGGCGCTCGAAGCCGGTATCGACGTCATCACCGAAAAGCCGATGACAACAGCGGTCGACAAGATCAGGCGGATCATCGATGCCGAGAAACGGACCGGCCGGCGCGTCGACGTCTCCTTCAACTACCGCTACGCGCCGACGGCGGCGCGCATTAAGGAACTGTTGAATGCCGGCGAGATCGGCCGGGTGACCTCCGTCGACTTCCATTGGTATCTCAACACCAAACACGGCGCCGACTACTTCCGCCGCTGGCATGCCTATACCGAAAATTCCGGCAGCCTGTTCGTCCACAAGGCGACGCATCATTTCGATCTGTTGAACTGGTATCTCGACAGCGACCCCGAAGCCGTCACCTCCTTTGCCGACCTGCAAAACTACGGCCGCAAGGGCCCATTCCGCGGCCCGCGCTGCAAGCTCTGTCCGCACGCGCATGAATGCGACTATTATCTAGATCTCGAGGCCGATCCGTTCCTCGATCAGCTCTACGAGGATCCCTCGAAGATTGACGGCTATTTCCGCGACGGCTGCGTCTTCCGCGAGGATATCGACATTCCCGACACGATGGTGGTCAGCCTGCGCTATCGCAACAACGTCCATGTCTCCTATTCGCTGAACACCTTTCAACCGATCGAAGGCCATCACCTCGCCTTCAACGGCACCAAGGGGCGCATCGAGCTTCGCCAATATGAGGCCCAGCCCTGGGAAGAGCCGAAGGAAGACACGATCCTGCTGATCCGCAATTTCCCGAACGGCAAGGAGGCGGTCGAGCGCATCGTCGTTCCGCATTTCACCGGCGGCCATTACGGCGGCGACGACCGGATGCGCAATATGATCTTCAAGCCCGACATAGAAGACAGGCTCGCCCAGCGCGCCGGCACGCGGGCCGGCGCCATGTCCGTGCTCTGCGGCATTGCGGCGTTGACAAGCTCGCGCACCGGCAAAGTGGTCAAAATTGCCGATCTGATGCCCGAGCTCGCCGATGACGGTTCGCCCAATTCGCTGCGGACATCACGCTGATATCTCGTCGCCTGGGTCGCTCGACGCGCCTCAGGCGATGTTTTCGAGATTCGCCTGGTGGATCTGGTAAAGCAGCGGCCGGCCGATCATGAAGCGCTCGACCTCGTCCACCGCCATCTCGCCGAGGCGCGCCCGTTCCAGCCCGATGGCGCCGGCAATATGTGGCGTCAGAAAGACATTCGGCAGATCGTAGAATACCGAGCCGGGGTCCGGGATCTCCGGATCGGTGACGTCGATGACCGCATCGATGCGGCCGGTCTTCAGCTGCGAAAGCAGCGCCACCTCATCGACGAGGATGCCGCGCGCGGTGTTGATCAGCGTTGCGCCCTCCTTCATCAGCGACAATCTTCGCGCATCGATCATATGCCGGGTCGAGGGCAGCGACGGCGCGTGCAGGGAAACGATATCGGCGCGGCGCATCAATTCGTCGAGATCGACCTTCTCCGCGCCGAGTCCGGCGGCCTCGGCAGCATCGAGCATGGGGTCGAACAGCAGCAGCCTGTAGCCGAAGGGTTTCAAGAGCTCGATTACCCGCCGGCCGATGCGCGAGGCGCCGACGATGCCGACGATGCGGCCATAGTTTCCGATCGCTTCGCGCTGCATCGGATAGGTCCGGTCGCGGTTGCGGTCGGCGACATAGAGATCACGGAAACGGAAGGCCCGCTTGCCGGCGAAGATGATCGCCGCCAGCGTGAATTCGGCGACCGGCACGGCATTGGCCTCGGCCGAATGGCTGACCACTATGCCGGCTTCGAAGATGCTGTCGTCGATGACGCCCTTTACCGTGCCCGCCGCATGAACGATGAGGCGAAGGTGCGTTGCTGCGGCGGGAATGTCAGGCCCGACATAGGGCGCGCCCCAGCCGGTGATCAGGATTTCGGCTTCGGCCAGCAGGCGTCTGGCCCGCTCGTCGTTGAAATGCTGCAGCGGCTTGGAATCCAGCAGGTGACCGACGGTGTCGAGCCGTTGCAGCAAACCCTCCGGCAGGACGTGTTCCGTGCGCGAGGGCTCCATCGCAAGAACAATGGCCGGGCGGCTCATGGCATCTGTCCCGGCGCTTCGATGGCGCTGACGGTCACGCCTTTTTCCCGCACCAGGGCCTCCAGCATCGCAATATCGGGCGCTTTCGGCGGCTTCGTCCAGGCAGAGGTGACGGCGGCGGGATCGTCGAGCGCCAGCACTGCCGTCACCAGGATGGTTTCACCGGCCGGGATCTGGCCGCGCAGCTGCGGCACGATGGTTTTCGCAACGATCACATTGGTGTTGGGTTGCGCCTTCTGGGCAAGGCCGGCGCGCCTGACCGAAGAACCGAGATCTACAATGCCGGTGAAATCGGCTTCGCCGATCGCGTAGGCAGCCCCATCGGACGCCGAGAGCCTGTCCAGCTCGAAATCCCGGCGGCCGATGGCAAAGCCGCCTTCGGCGATGCGTAACGGCCGGTCAGACCTGATCCGGTGGAGGCGGATATGCCAGGGGGCTTGAGGCAGCAGCCAGGTTTCGACAGCGACAGCGGGGAAAGGCGACCATTTCGCATAGAGCACCTCGCCTGCAAGCTTTGCTTGCTCATTCGTTTCGCGCACGCGGTAATGCAGGCCGTCATCGCTGAAGGCCAGCATCGAATCAAAGGCGGCAAGCGCGAAGCCACGCTCATCGGACTCGACACTGAAGCCGTAGCGGGTGGAATAAGCGAACTTCGCGTATTTTTCCGTGCCGAAACGCATCTGCAGATTTTCCTGGCCCGCAGACAGTGCCACGACATCGCCGCCTGCCCGCATCATCACCATGCCGGGATGACGCTGGGGGACGATAGAGGGTGCCTGCTCCGGCGCCTTTTCCTCAGCGGTCCAGAACGGATGATCCTCGGCGATGGCGAGCGGCAGGAAGGCCTTGAGCGCCCAATAGGGCGAGCCCGCGGAATTGTAGCTTTCCGACATCAGCAGGTTCGGATAGCCAAAACCAATCGACAGCACGCCGTCGCGATCGGCAATCGGCTTATCTTTCCACCAGCGTAGATGCTGCAGGCAGAGATGCTTGACCTCGCCCCAGGGCAAAGCCTCGACATCGGCAAAGGCGAGCGCCGACCAGAAGCCGGCACAGGCAAAGCGATAGGTCAGGCTGCGGCCGAATGGGATCGTCGCGCCGTCGGCGGCAAACCAGTGGCGGAAGTCCCGGGCAAAGAGGATGGCGCGCTCCCGGTAGCGTTTTGCATAATCGTCGTCGACGAGCTTGGAATAGATCAGACCATAGAAATGCATGGCGAACGGAATGTAGTGGTCGATGCGGCGCACGTTGCCGTCGCGATACCAGCCATCGCCGATATAGAAGCCTTCGAGCTCCTGCAGATATTGCCGGGTCAGGCTGCGATCGAAATCGGCGCCGAGACGATCGAGCGCAATATCGACAAGGATCCGGAAGAATTTCCAGTTATTGTCGGCATAGTCGAACTGCCTGGCATGCTTGAGATAGGCGACGACGTTGCCGCGGGCGCGCTGATCGAGCGGCTCCCAGATCTTTTCCGGCACCAGCGCCAGGGCAAAACCGAGAGCGGCAAGCTCGACCATCCGCTGATCGCGGCCATTGACCGTTCCCCAATATTCCGGATGGGCGGGATCGGTGCCGTTTGCGAGACCTTCGGCAAAACGATGCCAGTGGGCGAAGTCGCCGTTGCCGGCGCCAAGCGGCGCCAATCCCCAGAGCGGGCGGGCGAAGCCTTCGAGATCGGCTGCCGCCCGGTCGAAATGGGCGGCGCCGCCGCTCAGCCTGACGCGGGCATTGCCTTTTGAAAAACAGACAAGAAGCGGATCGAAGAGATCAAGCAGAGCCCGGCTCATATCGGCGCGGGTTTCGAGCGGATTGCCTGCAAGCGGGTTGGCGCTGGCGGGATCATAGGTCATCAGCATCACTCACGGTTTTTCGGCATTCGGAACGGTCCCTCCCGCAACGGCAACGACCGCCTGGCAGATGTGGCGCGCCGCCGCCGTCCTGTTGCGGAAACGGGACAGCATCAGGAAGACGGCCTCGCGCCCGAGGGCGGCGCGGTCGACGCGCATGGTGGAAAGCCGCGGATTGGTCATCAGCGCGCAGGGCAGATCATCGAAGCCG
This sequence comes from Rhizobium sp. NZLR11, assembly GCF_019685115.1. Taxonomy (NCBI): domain Bacteria; kingdom Pseudomonadati; phylum Pseudomonadota; class Alphaproteobacteria; order Hyphomicrobiales; family Rhizobiaceae; genus Rhizobium; species Rhizobium sp. NZLR11. Next base: position 13,493 of record NZ_JABDWD010000034.1, on the reverse strand, counting down.
ACGATCGCGAAATCCTCCGGCACACGCATACCGGCTTCGGTGACGGCCTCGAGCACGCCGACGGCGATGAAATCATTCATGCAGAAGGCGGCGGTGAAACCGGCATTTTCGGCAAGGACCGCGGCAGTGCGTTCATGCGCCTCGCGGCTGGCGCTGCCCTCCAGCACCAGAGGCACGAAACGACCCTCGGCGTCGGGGACGGCGGCCACCGCAGCCTCAAAACCGCGGATACGCTCCCGGATAGTATAGCGGTGCGAGCCGCTCAGATGCAGGATGCGGCGATGGCCGGCCTTGATCATTCGGCTGGTCGCTTCATAGGCGCCGAAAAAATTAGCCGGCGAAACGCCATCAAACTGCATTCTGGGATCGGTGCCGTTGACGAGCACGGCCGGCGTCATGGTGCCCTGCAGCCAGTCACGCAGCATCTCGTTCGGGTCGATGCCGACCAGAAAGAGACCCTCGGCATCTGCTGCCTGCATATAGTCGCGCACGGCGTCCGGCGTGATGCGATCCTCGCGAACCATCCGGATCTCGAAGGGCATGCCGGCTTCGGCGGCTCCGGCGCGCAGGCCCTCGACGATCGCTTCATAAAAGACGCTGAGACCGCCGGTGACGCCGTCGCTGGCAATGAGCGCCAGCCCGCCGGCAACGGCTTCGGTCGCAGATTTCACCGGATAGCCGTGCTCGGCCGCCACCTTCAAGATCTGGCGGCGCACGGTTTCGCTGATGCCGGGTTCGTTGGCGAGCACACGCGACACCGTGGAGACGGAGACGCCGGCCAATGTAGCGATATCGGCCTGACGCGGCCGTCTGATTTTTTGGTCGTTGGTTTCTTGGTCGTTGGTTTTTTGTTCATTCATGGGCAAACCTTATGCAAATTATGCAAATTTGCAAGATAAACGTTATTTATTGCAATAATTATTTTTTTGCGTACTCTATTGCAAAATGCACGCCAACGCCGTTGGAGGATGGTAGCGGGCATGTTGCGACAAGGAGGAGGATATCATGCAGGTCAACCGCCGTTCATTTCTGATGGGTTCAGCCGGAGCAGCCGCCGGCCTCGCCTTCGGCGCGGGAAGCGCAATTCCGGCTTTTGCCGAGGACGCGTCGCTGCGCGCCATGTGGTGGGGGTCGAACGACCGCGCCAAGCGCACGCTCGAAGTCGCCAAGCTCTACCAAGCGAAGACGCCCGGCGTCACGATCGTCGGTGAATCGCTTTCGGGCGACGGCTACTGGACCAAACTCGCAACGCAGATGGCCGGCCGCTCGATCGCCGACGTCTTCCAGCTCGAGCCGGGAACGATCTCCGACTATTCCAAGCGCGGCGCGTGCATGCCGCTTGACGAATTCCTGCCTTCGACCCTGAACGTCCAGTCCTTCGGCGCCGACATGCTGAAACTGACCACCATCGACGGCAAACTCTATGGTGTCGGCCTCGGCCTCAACTCCTTCTCGATGTTCTTCGACACGGTCGAATTCGAAAAGGCGGGCATCCCGTTGCCGACACCCGACCTCACCTGGGACGAGTATGCCAAGCTCGCCGTAGAACTCGCCAAGTCCTCCGGCAAGAGCGGCGGCCCCTATGCCGCACGCTACGCCTATGTGTTCGACGCCTGGCTGCGCCAGCGCGGCAAGAGCCTCTTTGCGAAGGAAAGCGTCGGGCTCGGCTTCACAGCCGACGATGCCACCGAATGGTTCGACTACTGGGAGAAGCTTCGCAAAGCGGGGGGCACCGTTGCTGCCGACGTCCAGACGCTCGATCAGAACACCATCGACACCAATTGCCTCGGTATCGGCAAATCGGTGATCGGCATGGCCTATTCCAATCAAATGGTCGGCTATCAGCTGATCATCAAGAACAAGCTCGGCATCACCATGCTGCCGCGGGAAAAGAAGGGCGGGCCGTCGGGCCACTACTACCGTCCCGCGCTTATCTGGAGCCTCGGCGCCACGACAAAGAACGGCGAGGCAGCCGCGAAATTCATCAACTTCTTCGTCAACGATATCGAGGCCGGCAAGATTCTCGGCGTCGAGCGCGGCGTGCCGATGTCCCCGGCCGTGCGCGAAGCCATACTACCGCAGCTCAACCCGACGGAGCAGGAAACAGTCAAATACGTCAATCTTCTCAAGGACCAGGTCGGCGAATATCCGCCGCCGGTGCCGATGGGCGCAACCCAGTTCGACCAGCGCGTGCTGCGCCCGATCTGTGACGAACTCGCCTTCGAACGGATTTTGCCCGCCGATGCGGCAAGCCGGCTCATCGAAGAGGGTAAGGCGACGATCAAAGGATGATCGATCGCCCGACATGAGAGGAGAGGCCCGCAAACCCCGGCGGGCCTCTCTCCTTTCCGGGCGGTCAGTTGGCCAGGCCTTCGACGACGCGCCAGTCCGGCCGGCCGAGATCGAACGGCCAGGCATGCACATCCCGGTCGTTGAAATAGACGACTTCCTGAAGGTTTGGAAAGGCGCTCTGCTTCAGCGTCGCGGTTTCGATCCAGGGCCTGACATAGGCGTCGCCGCCTTGATAGCCGAGCTCCGCCACCCAGATCGGCTTTCCGTAGCCGGCGACGAGATCGTAACCCTGCTTCAGCGCTTCCGAAAACGTCCGATGCTTGGTGTAGGCAAGCTCGTCGTAGCGTTCCAGGCCAAAGACCGAGAGCCCGACGAGATCGACATAATCATCACCGGGATAGTAGTCCTGCAAGCCTGGCTCGCCCTTCGGCGACCACATCAGCTTAGTGCCCGGCGCCTCTTGGCGGACGATATCCATCATGCGCTTGTAGGCCGTGATATAGTCCCGCGGGTTCCATCCGGACCACGAAAACCGCCCGGACTTGTCCTCCATCTCCTGGCCCCAGCGAATGATCACCGGACTTTTCAGCTGGGATATCATCTGCGCGATCGCACGCATGTTGACATCGTAATCGCCGCGCAGGACCTTTTGACGAAGCTGGCCGGAGGTCAGCCGCCAGTCGACATCCCAGGACCACGGCTCCACCGATATCAGCAGATTGCGGCCTCTGGCCTGCGCGTAGGCATCGGCAACGCGCAGCGTCTCCAGATCGACGTCCTCCCAAGGCAGGAACAGGGCTTCGGTCGCGACATTCGATTGTGCGCCAAAATCACCATTTGGATCATAGGCGCCGAACTTGATGCCGTCGGCATGAAGAACGGGGCGTTTGTCGATGATCGTCTGGACGCCTGCAGCCGGGTTCGGGGCAATGCCCGCATATTGCATCTCGCTTCGGCCCGGCATATCGGCGACACACAGCAGCAGCACCGCTATCGCTGCAGTCGAGAGGTTTTTTTTCAGTAGCTTCTTCATGGCTCACCCTCCTTTTCGGGCTACTTCCTGGCTCAGCAGGACCTGCTTCAGGTCACGCGCTTTCGCACTGACCGAATCCATGGGAACGAGCTTGCCAAACTCGTCATCGCCGCGCACCGACGCATGACGGAAGACATACCAATTGCCGTCCGGCTGGCGCCGCTGATAGATCGTGTTGCCGATTTTGCGATGGCCGAAACAGGTGCTGGCGCGGGCCGCACCTTCTGCATTCGTCCAGGTGGCGCGCATGCAGAGCTGGCCGAGATCGTCGACCACCCACGTGCCTTCGGCGAAGGACTGCTTGCCCTTGTCATTGGTCCAGGCGACGAACCGCCGGCCGTCATCGACGAAACGACCGCCGCCGGTGTTCCAGATCCAGGTCTTGTCGCCGTAGATGCGGTAGAGCTCATAGGCGCTGAGCGGCGTCGGCGCCTTCTTGCCAGCTGCCTCGGCGCAATGTGCCGCCACCGGCAGACACAGGCTGAGAGCAAGGGCTGCTCCATAAAGTTTCGATCCGATACACATTACATCCTCCTGTTCGACACTTGCCGGACTGCCGGCTACACACCCTGTTCGTCCCGTCCCATGTTGCCGAACCCATTCCATTTGAGACGAAATTTGGTGATCCTGGTCTTGCCGCCGCCGAGGCCGGCACCGGCGACGGCAAATTGTGATTCGGTGAAACTGATGAATGGCTGGCCATGGGAAAGAGCTTCGAGGCTGCTGAGGCCATGGCTGCCCAGCTGCATGCCGCCGGTAACCCAGATCCCAAGCCCCATGGCAGTCGCAAGCCGTAGCCCGTGCGATTGCGGCAGCAGCGGCAGACTGCTCTCAATCGCATGGCGAACGACGATCAGTATCGCTAGCAACAGATAGATCGAGAGGTTTATCGCGGCGAAAATGTAAAAGCCCTGAGCGGCAGCGACCTCGCTGGCAAGCGCCATGGCGACGGCGCAAAGCCCGGCGAGCGCGATATAAGGGGCGACGACGCGCAGCGGCAAAGAATGCTGCTGCTGTTTTCCCTTCGGGGTGATGCGGAAGTCGACGAAGGAGCCGGAGATATGATCGCGAACGGCCGCAAGGCTGCCGGCGAGCGACCACGGCCAGCGCAGGAAGATGAAGGCCAGCCCCTCCCAGCCGAAAAGTTTCGCATCATGCGGTCTGAAGGTTCCCGTCGCCCGCCAGAAGACGGAAAACAGCGTCAGCACCCCCGATATGGGTAGGAAATGCAGCAGGAAATCCGGGTAGGTGACGTCGACGAAGACGTGGCCCGTCAGCAAGGCGGCAACCGGCAGCAGGAACATTACGGCCATGAAGGCGGAAAACAGCGGGTACCACAGCTGCGAGAACACGAACTGAAATTTCAGTCGCCATGGCAGATGGACGACATAGCGGCTGGAATGTTGCAGCAGAATGGTGACGAGGCTGCGCGACCACTGAAATTCCTGGACGACGAGATCGGCAAAATTCGCCGGGCCGTCGCCATGGGCGATCGCATCGACGGCATGGACGCCGCGCCAGCCGTCGGCATTCATCATCAGCGTCGTCGAATGGTCTTCGGCGAGTTCCGGGCCGAGGCCGCCGATCTGGCGAAGTGCGGCGGTGCGAACGGCATAGTGGGAACCGATGCAGAGCGGCGCCCAGCCATTGTTGTAACCTGTCTGCAGCGAACCGTGCAGGCTGGCCTCGGCATAGAGCCTGCCGCGCGCGGCCCAACTCGTACCGGCATTCGCATCGCAGATGCTCGGCGCGGAGACATAACCGATTTCAGGGTCGGTGAAGGGGCGCAGGATTTCACGGAGATAGGTCGGCGTCGGCACATGATCGGCGTCGAACTGGGCGACGAAATCATAACGCTCATAGCCGAAATGGTCGTAGAAATAGGCAAGGTTGCCTTCCTTGCATCGCGTCCGGCGCGGCCAGCTTGCGCGATGATATTCCGCCACCCCCTTTCGGGTGGAGATCAGCACGCCGTGCTGCGCGCACCAGCGCCTGGTCTCCTCGGAAGGATCCTCGTCGGCCAGCCAGACATCGAACTCGACGCCGGTCTGGTCGAGCATTGCCTGAAGCGTGGCGCGAACGACGGCAAAAGGCTCGGACGGCGCCTTGGTGACGACCATCGCCACTCGCCCTTCCGGCAGCGGAGCGCGGGGGCTGATCGTCCTCGCATCGAGAAAGATCAGGATGAAATAGGCCGGCACGAGCGTGATCCAGCCCAGTACGAGGGTAATGAGCACAAAGGCGGTCCAGGAAATGATATGGGCGGACTGGCACCACCAGATCCAGAAAAACCCAAGTGCGGCCAGCCAGCAAAGGATGCCGAAACCATAGGCGACGCGGTTCCAGCCGGTAAAAACAGGCTCGAATGCATCCGCGGTGGCGGCTTTAGCCGTACTGACGCCGTGGCCGATTTGCGAAACGTTGCTCACGCTGTCATCTCCAGTCCAAAGGTCGGGCCGGCGGTACGGATGATCGTATCGATATCCGAGAGGGTGGGAGCGAAGCCGAGTTCCGCCTTCGCTCTCGCCGTGTTGGCAAAGAGGATCGGCGGATCGCCGGCCCGGCGGGGGCGATAGCGGACGGGGACTTCACGGCCGGTCGCGCGATAGATGGCTTCGAGGATCTCGAGCACCGAGGTGCCGCGACCGGAGCCGAGATTGACGCTGAGCGAGCCGCCGTCGGCCATCAGATGATTGACGGCGGCAAGATGCGCCTGCGCGAGATCGCTGACGTGAATATAGTCGCGCACGCAGGTTCCGTCCTCGGTCGCATAGTCGGTGCCGAAGATATCCAGCCTCTCCAGCCTGCCGGCGGCAGCGAGAAGGGCGCGGGGGATTAGGTGGGTTTCCGGCTGGTGGCGCTCGGCAAGCTCACCCTCCGGATCGGCGCCGGCCGCGTTGAAATAACGCAGGGCGGCGAAGCGGATGCCATAGGCGGCGGCAAAATCCTCGAGCGCCATCTCGAAGATCAGTTTTGTGCGACCATAGGGGTTGACCGGCAGCTGCGGGCTTTCCTCGCGTATCGGCAACGAGGCGGGAACGCCATAGGTGGCGCAGCTGCTCGAAAAGACGATCCGGTTGATATCCTGGTCGAGGCAGGCCTCGAGCAGCGTCAGACTGCCGACGACGTTGTTTCGGTAATACTTCCTGGGCATCTCGACGGATTCGCCGACGTAGGCATTGGCACCGCAATGAATGACGCAATCAGGCGAAAACTCGGCAAGGGTCCGGCGCAGCGTGGCGGCGTCGGCTAGCTCGGCCCGAATAAGCGGCCCCCAGCGGACGCTGTCGGCATGTCCCGTCGAGAGATTGTCGTAGGTAACCGGGATCATGCCGGCGCGCGACAACGCTTTGCAGATATGACTGCCTATGAAACCGGCGCCGCCGGTAACCAGAATGTAGCGGGGCATCTCATACGACCTCCGCCTTCTCGGTTTCGGCGAGCAGCCCGTCGAAATAATCGACGGTGCGCGCCAGGCCGGCTTCGAGGCCGATGCGGGGTTGCCAGCCAAGATCGGCCAAGGCTCGGGAAATATCCGGCCGGCGCTGACGGGGGTCGTCGGTGACCGCAGGCAGGTGAACGATCCGGGAACGGGAATTTGTCAGGTCGCGGATGATTTCCGCCAGGCGGCGAACGGTGATCTCAGCGGGGTTGCCGAGGTTGATTGGACCGTGGCAGGCGTTGCCGGCGGCCGAGAAACGCAGGAATCCCTCGACGAGATCGTCGACATAGCAGAAAGAGCGGGTCTGCTGACCATCGCCGTAGATCGTCAGGTCTGCATTGCGCAGGGCCTGCACGATGAAATTGGAGACCACCCGGCCGTCATCCAGACGCATGCGCGGCCCATAGGTGTTGAAGATGCGGCCGACCTTGATGTCGACGCCGTAGGTCCTGTGATAGTCGAAGAACAGGGTTTCGGCGCTGCGTTTGCCTTCGTCGTAACAGGCGCGCGGTCCGATCGGGTTGACATTGCCGCAATAGGATTCCTGCTGCGGGCTCTGGCTCGGGTCGCCATAGACTTCCGATGTCGACGACTGAACGACGACAGCACCGGTCTTGCGGGCGCAATCCAAGGTGTTGACGGCGCCGAGCACATTGGTGAGCAATGTTCCCACAGGATCCCGCTGATAATCGGGCGGGGAGGCGGGCGAGGCAAAGTTGAAGATGAGCGACGCTTCGATATCGAAAGGCTGGCGAACGTCGTGCTCGACCATGTGAAAACGGGCGTTCGCGGCGAGGTGATCGACATTCACTCGGCGGCCGGTCGAAAAATTATCGAGGCAGATGACGCGGTGGCCACGCTGCAGCAGCCTTTCGCAGAGATGTGAACCGAGGAAGCCGGCCCCACCATTGACAAGAGCGGTGCCCAGTTGCCTGAGCACCGGTATACGAGTTACCTCAGAATTTCCTTCGCTGGGAACGAAACTACGCATTACAAACTCCTTCCCATGTATTTAGTCTTTTGATTTAGTTATGCACTGCATGTCTCCTTATCCGGCTGGATATTCATTGTATCGACTATCTCAATACGAATAACTTTTTAGTTATTCTTCGGATGACTGAATTACTATTTAAACAATAAGACGATTACAGCTGACGTCAACTTCAAAAATTCTGATTATCCAAAATAACTACGCAACTATTCTTCAGAATAATAAATGATTAATCATTTTATTCCTGCTTCTCACGCGCCACGGGTAGTCTGAGGTCGCTTAAGCCTCACTCAATACAGCAGATGTAGAAGAAAGGAGTAAGGTTGGCCGCGCCGGATTGCGCGACCGGTCTTGCATCCGGAAGCGCCATGTGCGAGGGGTTTTGCTATGTTGAAAAAACAAGATGCAGCGCAGCCGAAAGGCTGGCGTCTATTTCGTTTTGCGATGTTCGCCTGGGGAACGACGCTTATGGCGATCGGACCGAGTGCCTGTGCGGTCGCTGACGACGACATAGCCGTCGTCGCGAAAAAAAGTGTCGTCGTGGTCGAGGCGCCGCGTGTCTCGAAAGACTATACCTATCCGGCAGATCGGCCCGAGCGCCCTGCTGCGGCAACGGTTCACGTCGCCTATCACGGCTCAGCGCCTTATATCTGCTCGCCAAGCGGCTTCGGACAGAAGTCGCACTGCTTCGCGCGCCCCTCGATCTGAAGCGACAGCGTTAAAGCATGTCGCCCAACATCGCGATACGCGTTCGATCAGTTGCGCCACCGGCCGGACATGTCGTCATCGCCGGCGGGATGCTCATTGAAGAAGCGGGACGCAGCTTCCGTGCGGTTTCGCACGTTCATCTTTTTGTAGATATTGCGGACGTGAACCTTCACGGTGTTTTCTGATAGATGCAGCTTGTCGGCGATGATCTTGTTTTGCGTGCCCTTGCAGATGAGATCCAGTATCTGAACCTCCCGGGTGGTCAAACTGGAGATGCTGTCGCGTCTCAGCTTCAGCGCATTGCTGCGTGCCGCATCGACCGACTTTGTCTGATAGAGGGAGGGCTCCAGTTGGGCGTTCTTGTTGGTGAGGCGATTGAGAAGTGCTGAGGGAAAATGTTCGCCGCCCTTCATCAGTAGATCCACTGCGGCCATGAAGACATCGAGACGCAGGTTGAGCGGCAGGACGCCATCGATGATCCTTGCCTCCACCAGCCGGCTGACATAGGGTTCGAGCATATCGATCGCCTCGACGACGAGTCCGACGGAGGTCTCCGGATGGTTTTCGCGGGCAGCCTGCAGTGCTTCATGAAGCTCCGGCGCCGGTATATGATAGAATAAAACGAGCTTTATATCGCTGGTATCCTTTTCCAGCATCGGCTTTGTGCTCGTTATGCTTGCCACTTCACAGTTCGGAAATTTCTTTGCCAGAGCTTCTACCATGCATTCCGAAAACAGATCCGCCTTGGCAACCACCAGTATAGTATTTCCAGATGAATCCAACTTCCGTCCCTGGTCAGTATTCTCCATCCCTGAGCCTGTCATGAACATATACGCCTCCCGTAGCGTTACACTTTACTCAAACTTGGAGCGATGGCGGGTATTAAATAGTATGAAATGCCGGCCCTTGATGTCACCGCTTTATTTTTTAGACATTTCTTAATTATGTTAATACGGATTGAGAGGGAAGGAAATGGCCCAAAGTGATTAGTTTTAGCGGGCAAAAAACGATAATATACTAAGCTTTGGTTGTATTTTTACTGTGATGGGTACTTCGAGGTTATATCTGCTCCCAATATAGATCAGAGCTTGATGTAATATTTCAGTACAGATTGTTATATTTTCGTCCTGCATGGAGTGTCGTGTACGAGGCGGGCAGCCATCGAATGGTTGCTCTCAGCCCAGCGGCGAGCGCTTGCCCTGCATCAAGATGACCTGGCCGCCGAAACTTTCCGCCAGGTCGGAGAGATCGGGCCACATCTCATCCAGGCGCATTACAAACGGGGCATTGCCCTTGCGGCCAACAAGCGATTGGGCGAAGCGGAGGCAGTCTTCGCTGCGATCCAGGATGTGCATTCGGACGATCCGGCCGCACTCGACTATGCGGCCAAGGCAAGTGCAGCCCTCGAACGGATCCGCACGAGCGTCGAGCCAGCTCCTCATAAGACCGACGTCGCGCAGGAGACTGTCCTCCGCTGGAATCGGGGACGGCAGCTCAGCAAGCGACGCCGGCCGCGTCTGCATTGACGGGATTTTCGCCGGTTGCGCAAAAATGCGTTTGGGCGCTTCCTGAATGCGCAGTCGCCATGGTCTTTGATTTTGAGCTGCGATCGTTGCTAAAAGAGGTGCAAGCCTATTTTGCAACTCCTCAGTAGGAACTCATGCAGACCAATGCAGATGGCGCCGAAAGAGAACGGCTTCTGGCCATTCTCGATTTCTGGCACAAGATCGAGTTCTTCATTCCCTATGATCTATCCAGTCGTGTCGTCACAGGTGAGGGCCGAAGTGTCTTCTGGCTGCATGCAAGGACGCTTGAAGATGACGGTGCATCACTCCGCCGTCCCGCGATCCCCGAGGGGAAGCAGATCACGGGTTTTACGCTGTTCCTCGGCGTCTTCAGCAAATCCGAAGTCACCGACATCCGCAGGCGCTTCGATAGCGTTGCAGCCGATATCGCCGAATATGAGGATGCCGAGCGCGGCGATCTCGATGGCGATACCTGCTTTGCCAGCCTGCAGCTCACGCCCTTGGGACAGCCGATCTTCGAGACATTTTCGGTCTCCACGCTTCCTTGGGCTCTGGGTCGCGTGCAGAAATCCGGCCTCTCCTCGCTCAGCTACGAGGCATTTGCCGACTGCAAGCGGCAGCTATCGGAACTGCTTCAAAATTTTCGGGCGCAGCGGCATTTGAGATCGCCATCCTTCGGGGACACAGACGATCAACCGATCGACGCCGGCGAGATTCTGACGCTGCATGAATTGCTCTGCGATTGGGCCGGCTTTGCCTCGCCTCGGGAGATGCCCATCGCCGCCGTTGAGATACGCTACAAAGACAAGGCGGAAAGGCCTGAAGTCCTGTCGCTGCCGCCTCAGCAGGAGAGCCATGCGCCCGATGCCGAGGATGAGGAGGATGACAGTGCAAGCGTTGAAGAAGAGATCGGTATCCTGAACAGCTTCTTCATCGAGGATATCGAGCGGGCGATGATGCGCGTCAAACACGGCGATATTCCCGAGCCGCTCAGGCGATATCTCACCCCGCTTGCGCAGGAGAAGCGGATCGACCTCTATACGGCGGACGGACGCCAGGCGATCGTTCGGGCCTTGCATCCGGGAAATATCAACCGCGGACGCTGGCTCAGCGAACCTTATCACGCGATGAGCCTCATGCAGCAGTTCGCGATCAATTCGGCCATCGGCGAGCTTTCAAAAACCGGACTGTTTTCGGTCAACGGCCCGCCGGGGACGGGAAAGACGACGCTGCTTCGCGATCTGTTCGCGGATAATATCGTTCGGCGCGCCCGCGTGCTCTCCTCCTTGAAGACGGCGCGCGATGCCTTCGACGGACCAGCGCGCCGCGCCATCTTCGCAGACCGGAGCACCGCCACGATATCGGCACTGATCCCGGCCCTTACCGGTTTCGAAATGGTCGTCGCCTCCTCCAACAATGCCGCCGTGGATAATATTTCGCGCGACCTTCCCAAGCGAAGCTCGATCGCCAGGGCGTCTTCCTTCCACTATCTGCAGACGGTCGCGCACAAGGTCGCTTGTCAGAAGGACAATGGTGCCGCCGTCAAGCTTTCCGACGGCGACCGTCCGTGGGGGCTGATCGCCTGCGCGCGCGGCAACTCCAGGAACCGTCGCGCCTTCAAGGAACGTTTCGCCTTCATGGAAATCACCGAAAGGCCGAATCCCGGCTGGTCCGGCGCGGCCAGGCCGCAGACCATCTGGGAATGGCTTAAGAGTTACGAGGGGCCGAGTTTCGCCGAAGCATCAACGGCCTTTGATGACGCCGATGCCCTGGTTCTTGACAAGATCGGTCAATATGCACGCTATGCCGATCTCTATGACGACATCGCCGGGGTGTCAGAGGATACGTTCTGCAGCGAGACGCTTAAAGGGGTCGGGGAAGCCGCCGCCGAACTCCGGGGCGTGCAGGGCCGTTGCGACACGGCGGCGGCCGAAATGCTGCGTCTCCGCGAAGGATTGTCGGGTCTGAAGGAGGAAGAACAGCTGCTCGACCGCAGCGCGCCTGCGTGGTGGGAGCGAGCGCTGCCGAGCAACTCTACCCGGCAGCATCGGCAAGACGTCGGCGCCAATGCGCGTCGGCAGCTGGAATTGCGCAAGGCACTGGCAGAATGCGAGGACCATCTTGCGAAAATCCATGAACCTCAGCGGGAACAGGCGTTGCTCAAGCATGAACGGGCCGAACAGGCACTGCGGTCTCGGCGGAAAATCTGGTCCAGGAAAAGAAGTGAATTCGACCGTCTGGGGGAAATTTTCAATCATCCTGCCGCACCCGACCGTCTCGCCGATCTCGAGACCGACCAGTTCCAGATCGACGGCCTGTGGCATCAGGACGAACTGGCAGGTCTGCGCTCGGCATTGTTGGAAGCAGCATTGACGCTGCATGAAGCATGGCTGGCGGAGGTTGGCAGGAAGGGCGGGGGTTTTGGTGGAAACATTGTCGCCATCAGCAAACTGCTTTCCAACAATAGCCCCGTCGATGGGGAGCACATTGTGTCGATCTGGCAAAGCCTTTTCATGATCGTTCCTATCGTCTCGACAACATTTGCCTCCTTCGCCCGGCAATTCCGCGGGCTCGAAGCTGGTTCGATCGGCTGGGTCTTTATCGATGAAGCGGGTCAGGCGGTGCCGCAAGCGGCGGTCGGAGCCCTGCTGCGGGGGCGCCGTGTCACGGCGATCGGCGATCCCCAGCAGATCGAGCCGGTCTTTACACTTCCGAGCGCGCTGATCACCGCCGCTTCGTCTCTCTCAGCCCACACGGCGACAGGACAATATTCACCGAACCGGGCGTCGGTGCAGATGCTGGCCGATGCCGCAAACCGCTACGGAACGACAGTCCCCGGCGAGGAAGCGGATGGACTCTGGATCGGCTGTCCTCTCCGGGTGCACCGGCGCTGCATCGATCCGATGTTCGGCCTTGCCAACCGGATCGCCTATCAGAACAAGATGGTATTCGGGCTGGAGAAGCGCCGCCCTGCTGGCGACGCACCGCCGTTTTATGGCGACAGCGCCTGGATCGACGTCAGGGGTAGGGTCGCGGGCAAACAGACCGTTGCAGAACAGACGGACTTCATCGTCAACGTCCTCACTGCCACATATCGCCGGAATGGCGCATTGCCGGATCTCTATATCATCTCGCCGTTCAAGGAGGTCAAGAACAGCCTGAGGCAGGCTCTGGCCCATGCAGCATGGATGGACCGGAACGGAAATATGCGGTCCCCTCCATCGAGACTGTCCAGGTGGCTGCGGGAAAGGATAGGCACGGTGCATACCTTCCAGGGCAAGGAGGAAGACATCGTTTTCATGGTTCTCGGCGCCGATGCCGATCATAGCGGAGCCGCAGCCTGGGCCGCATCCAAGCCGAACCTGTTGAACGTGTGACCTGCCACTGCGAATTTCTTCCAGAATTGATTAGAGTCCGGCCTTACGAAGGACGGACGAATGAAGAAGCAGAGATTTACAGAAGAGCAGATCATCGGTGTGCTGCGTGAGCAGGAGGCTGGCG
>NZ_JABDWD010000033.1:0-52281 GCF_019685115.1 Rhizobium sp. NZLR11 | reverse complement strand
ATCGATTGGCTTCCAGCCACGGGAATAAATGGCGCAGCACACTGCGCGTATTATCGGCCGAGATGCGAATCCCCGCGCCGCGATCCCAGGAAGCCTTAGAGATGCTCTCGGAGGCCGTACACGAACGGTTCAGCTTCTACGACGTCGGGCCAGACTAGCAGGCCTCGCACAAACTGCCGGCCGCCGCACTCGAATTTTTCCCGCATTATGGAGCAAGCGGCACCGAAGAAACGCAGGCCCGATGGTTGCATGGAGCTGCACCGTTGGTAAATTCAGTTGGTATACCTATGAGGTGCCAGCATTGACCAGCGTGAAGCCTATCTCGAATGACGCTGTGCTTCTGACCTACGAGACAGAGCGCTCTTATCCAAATGGTTCAAAGCGGCGTGTGCTGCGAAGCTCCGTCTGGAAACACGACGGGCTCAAGTGGCAAATGTTTTTCCATCAAGGCACGATCAGGCCGTAGCTTGCCTTGACGTCTGTGTGGTGCAACTGATCGGAGATCGCCTTCATCGGTGACCGCCCTCTTGCACAAGAAGATCGATGATCGTTGTTCGGTCGTATACGCTGCCAGAAGCTCCAAACTCAACGAAACCTTCCGCGAGCAAAATCTCGACCGCCTCCCTGCAACCGCTTATCTCTTGGCGGTGAAGAGCTTCTTCAAGAGACTGGATTTCCTCAAGGCTAGGAGCGATACCAGGCGCCATGACCGGCCATCGGAGGCTTCGATGGTCGGCGTCATCGTTCTCGCGTGCGCGGAGCAGATATTTGCAAGGGTGGCGCCGCACCTACATTGGAGAGTCGGAGCAATTTTGATCTTGCAGGCTCTGGAGCGACGCGTCGAGGCTGAGGATCAGGCCTGTCGGGGCATAATCAACAGAGACTTTTCCGAACGCAGACAGGCTGGAATTGATGAGCCGGGAGCCGAAGCCCCTCCTTTTCGGCGCTTCCACCGTCGGACCGCCGCGCTCTCGCCAACGGAGGGTGAGGTGGTCGGCGCCCGCTTCCTGACGCAGAGACCACTCGATTTCGATCACTCCGGTATCAACCGACAGGGCCCCGTACTTCGTCGCGTTCGTGACAAGCTCGTGCAGCACGAGAGAGAACGCTAACACCGCCTGGGGGTTCAGCGTGACTGTGGGACCACTTGCTTTGAGACGGTCCGACCCAAGTCCGAGATTGACTGCGGTCGCCTCGACGATCGTGTCCATGGTCGCTGACAGCCAGTTCTTCTGCAGCAAAATGTCATGCGCGTGGGCATAGGCGTTGACGCGCGCCGATATCGACTGCTCCGCATCCTTCATGCTGCCGGCACTTCTGAATGACTGGCTGATAATTGCCTGAACGACGGCCAGCGTATTCTTGATGCGGTGCGAGAGCTCGTGCATGAGGACGTGCTGTCGCTGCTCATTTTCACGCTGCTCCGTTCGATCCCTGAGGATCTTTACGAATCCTTCGAGTTCGCCGTCATCCGACCTCAGCGTCATGAGCTGGCCTGATGCCCAGAATAACGAGCCGTCCTTTCGAACGTGCCAGCGTTCATCGTCTCCGTGGCCATCGATCAAAGCAGCGGTCATTTCCCGCTGGGGAACCCCAGTCTCGCGGTCTGCCTGTGTGAAAATTACGCCGACCGGCTGGCCAATGATTTCAGCCTCGTCCCATCCAAGGATCCTGCGCGCTCCCTCATTCCATGTGGTCACCCTGTGATCGAGATCCACGGAGATGATCGCATATTCGATGGCACTCTGGAGGATGGCTTCGAGGAAGCGTTCCCTGGCGCGACTGGAATTGGAAAAAGGGTTCATGACATGTTTCGCCTGATCCATCAGGTCATGAGCGGATGATCTTTCTCAACACTATACCCGACATCGCCGCATTACCATCGAAGCCGTGATGTTCGCGTAAGGAAGCCATCGATCTGAGCTGAAAAGATGATCAGCGTGGGAAACAAAGGAACACGCGTGACGTTATTTGTCGACGTCTGATAAAGCGTGGAAGCATGGCCAGCCATTTAACAAGAAAACTGCACGGAGATTTGCCTTCGGCATCGTCAAAAGCAGCCTTGGTTGATCGAAAAGACCTGGCAGCCATCGCGTTTGAACGAACAAGGATGCCGATGGTTGTCACCGACGCACGTAGGCCGGATCTGCCGATCGTGCTGGCAAACAAATCATTCCTCGAACTGACAGGTTACTCCGCGGAAGAGGTGTTGGGCCGCAATTGCCGTTTCCTTCAGGGTCCGGCGACATCTCCGATCGCTGTCGCCGAAATTCGAGCGGGCATCGCCGACGAGCGCGAGGCCAGCGTCGAAATCTTGAACTATAAGAAAAGCGGGGAGCCGTTCTGGAATCGCGTGCACCTGAGCCCTATCCATGGCGATGATGGAAGAATCCTGTATTTCTTTGGGTCGCAAATCGACATGACGGAGTACCGGCGGATTGAGGCGCTGGAAGCTTCCGAGCATCGCCTGCTCATGGAGGTCGATCACCGGTCGAAGAATGTCCTCGCCATTGTTGACAGTATCGTTCGCCTCAGCAACGCCGATGATCCAGCCCTTTATGCAGCAGCTATCCAGCACCGCGTGCAGGCGCTTGCCCGTGCCCATAATTTGTTGGCTGAACGACGATGGGCGAGTATTTCGGTCGAGGAACTCGTGCGGTTGCAGGTCACGCCATTTTCGGCAACCCGTGCCGTCTTTAGCGGACCTGATGTCAGGTTGCCGGCGCCGGTTGTCCAACCGGTCGCGCTCGTTCTCCACGAGCTCGCCGTCAATGCGGCTCGCCACGGTGCGCTTGCCGCGCCACAAGGCAGGCTCTCAATCAGCTGGATGCACGGACCGTCCGGCGCCGGCTTCAAGCTTCGCTGGCAGGAGGCGGGTGTTGCTACGGCGCCGACCTCTACCAAAAAAGGTTTTGGCACGGTGATTGTCGGCGCGATGGTTGAAAAACAGCTGAAAGGGCGTGTCGAGAAAACCTGGACGAATGATGGGCTTCTTATTGAGATCGAGGTACCTTCTGTCGGCTCAACTACCCGATAGCGCACGCCCTGGGCCGGATTTCTACGGGCTTGTTGAGGTCGCCCGCCATTTTGGGTTTCGGCCGTCACCAGGCAGTGGGACCGAGGGCGCTCGTGAATATCGGGCCATCCGGTTGCCACGGATCATAGGAATCAGTGCAAAGAGTCGGAAGATGGCGCGTTGATTCGAGTGGCGGCCAGCCCCACATAGGTCCCGATCAAGATCGTCGCCATCTCCTCTACCGATCGGCAGCCGCGGTCGTATAGCTCGATCGCCGCATCGCAGAGAAACGAGGACGCCTGATCGTCCCATTCGACCTCATAGTACCGATACCATTCCCGGACAGCTTTCGACATGATGCGATAGTCGTTTGGAGCGCCCCTTGTCATCGAAGACCTCATAAAGGCTCCTGCCTCGACGTGGCGAGGCAAGAGGTCGCCGGGTCGAGAGACCCTGAGAGCGTCAGCACACGGATCAGCGTCGGCCGATTTCGGCTTCGACTTTCTTTCGGGAGTTTCCGGCGCTCTTGACCGCCTTTTTGACGGTATCCTTGGAGACGCCTTCCTTCTCCGCTTCGTATTTCACCTCGTGATCCTGGCCGCCCGCTACGCGGGCGCGATCTTGTACGCGGCCTCGGGAAGTCTGTGTCTTTGCCATTGGGTTTCTCCTTGATGAAGGTTCGCAAAAAGAAACTCGCTACGATTCCAGTGGTTCCTCGGAAACAACAATGTCCGTCATGCTGCGCTGAAGCGACACTAAACCCGCTATGCATTATCGGACGAGCGGGATCAGGATGACGAGCGGTAACCTATGGACACTGAAGCATTGCGGGCGGGAATCACGCGGTAGTCTCGTTACTGGCGACGCCTTGACCGAGTTTCTCTGCACCGAAGAACTGCCAGGGATCGTGCCGCCGGATTGGATCGTGACCAGCTTCGGATGGAAGAAGAGGACGACGGTGTTGCCGTTCATTCCTCGCCGCTCGGTTGGACGCTCCGCGCAAAGCGCATGGCGTAACTTCTGATATGCTTTCAACCCGGAATCAATCTGTGAACGCAATTCTGTAAGTTATTGAAAAATGATTCGTTTCGAGTCGGAACGAATCATCCTGAGACGTCTTTGAGTCGCGACAAGGTGATTCGGAGAAACGTCATGGCAACAGGGCATCGCGCGCAGTGGAAGGGCTTCGTAAAATTCGGTGAGGTCTCCTTCGGAGTAGCGCTTTATACGGCGGCAAGCACGTCAGAGCGCATTACATTCAACACGATCAATAAGGCATCCGGGAACAGGGTGAACCGCATCTTCATCGACAGCGAGACAGAGGACCCGGTTCCGAAGGAGCAACAGACAAAAGGCTTCGAGGTCGAAACTGGCCAGTACATTATCATCGATCCAGAGGAAGTTGCCGCGACGATCCCTGAAAGCAACAAGACCCTCGAGATTGATGCCTTCATTCCCTGCTCAGATGTGGACGACGTCTATTTCGACAAGCCCTACTACCTGACCCCTGACAAGGTGGGTAGCGACGCCTTCGCAGCTCTGCGCGACGGCATGAAGAAGTCGAATGTCGTCGCCATAGCGCGCACGGTTCTCTTCCGGCGAATGCGGGCCGTGCTCATACGGCCGCATGGCAAAGGCCTTATCGCGACGACCATGAACTATGACTACGAGGTACGGGATTCGAAGAAGGCCTTTGAGGAAATCCCCAAGCTCAAGATCGAGGGGGAGATGCTCGATCTAGCCAAGCACATCATCGGCACCAAAAAGGGAACCTTCGACCCTGCGACCTTCGATGATCGCTATGAAGCCGCTCTTGCCGACCTGGTCAAGGCGAAGATCGAGGGCAAGGCGTTGCCGAAGCCGAAGAAGGTCGAAGTGTCGAAGCCGAACGATCTTCTCGCCGCCCTGCGCGAAAGCGCAGGGATGATGAAGGCCACAGCGGACAAGCCGAAGCGCACTGCCGCCAACGCCAATCAGGGCACTGGCCGGCAGCGCGCCACACGCGGACCAGCTTCGAAGACCGCTTCTGCTGGAACCACCCCGCGTCGCAAGGCTAGCTGAGGAGATTGACCCATGGCACCGCGTTATTATTGGAAAGGCTACCTGAAACTCTCGTTGGTCACGTGCCCCGTTGCGATGACCCCAGCGACCAGCGAGAGCGAGAAGGTTCGCTTCCACACCCTCAATCGCGATACAGGAAACCGGGTCGTCTCGCAGTACGTCGATTCTGTCACGGGCAAACCTGTGAAAGACGAGAACGAAGCCAAAGGCTACGCACGCGGCGAGAACGACTACGTGATCCTCACCGACGACGATCTGGACAGGGTGGCGCTCGACACTGTGAAAACCATCGACATCGAAAAGTTTGTCCCGGCCGACAGCATAGAGTGGGTCTACTTGGAGAAGCCTCATTATCTGATGCCTGACGACGCGGTCGGGAACGAGGCTTTTGCCGTGATCAGGGACGCGATGAAGGCCGACAAGGTCGTCGGTGTTTCGAAGCTCGTCATGGGCCGCCGCGAGCGTGCCGTCATCCTTGAGCCCCGCGACGAAGGCATTGTTCTGTGGTCGCTGCGGTTCGGCGACGAAGTACGTCCGGAGGAGAGTTACTTCGAGGACATCGAGGCCGAAGCCGATCCCGATCTCATTCCCCTTGTCCAGAAACTCATCAAGCAGAAGTCAGCCCGCTGGACGACGAATATGGTCAGCGACCCGATCCAGGCCAGCCTGCTGAAGCTGATCGAGGAAAAGAAGAAGCTGCTTAAACCCAAGAAGACCGCAAAGGGTAAAACAGCGACAGCGCCCGCATCGAACGTCGTCAATATCATGGACGCATTGAAAAAGAGCATCCAGGCGGACCTCAAAGGTCGGAAGGCGGGGTGAGTCATGCATCTGACAGACACCAAAGTGGCCCATCAACACACTGGCGGGCGGATCGACTTCGTCGGCGACGATGGCGACGCGGTCGCCGTCCACGTTGCCGACGGCGGGTATCTGGACGAAGGGACAGCGGTACAGCGCGCTCGGGCGATATTGGTGCAGTTGACGGAGTTTGGGACGCGCGGCGGCGGGAGGAGCCTGAATGCGTACGATGCCGCCAGCAACGGCAACTTCGACGACATCCAGCCACTGATCGGCACCCCTCATTAGCGCACGTGACATATCCCAGTCGCAGGCAATACGCAGCCTCGATGCCATTGAACGGTAGTCCGCCGTCGCCCGTTGCGGCCATCGCGCCTTTCTTTCGAGAGGTGGTTTTTGAAGTAGGGCCTCGCGAGGAAAAACGAACTGGTCCACGAAATCTGGCTCGATCGCGGGCCTGATGGCCTGATGGTCACAAGAGCACGCGAGCGAGCGTCTTTGTTCCAAGCGGTTTCGGGACACGCGTCCTGACACGACCGTACACGCGTCCGATTCATGCGGCCGGCCGGATCATTTCGAACGGGCATCGCACACAGACCGTTCCCCCGATGTTGCCCGTTGTTGAAGTCGCCAGCGTCCTGATCAACGGGAACTACGATCACGGGCTCCTCGTTACGCTTGAGAGAGGGAAATTGTGAGACATGTCATGGCATCCGCGTGTTAAGTGTCCTCTCTATGTCCGTGCTTGAAGCCTAACTCGAGTATTGGAGAACGAATGGCGCCGCAGCCGCTGCTAAACCCGCCCGAAAATTGCTGGCGGATCGAGCGTGCCGACGAGTTTGCTTTACTGATTGATGCGGACTGCTATTTTGCCGCAGCGCGTGCAGCAATGAAGGCCGCGAAGCGTTCCATCTTCTTGGTTGGCTGGGATTTCGACGCTCGTGTCACTCTCGGACACCCCGATGTCAGCGAAGAGGGGCCTCGCGCAGTCGGTGATTTTCTACTCTGGCTCGCGAGGCGAAATTCAGATCTTGAAATCCGACTGCTCCTTTGGAATCCTGCTTTTCTGGCGAATTGGGCCAAGTTTTCGAATGTTCCATACTTGCTGCGCTGGAAACTGCACCCGCGTATTTCAGTCAGGCTGGACGGCAACCACCCGGTAGGCAGCTCGCACCATCAGAAGATTCTGGTCGTCGATGACAGCCTCGCGTTTTGCGGCGGCATAGACGTCACCACGGATCGTTGGGACACGCGCGAGCACCTCGACAACGATCAGCGGCGCAAGCGGCCGAACGGAGTTCTCTATGGCCCGTGGCACGACGCGTCCAGCTACTGCATCGGCCCGGCCGCGCGTGCTCTGGGCGACCTTTGCCGGGAACGGTGGAAGCTCGCGGGCGGCGAAGAGCTGGAACCTGCCGAGTGGCATCAGGCATTTCCCCGGGTCGACGGGGCGATAGCCTTTGGGGCCGTCGATCTCGCGATCTCGCGAACCAGTCCTGAATATGAAGGTCGCCAGCGCGTGACAGAGGTTGAGAGGCTCTATGTCGATATGATCATGTCGGCGCGGGACGTCATTTATGCCGAAAGCCAATACTTCGCGTCCCGCATCGTTGCTCAGGCCATGGCGCGCAGGCTCGCGGAAATAGATTGCCCTGAAATTGTCCTGATCAATCCGGTTGAGGCGGATAACTGGCTTGGTTCGCTCGCAATGGACACCGCCCGTGCCAGGTTGCGGGAATCATTGCGGCGGCACGACCGGCGCAACCGATTTCGCATCTACCATCCCGTAACGGCGCAGGGCGCTCCCGTCTACGTCCATTCCAAGCTCATGATTGTCGACGACCAGGCGATGCGTGTCGGTTCGTCGAACTTCAATAACCGGTCCATGCGGTTCGACAATGAGTGCGACGTGGCGTTCGAGGCGCAGGGCTCGGATGCTCTTGCGCAACGGCTGCTGCACCTGAGAAACGACATGCTCGCCGAGCACCTTGGTACCGGAGTGGAAGAGTTCTCGGCAATCGTCGAGCGGAGTGGATCGCTGATCGGCGCAATTGAAGAAGTCAGAACGAGGCCGGGGCCCGGCGCGCAGCCCGCCTCGCGTACGTTGCTCCCATATCTCACGCCGGAGATTTCGGACCTTGCGGAATGGCTCGCAGATAACGAAATTCTGGACCCAGAAGGTCCGGACGCTGTGTTCGAACCGATCGAAAAACGAGGCCTTTTCCGCGGAAAGCTCAAAGTTCCGTCCCTGCGCCGCGGTTAGCCAGGCTGGTCAGTTATGAAGCAGTGGAGACAGACAGAACCATAAAGCCAACCGATCGCACCTGCCAGGGCGTTCTTACTTCGGCAGTAACGAGAAAAGAAAAAGGCCGCTCGCGGAAGCGGCCTTTGTCTTCCGAAACTTAAAGGCAGCTTCGATCAGCCAGCGGCCTTGATGCTCGTGTTGCAGAGGCTCCAATAGCCGCCGCCCTTCTGGATCCACTTCAGATCTCCGAGCGATCCAGCATCCTTGGCGGCGTGATAGGCGTCGACGCAGGTGTGAAGGCGGCCCTTGGCCGGCGTCTCACTAGAGTATTTCTTGTCGACCGCTTTCGGGAACTTGACGCTTTTCGGCGCCATGGTCGTCGGCTTCGCCGGCTCTTTGTCGGTTGTCTTAGCGACATCCGCCTCGTCGGCCTTATCGTCAGCGGCAGCGTCCGCTCCACAGAACTTGGCGCGGAAATCGTTCCACTTTACGTTGGCGGCAGAACCGTCGGCCTTCGCTGCCTGATATTTCGTGCTGCATTCCTTCATGGTCAAGGCGTGCGCCGGCGACGACAGAACGAACGCTGCAAGGAGCGAGCCCGCGGCGGGCAGAAGCACGATACTGCCCAAACCGTCGAAAAGTCCCATGACATTCCCCTTGGGTGCATTCGCCTTCTAGCATAGATGCTTATACCTACTGAATGAACTGGCGATGAACAGGTCACACCGGCTGACCCCGCTTGAGGCTTGGGTGTCGCTTGCTCGACCTTCGGCACTTCTGAGGTGACATTACTCAGGTGAAGAAAGCGGCCGCAACGCGTCGATCAGCTCCGTGGTGCCGCGGCGAACCTCGCCGGCGTTCGGTTCGATGTCGATCAAGCCACCCATGTTCTTGGCATCGTTGGCTTTAATCAGGAGGTCGGCTAGGGTCGCTGGCACGGTCCGCTCGAATACCTCCTTCCATTGCGAGCGAGGTACCGCCCTTGCGTGAATCAGCCGGCCCGATAATTGGCTCACCGCCGTCGCAACATCGCTGGCGCTATATCTGCGTGGTCCTTCAGCGTGGATAACCTCCAGGTTATTTCCACTGTCGGGACGCAGCAAGAGATCGGCAGCAATCACGCCCAGATCCTGGGCCGATATCGTTGGTTGCGTCATATCGACCGGATCTTGAAAGGTCATCAAGTCGCCGGAGGCAACCGCCCGTGGAATAACGCGACTCCAATTGTGCACATGTTCTGCCGATCTCAGGACAAGCAAGTGGCTATCGATCTGGGTAAGTCGCGTCTCGAGCTCACGGAAAACGCTGGGCATCCCTATGTCATCGGCGACATGCGCGCCATAGTCGGAAATGGCTAACACCCGCTTTGGGCGCGCCTGGTCGAGTGCCTTGGCAATACCTTGGATCGATCGGCGCATATCTCCGGCTGGATCGGGCGCCGTCGGCGACACCGGGACGATGAGTTGAACGGCGTCTACATCGTCGATCACTTGGGCGAGGGAGCCCGCATCCTGCAGATCGGCGAGAGCAATCTCGCACCCAATCTCACGCAGCCGCGCTGCTTTTGTCGCGTCCCGAAGGATCGCCCTGACAGGCTGGCCCGCCTTGCGCAAGGCCAATGAAGTTGAATAGCCGACTCTTCCGGCGGCCCCGACGATTGCAAACATGCGCCATTCCTTGGTTTTCGTTGTTCAAGATCTATGGAATCAGACGACACTATCGCACGGGATCAGCGAGGTCTTTGCACAGGGACCGGAGGAACGACCCGATGTTTTGCAACTCCGGGGATTGACGCGTCGAAGCTAAACAGGCGCTTTTGGATTTGTGATGAATACCTCACAGTGCAGAAGATCGAAACTTTTTTCTGTGGGGATGGGCGGCGCAGGCGTCGCCCATCCCCTGCGCGCCCGATGGGCGCTGCGAACCATCTGCTGAGACGCGGACGCGCGTCGTGCCGTTGAGGGCAAGAACTACGTCTTCGCCCCCGACGCTCATTGCCGAGATCGAGATCCGCGGCGGGACGACGACGGCAATTTGCGTCAGGCCTCCTACAAAGGCTTGCGCGAGGTCCAGAATAATGCCGCGGTTTATGCGCTCGATTGAGCCGCTAACGCAGAGCTAAGGACAAGGCAAAATTTTTTCTGCGAGCGCCCTTGAATCCGGAAATCTCAAAAACCAAATCGATTGCCGCCAGCCGCTGGTAACAGGGCTGGCCTTGCTGGGAGCGCCGCTTTCGGCGATCCCGTACCCATGTTGCTTCAAGGAGGATATGGCTATGGCAACATCTTACGACTACGCACCGCTGTTCCGCTCGAGCGTTGGCTTCGACCGGGTCTTCAATCTTCTCGAAAACGCTCAGCGCGCCCGCTCCATCAGCGACTGGCCGCCCTATGACATCGTCAAGACCGGCGATGACCACTACCGGATTTCGATCGCGGTGGCAGGCTTTGCCGAGGGCGATCTCGAAGTCACCTTCCAGTCCAACCTTCTGACCGTCACCGGCAAGAAGCAGGAAGCTTCCGCGGAAGGCTACCTGCATCGCGGCATCGCCGGCCGGCCGTTCGAGCATCGGTTCGAGCTCGCCGACCATGTCCGGGTGAATGGGGCGGACCTGAAGAACGGGCTGCTGTCGATCGAACTCGTTCGCGAAATCCCCGAGGCGCTCAAGCCGCGGAAGATCGACATCCAGAGCGAGCCTGTTCTCGCATCGCCGGCTGCTCCGGCACAGATCGAAGCGCAGAAGGCTGCGTGATCAAAATCCATCGAGGTGGGCGCCGCTGTGGCGGCGCCCGTTGGCGTTCCCGGGTTGGAAGGAGGAAAACGATGAAACCCGATATGTTCAAAGAGCCTGTAACGATCCTTGTCGGCCTCGGTTTTCCGGCACAGGTCCGCGGCGTGATGGACGCCTACCGGCATCTCTCCGAATGGCCGGCGTCGCTGAGGGATACCGCGCACTCAGTTGCGCTGAAGGCTTGCAGTGCTGCGTTGCGCGGCGAGATCGAAGCAGAAACCGCGCGCGGCCTGTTTGCAGCCTTTGCCGAAAAACACGATCTGCTGGCGCCGGCAACCGACGCAATAGCCGCGTCTCGATCGCGGCGCGATAGAGATCCACACGTGCGATGAGGGTGACCGATGATGGACAACATGTTGCAGCAGGTGGCCAGCAATGTGATGGCGATGGGGCCAGCGGTTCTGGTCCAGGGTCTGCAGTTTCGGCGGCCGATCGATGTGGTGAGGGCACCGGCACTTTCCGTTGATGACAAACGGACAATCCTCGCCGCCTGGGCATCGGATTATTATGCCGTCGATTCCAAACCGGCGCTGCGTCACCTTCCAGGCACGCCCGAACCAATTTCGATCGATGAGGTTCACGCGGGGCTGCGAGAACTCGACCGGCGATACGATCTCTGACGGGCCGCAGGCTCAAGCGGCCCGTTTCACCGGCTTGGCGAGCCGCTTGAAGGCGTGGTCCAGCGACCGCTGCCCGTCGCAATAATCCTGCCAGGCGCTCGTTTTCCCACTGTGCGCAAGACATTCAAAACAGTGTCGGCTGCGCGACAGGTTCCCCAGCTTTCGTGATGATGGTGGCTCCATAGGGTTCCCGCGAGGTCACGATGATCGCATCGTTTGGCAGCGGCCGGGCAAGCGCCTTAGCTTCGTCCCATGCCGCCCTCATCCAGACATCGGTCTCCTCTTTCGTCAGCAGCAGCACCGGCATGGCCTTGTCATGGATTGGCTTGACGATCGCGTTCGGGTCGGTCGTCAGAAAGCCGTAGAGATCATCCGTCGTCTGCCCGTCCTTGACCTTTCGCACGCTGGTCCATTGAGGAACATGGAGGCCCGCGAAAAACATGAGCGGCTTGCTCTCGTCGCGCGCAAACCAGGCATTCGGCGTGTTCCCGCCTTCCTGCTTGCTCGCCGGATCAGGCTCGGCAAAACTCGTGACGGGCACGAGGCAGCGGTTCTCGACCCCGAACCATCTCTCCAATGCGGGAAATTCAGCTTCCGGACATTCGTCGTCCCACTGTCGAGCTGCTCGCGGACAAGCCTTTCGAAATCCACCTCCTGGCCCTTGGCGCGAAGTTTTGCAGCTTTCTTCTCGGCCTCCTTTTCGAGGGCGAAGCGTGGCGACGGCAGGCCCCACCGCGCATGGACGAGCTGCTTGCGACCGTCGGCGGTGTTGCGCACGATCGGTCCTGTCTCGTTCGGGTTCATCTGGTAGGCTGGCATCAGGTTGATCAGGCTGTCGGCGTCCTGCGCCCACTTGGCAACCCAGTCCTTGTCTTCCATGCGGTACAGATTGCACATCGAGCTGCGACCGTTTCCGTTGAACACCGCTAGCATCGTAGCTGACAGATTTGCAGAATGCCAAGCCGTCGATGATCAGACTGTGGCCCCGGCAAAAATTTGTACGGGGCCGGGAAATCGACAAGGCGACCCATAGCCATGATTCGCCACGCGAATCTGCCGGCCTGCTAAAATTGGGGGATAAAATTCCTATTTCCGGTTGCTTGACTCTTGGAGCAGAGGGGAACAGATAGAGAACATCCGCATTTGAACGACATGACGTCGATACTCCAACACGACCTGAAAGGAGGTTCGTGAACGATGACTGCTGCCCGCGACAGGGTGATCTCCGATCTGCGCGACCGCATCGCCTCGTTTGAAAGGGGTGCTGCGAGAAAGGCCGGCTGCCTTGCCTTCGGGGTTTCCGAGATTGATGCAGTGCTGCCAGGCGGCGGCCTTGCTTACGGCGCCTTGCATGAGTTTGCGGGCGGCGGATCGGGAACAGTCGATGGGGCAGCGGCAGCGCTTTTCGTTGCCGGGATCGCGGCCCGGACAAAGGGTCAGATCCTTTGGTGTTTGACGCGTCCCGACCTGTTTTTCCCGGCGCTCGCGCAGGCAGGTCTTCATCCCGATCGTGTGGTCTTTGCCGAAGCCGACAAGGAAGAGGATGTCCTTGCGACCATGGAGGAGGGCCTTGGTTATGGCGGCTTGGGCGCCGTCGTCGGCGAGATCGTTCGCCTGCCGATGGTCGCCTCCAGACGGCTGCAGCTTGCGGCGGAAAAGACGGGCACGCTGGGTTTGGCTGTCCGCCGATGGCGGCGGCAGACGGAGGCTTCGGATTTCGGGCAACCGACGGCCTCGACGTCCAGGTGGCGGGTGAGTGTGCTGCCATCGGAGGAGCTGCCAGTTACGGGCGTCGGACGTCCGAGGTGGCTGCTTGAGCTGATGCGGGTGAAAGCGGGTGAGTGCGCAGAGTTTATCGTAGGAGCGTGCGATGCCACGGGTCGTATCCATTTATCTCCCGGATCTCGCGATCGAGAGGATCAGACGGACGGCTGGCGCCGGCGAGTTGTCGGCTGAGCGCCCACTTGTCGTCGTCGCGAAAAGCGGCTCGAAGCGTTGGATCACGGCTGCGGATCACAAGGCGCGCGAAGCCGGTATTCATGTCAATATGCCGGCCGCCAAGGCACAAGCGCTCGTCCAGGGCCTGCAGATGGTCGAGGCTGAAGTGAACGCCGACACCGCAGCTCTTGAACGGCTGGCGCTGTGGGCGCTGACGCAATATTCCCCTGTTGTCGCGGTTGATCCGCCGGACGGCATCGTCATGGACACCGAAGGCGCCGACCACTTGCAGGGCGGCGAAGACCTGATGTTGTCCGGTATCGTCAACCGTTTCCATGCCCGGGGTCTGACGGCGCGCGTTGCGATTGCCGACAACTGGGGTGCGGCCCATGCGCTCGCTCGGGTGAGCAAGCGCGCGACCGTGATCGTTCCGCGTGGCGAGACAGCACGTTTCGTCGAGCGATTGCCGATCGCCTCGCTCAGGCTACCTCCCGAGATCGTTGCCAGCCTGCGGACACTCGGGTTTCAGACGATCGGCGAGCTGTCGGCAACGCCGCGTGCACCGCTGACCCTTCGCTTCGGCCCAGAGATCGGCCGGCGCCTCGACCAGATCTATGGACGGTTGCCGGAACCGATCGAGCCAATCCGCTCGATGGACACCATCGAGATCAGCCGCGCCTTTGCCGAGCCGATCGGCGCGCCAGAGACCATCGCCAAATATGTCTCGCGCCTGGTCGTCCAGCTTTGCGAAGCGCTTCAAAAGAAGGGCCTTGGCGTTCGCCGCACGGATCTGATCGTCCACAAGGTCGACAATACGATGCAGGCGATCCGCACCGGTACCGCAAAACCCGCCCGCGACGTCGCCTGGCTGACGAAGCTGTTAAAGGATCGGATCGAGAAGATCGAACCGGGTTTCGGTATCGAGAAACTCTCGCTCGTCGCCGTCATGTCCGAACCGCTCATCGAAACACAGAGGGCGTCTTCGCTGATTGAGGAGGAGGTCGTCGATATCGCCCCGCTGATCGACGTGATCGGCAATCGCGGCCAGCGCGTCTATCGCGTGGCGCCAGTGGCCAGCGATGTGCCCGAACGCAGCGTCCAGCGTGTCAACGCCGTTGCTGAAGAAACTGGAACGTCATGGAGCTTGCATTGGCCGCGGCCGGTTCGGCTGCTCGTCCAGCCGGAGCTCGTCGAGGTAATCGCGCTCCTGCCGGATCATCCGCCGGTCTCGATCACCTGGCGCGGCAAGCGCCGGCGGGTGAAACGCGCCGACGGGCCGGAGCGGATTTTCGGCGAGTGGTGGACGCGGGGCGCGGAATTCGATGCGGTAAGGGACTACTTCGTCGTCGAGGATGACAGCGGCGAACGATTCTGGATTTTTCGCTCCGGTGACGGTGTCGATGCCGCGACCGGCTCGCACAAATGGTTCCTGCATGGGATCTTCGCATGAGCTACGCCGAGCTTCAGGTGACGACGCATTTCTCCTTCCTCCGGGGAGCATCCTCGGCCGACGAGCTGTTTGCCACGGCCAAGCTGCTGGGCATCCAGGCGCTTGGCATCGTCGATCGCAACTCGCTGGCCGGCATCGTCCGGGCACTGGAAGCATCGCGCGCCACTGGCCTCCGGCTGGTTGTCGGCTGTCGGCTCGATTTGGCTGATGGCATGTCGATCCTCGTCTACCCCACCGATCGTGCCGCCTATTCGCGCCTTACTCGATTGCTGACGCTTGGCAAGGGCAGGGGCGGCAAGGCCAAATGCATCCTGCATCTCGATGATGTGACGCTCTATGCGGAAGGCCTCATCGGCATTCTCGTTCCCGATCTGCCGGACGAGACCTGCGCCGTGCAGCTGAGGAAGATGGCCGAGATTTTCGAGGACCGAGCCTATCTCGCTCTATCGCTTCGCCGGCGGCCGAACGACCAGATGCGGCTGTACGAACTGTCGAACATGGCCAACCGCTTCAAGGTCAAGACGGTGGTGACCAATGATGTGCTCTTCCATGAGCCTTCGCGGCGGCAGCTGCAGGATGTCGTCACCTGCATCCGCACCAGGACCACGATCGACGATGTCGGCTTCGAGCGGGAACGCCATGCCGATCGCTACCTGAAGCCGCCGGAGGAAATGGAGAGGCTGTTTCCCCGCTATCGGCAAGCGTTGGCGCGGACGATGGAAATCGTCAATCGCTGCAGGTTCTCGCTCGAAGAACTGACCTATCAATATCCGGAGGAGGCGATCGTGCCGGGCAAGGATGCGCAGGCTTCGCTTGAGCATTACGTCTGGGAGTGCGTGCCGCAGCGCTATCCTGAAGGCCTGCCACCAAAGGTGTTGAAAGTCGTCCGGCATGAACTCGACCTCATCCGCACCATGAAATACGCCCCCTATTTTTTGACGGTGTTTTCGATCGTCCGGTTCGCCCGCTCGCAGGGTATTCTCTGCCAGGGGCGGGGCTCGGCTGCGAACTCTGCTGTCTGTTATATCCTCGGAATCACATCGATCGATCCCGAGACCAACGATCTTCTGTTCGAGCGCTTTGTTTCCCAGGAACGCGACGAGCCACCGGATATCGATGTCGACTTCGAACACGAACGGCGCGAAGAGGTGATTCAATGGATCTACAAGACCTATACGCATCAGAAGGCGGCGCTCTGTGCGACGGTGACAAAATATCGCGCCAAGGGCGCCATCCGCGATGTTGGCAAGGCGCTCGGGCTGCCGGAGGACATGATCAAGGCGCTATCATCGGGCATGTGGTCCTGGTCGGCCGAGATGGCGGACGAAAGGAACCTTCGAGAGCTCAACCTCAATCCGGATGATCGTCGGCTGGCGCTGACCTTGCAGCTTGCGCAGCAGCTGATGGGAGCGCCTCGCCACCTCGGCCAGCATCCGGGTGGCTTCGTGCTGACCCATGACAGGCTCGATGATCTCGTGCCGATCGAACCTGCGTCCATGGCCGATCGGCAGGTGATCGAATGGGACAAGGACGACGTCGAGGCGCTGAAATTCATGAAGGTCGATGTCCTGGCGCTCGGCATGCTCACTTGCATGTCAAAAGCGTTCAGGCTGATCGAAGAGCAGAAGGGCAGACCGATTGATCTTGCCGGCATCGAGCAGGAGGATCCCAAGACCTATGCGATGATCCGCAAGGCCGACACGCTGGGTACCTTCCAGATCGAGAGCCGGGCGCAGATGTCGATGCTGCCCCGGATGAAGCCCAAGACTTTTTATGACCTGGTGATCCAGGTGGCGATCGTCCGACCTGGTCCGATCCAGGGTGACATGGTGCATCCCTATCTGCGTCGGCGTGAGGGCAAGGAGAAGCCTGAATATCCAACACCCGAACTGGAGGCAGTTCTCGGCAAGACACTTGGCGTGCCGCTCTTCCAGGAGAGCGCCATGAAGGTGGCGATGGTCTGCGCCGGCTTTACCGGCGGCGAAGCCGATCAGTTGCGCAAGTCGATGGCGACATTCAAGGTCACCGGCGGCGTGTCGCGGTTCCAGGAGAAGCTGGTCTCGGGCATGATCCGGAACGGCTATTCGCCGGAGTTCGCCGAAAAGACATTCAAGCAGCTGGAAGGCTTCGGCTCCTACGGATTTCCGGAAAGCCATGCAGCGAGCTTTGCCCTCATCGCCTACGCCTCGAGCTATGTGAAATGCCATTTCCCGGACGTGTTCTGCGCTGCTCTGATCAACAGCCAGCCGATGGGTTTTTACGCTGTCGCCCAGATCGTCGGCGATGCCAGGAATCACGGCGTCGAAATCCGCCCGATCTGCATTAATCGGTCACGTTGGGATTGCACGCTGGAACAGATCGAAGGCAGCGATCGTCACGCCGTCCGGCTCGGCATGCGGCTGGTGCGAGGACTTGCAGCGGTCGATGCCGCCCGAATCATTGCCGCCCGCGCCGATCAGCCCTTCGACAGTGTCGACGACATGTGGCGGCGCTCCGGCGTACCGGCGGCTTCGCTGGTGGAACTGGCTGAGGGCGATGCCTTCTTGCCGTCACTGGGCCTGCAGCGCCGCGATGCGTTCTGGGCAATCAAGGCACTGCGTGACGAGCCGCTGCCATTATTTGCCGCGGCATCCGAGCGCGAGAGCAAGTCGATCGCGGAGCAGCGGGAACCGGATGTTGAACTGCGGCAGATGACGGATGGGCACAATGTCATCCAGGATTATAGCCACACGGGTCTTACTCTGCGCCAGCATCCGATCGCGTTCCTGCGCAAAGACCTTACGGCGCGCAGCATCGTCACCTGCGAGGAGGCGATGTCTGCCCGGGACGGTCGCTGGCTGATGACGGCCGGCCTCGTTCTCGTCCGGCAGAAACCCGGATCAGCAAAGGGCGTGATGTTTCTGACGATCGAAGACGAGACCGGCCCGGCGAACGTCGTCGTCTGGCCAAAACTGTTCGAGCGACGCCGGCGTGTGGTGCTGGGATCGAGCATGATGGCGATCAACGGACGCATCCAACGGGAAGGCGAGGTTGTGCACCTTGTCGCCCAGCAGCTCTTCGATCTCTCCGGCGACCTGTCGGCTTTGGCGGATCGTGATGAAGCATTCAAGCTTCCGACCGGTCGCGGCGATGAGTTCGCCCATGGCTCGCCGGGCAGTCCCGATGCCCGGGATCGGGCTGCCGTGAAGACGCGCGATATCTATGTTCCGTTATGCCGAATTCGGCATAAGGGGACTTATACCGAGCCCGAGACTATGCCGAGCCCATTCCCTAGATCCCGATTTCCGGTAATCCAGGATTGAAAGCTCGGCATAGTTTGAATGCGTTGGAAGACCGGGTTCGGCCCAAAGCGGCCGTCGGCCCAATGCCATCGTGCCAATTGGGCTGACCCCGCATCACTGCTCGCAAACATATAGGCCAAGTGGAAACAACTCTTCGTAACGCGGATGGTCCCTGATGCATTCAAGGCAACCCTCATGGCGAATGACATCAATCATATCGTCAGCAACACGCTGCATGTAGGCTTCGAGAATGTGCATCGCCGTGTCGAGACCCGAAGCCGTTGCGGCTGTCAGAATTGAATCTCGATCAGCTCGGGAGGCTCCTTGTTGAAATCGGAATATCGAATCCACCGCGGCGTTGCTTTGAACATCACTGCTCCTCTCTCGATGAACTCCCTTTCGGCCGGAACGCTGTTGAGATGGGCTTCCTGGTATTGTTCGATATCTGCGGCACGAACACTTGTTGCCTCACCCTCGTATTGAACCGTGATGTTGTCGTTCCATCCGACAACGAATGCGACGCCGGGACGCTCCGCGAGATTGTTGAACTTCCGTGTGTCTTTGAAAGTGTCGAACACGATCTCAAGATTGTCCCGCACCGAGAAGTCGACCGTAGCCGCCTCCGGCGTTCCGTTGCGGTGGCATGTCGCAATGACCGCCAAGGTGTGCTTCCTCAGGAATTCAAGGATCATGCGTTTCGTATGATCTTCGTCCATTGCCTCATCCCTCAGTGAGTTTTCTCGACTTTTGTGCAGTCCCATTCGACAGCCCGCCGGCCTCGGCGGCGTTTGGCCGCCAGCGCCGCGAGCTTGCGAGATATGCGTTCACCACCCGACCCAGCCATCGATGCGTCCGTTCTAATCTCGTGCCTTCCAGGACGATTAACACATTGCTCACCCTCGTTCGATGGTCATCGGCCAGCAGGGTCCTGCGCCGAACATCATGAAGACGGTCAAGGTTCTAAAGAACGCAAGATCGCCGACAGGACCGCTCTTGGCGCTTTCCTGCCTAATGAAAGCTCCTCGATGATTGGTGGGCTCGTTTTCGAAGCCTCTTTCCTGCTACAAATTCAGCGGGTCCTTGCCATCCCTGGGAAGATCGGGTCGAACCGAGAGGTGCAATTCCTCACCCGCAACGAGATCAAAGCGATCCTCGCGGCTCCTGATCTGCGAACTTGGGTTGGGCGGCGGGACTATGTCCTGATGCTGACGGCTGTACCGACAAGATGCGCCTTTCCGAACTCGTCGGGCTTGATCGAAGCGCCGTCACTATTGGAATGGGCGCACACATTCGGGAAAGGTCGCAAGGAGCGGACCACGCCGATCACCAAGATGCTCAATGCAAAACTCAAAGCGTGGTTGGACGAACCGCCCATGCGGAACTCGAATGCTCTTTTTCCGACCATTCACGGTGAGCGGATGAGCCCCGATGCGGTGCAGTACCTTCTGGCAAAATACGTCTTGGCGGCGTCCAAGGGCTGTCCGTCTTTACGATCAAAGCGGATATCACTTCATGTCCTTCGCCACAGCGCCGCAATGGAACTGCTGGATGCAGGCGTGGACAGCACGGTGATCTCGTTGTGGCTCGGCCAAAGGAGGCCGCTCTTGCCAAGATCGATCCGTACAATGATCTCTCGCATGGGCGCTTCCGGGCTGGCGACGAACTCTTGGCTTTCCTCGATAAACTCTGATCCTTAGGAATCATCGATCGCTAAAGCCGCGATATCATTCTGTCCGGAGACCCGTTTCCGGGGTGGATCGCCGAAGGTCGTGGCTGATCTTCAGGAACGCCACGACGCCGACGCCCATTGACGCGGCGAATGAACAGGGAATCTCTATCGGCTAGCTGTGCCGCCATACGTTAATTGCAGATATCAGCAAAATCACCGCTAGCGCTGGCAGAAGTACGGAATTCGGGACAAGGCCAAGAAGCAGCCCGCCGACAAAGGTCCCGATTATCGAGCCTGCTGCCATAATCAGCAGAAACGCTTTGTTACCGCCAAGGACCGAGAAGCTCTGATCGCGGCTGTACCGTGTGAAGCCGACAAGCATGGTGGGCAGACTGACTGCAAGAGAGAGGCTGCCAGCCAGTTTGATATCCGCACCGAACAACAACACCAGCGTCGGGATCAGCAGCTCGCCGCCTGCCACGCCAAGCAAGGCTGCGACAATACCGATGATGAAGCCCGCGATCACGCCACCAATAAGCTGAGCTACTCCAGTCACCAACGGCTGCCCGGCGGTCGCATCATGACCGAGAACCAGCACCACAGCGATGATGATCAGCATGGCTGCTATGACTTTGTAGAGCGTCTCCGACCTCAAACGTGTCGCCCATCCTGCGCCGAACCAGGCTCCGATCAGGCTTCCGGCAAGGAGGTTGGCGATAATCGCCCAGTGATCTGCAATTGTTCCAAAGGAGATAGTTCCAGCACGGAACGGCAGCGCTGTCGCCACGACGACGAGGCTCATGGCCTTGTTCAGGATGACGGCTTCCAGCGCCGCAAAGTTGAACAGGCTGATGAGGATCGGGAGACGGAATTCCGCGCCCCCCAGCCCAATCAGACCTCCAAGAGTGCCTATGATTGCCCCCGCGACAAACGCTGCGGGCTGATTTCGAGTAGTCGATGGATTGGCGGCGTCACTCATGACCGGTATGTATGCACAATAAATACGGGCTGGATAGAAGACGAACCTGATGAATGTAGCAAATTGCAGATGGTGTGTTGCCAACGGAGAAATGCTTTCGGAAGCAAAGCGCTACCGCGCGGAATTCCAGTCTGATGGTTTCACCATTGGCTGGAATGTCGGCTCAGCCGGTGGCCAGCATGTTTTTCATGCCCATCTGCACGTTATCTGCAGATATGAGGGCGAGCCGAACGCCGGGCGTGGATTGCGAAACCTTGCCCGCCAATAGCGAACGTTTTCAAAGCCAATTTCGACGAGTCAATCTCTCGCCGATTGATCGTAGGGCGGGGCGAAGTAGACAGCAGATCGAATGCGGATTTATGCCGAGCTTATAATCCCGGATTAGCGGAAATCTCGGGCTTTAGGGAAGTCGCTCGGCATAGTATCGGGCTCGGGATAAATTTCTGACCTTCACATTGACGCCCTCAAGGTAAAGAGCAGGAATTTTCATTGAGCTTCAGCCAGAATGCGGTCGCCCCAGGATCAGAGCACGGATACCTTCTCGGCCTTGGACTTTCCGGTCTTGCGGTCCTGACCGACTTCAAAGCTGACCTTGTCACCCTCCTTCAGCGAACCGCCACGCTGCAAAGCAGACACGTGAACGAACATGTCCGTTCCGCCATTGTCAGGCGTGATGAAGCCGAATCCCTTGTCGTCGTTGAAAAATTTGACTGTACCGGTAGGCATGAAACTTCCTCTTAGCTTCCATTCCAAGACTCGCGTGCGGAACCTATATCGCCAACCGCTTTCGATCAACACGCGAGCGATTCCCTATCATTGGGCTACGAAAACTCGGTTAGACTTCATCCATATTACAGGGCCGCGGTTCGTATCCTTTCAAGAGCTTAGATATGAAGGAAGTTGTCACTGTGGTGCAGTGTCATTTGAAGTTGAAGCGGACCTTCCAGACAGTGCGATCAGTTGCAATTGCTCTCATTGCCGGAGAAAAGGCTTCCTTTTGTCCTTCTTTCCCGCGTTGAGTTTCCAGCTGAAAGCGGACGAGAGCGCATTGGAAACCTACACCTTCAATACGCACAAGCTCGCTCACAGGTTCTGCAAAACCTGGGGGTGCAGCCCTTTGCAGAGGGGATTGGCCCCGACGGATCGGAGACGCGGGCTGTGAACCTCCGGTGTGTGGCAGCATGCGATCTCGGCGCTTTGCGTGTGCAGGAATTCAATGGCGCCGATCGGTGAACTGTCGACGTGCGGGCGGCGTCGCCCGAGTGACCTCGGCGGCTGCGGGCTGTGTCAATTGACTCAGTTCGATCGTTAGGAGGGGGAGGCGCTCACAGACAGGGATACGGAGCTTCTTCGCCTTGTCGGGGAGATTGCCCTGAATGCCGGTGCCCGGGAAGTGCATCACACCGATAGGCAGGATGTCCAGCATCTGATCGTTACGCTTGAACGGCGCGGCCTTGGCGTGTTTGGGCCAATCGAGCGAAATGACACCAACGACGCGTTCACAGTCTCCCCTAGGCCGCGCCAAGGTAATGAACCTAACAAACAAATGGCTTTCTTTTAGGGTGGGACGCAGCATCGCCGCGCCCCACCGATGAGTAAAGCTCACCAGGGTAGAACTCGCTCTCCAGACGTCGAAACGGTCTCATATTCTGCTCCCATCAAGAGCCCCGGTAGTTGGCCGGACGGGGTAGAGATGTCAACGTCGCTGCGAGGCAAGCCGGACGGTTGCGCCAGCGGCAGGTTGAGCCATTGCTTTCGCCGTCGAGCGAAGAATCGCGGACTGGTTTGAGACGGCGTCTTCGAGCCTGAACTGGCCAACGAGCTCGCGAAGTTTCTGGGCTTCCTGAGCGAGAGAGGTGGAAGCGGCCGTCGATTGTTCTACCATGGCCGCATTCTGTTGCGTTGTCTGATCCATTTGATTGACTGCAATGTTGACTTCGCTCAGGCCGACCGACTGCTCTTTGGCAGAGGTTGCGATCGCATCCATGTGCTGATTGATCTGCGTGATGAAGCTGCCGATGGTCGTGAGAGCTTGGCCGGTGTCGCGCACGAGCTTGACGCCGTTTTCCACCTCTTTCGAGGAGTTCAGGATCAAGCCCTTGATTTCCTTGGCAGCGCTTGCCGAGCGCTGGGCAAGTTCGCGCACTTCCTGGGCTACGACGGCAAAACCCTTGCCTGCTTCGCCGGCTCTCGCCGCTTCCACGCCCGCATTGAGCGCGAGAAGATTGGTCTGGAATGCGATTTCATCGATGACGCTGATGATGTTGGAAATCTGTCGCGACGAGGTCTCGATGCGTTCCATTGCCTCTTCGGCGTGGGAAACGACTTCCGCAGACATCGCAGCGCTTCGGTTCGCCTCCGTGGCCACCTTACGGGTCTCTTCGGTGCGCTTGCTCGAATTCGCCACGTTCGCGGTAATCTCTTCCAGTGCTGCGGCCGTCTCTTCAAGCGAGGCGGCCTGCTGTTCCGTACGCTTTGAAAGATCGCCTGCCCCGGAAGAGATTTCGCGAGTGCCATCATCGATGGTGGTGATGCTGCTGGAAATCGACTTCAACGCTCCACCAAGTTGGGTGACAGATTGGTTGAAGTCGTGGCGCAGGGCCTCGAAATCGGGAGCGAACGCCTCATCGAGCTGAAAGGCAAGATCGCCTGCAGCAAGCCGCCTCAAGCCGGCAGCGAGACCCAATGTGGCGACGCGTAAACGCTCGGCGGCATCGGATTCTGCTTGTTGCTGGGCGGCGATGCGATCAGCCTCCGCTTGCTTCCGGTTTTCCTCCGCTTCCACCTCCATTCGCTTGTTTGCTATAGCGGCCTGGCGAAAGATCTCCACCGCGCTCGCCATGGAACCGATTTCGTCTGCACGACCGGCGAACGGAATGTTGGAACCGGTGTCGCCCTCGGCCAGTCGCCTCATCGAGGCTGTGATCTGGGTCACGGGATTGGCGACGCCTGTCAGCACAAAGGCAATCGCGCCCACGACGAGCAGGCCTGCGAGACCAATCGCGGCAAAGAGGTAGAACTTCACCGACGCGTAGGTCGTCTTGCTCGCGTCGGCAGCCTGTTTGCTGCCGATAACATTCAATTCAACCAGGGACGCCGTCAGTTCTTTCAGCTTATCCGAGTAGGTCCGCATCTCTCCGCCGAGATATTGCCCGGCTTCACCTATCTTGTTTGCGCGGGATAGGGCGAGAAGCTGCGGCCTGCCGGCGATGTAACTCTCGAAGTTTGCTCTTATTCCGGCGATCAACTGGCGCTCGCCGTCCGATGACGCCAATGGAAGATAAGCATCTATCGAGTTGCGAACCGTATCCTCCGCGACGGTGATGGCCTCTTCGCGCGATTTCTTGTCAGCTTCCGTCTGTGCGATGACGTGATCGCGGTAAGCGAGGCGCAGGTTTGCCATGTTGAGATTGATCACCCGGGAAGCCTGTACGCTCGGCAACCATTTCGTCGCGATTTCTTCGGTGGACCCGTTCGTCTTGCTTAGACCATCGATCGCAAGATATGCGACAATGCCGAAAAGCAGCGCTATGCTGCCAAATATCAGGAGCAGGCTGGATTTTATACTCGGACGATGCATTGAAGGCCCCCCAATTTCCGACGCACAGCCGGATCGCCAACAAGTATGTATCCAAACGAATTAATAAATCACGCAAACGTAATGCAACGTTTACCGGGACAGGTGGGGTCGCTGCATCCCGTGGCTTCTCACGGCACACGAAGCGCGAGATAAATGGCGCCGTCGCCAGTGTGCTGCTGCGGATCTGAGCCGCAGTTCGGAGAATGTGGCGTGTTAGGTGCGCTAACTGCTTTGACCGGGTCTGCGTTGGCGGCCCAGCCGGCCAAGATGGTCGAGACGAAAATGGGCAAGGTCCTGGCCACCGAAAAAGGCGTGGTGCTCTACACCTTCGACAAAGATACAAAGGGCCAATCCAACTGCGATCGCGATTGCCTGAAGAAGTGGCCGGCGTTCCACGCTGGAGCCAAGGCCAAGGCGGAAGGCGAATGGTCTTTGGTTAAAGCTGCGGATGGCAAAGAAATGTGGGCCTATGAGGGTAAGCCGCTTTACACCTTTGTCGAGGATAAGAAAGCCGGCGAAGCCAACGGCGATGGCGTTGGAGGAGTGTGGCACGTGGCCAAATAGGTCACCGGCGACGGTTCGAATGGGCGGTCGTCGGATCGCCCTGAACTCAAGGCCAACTTCTGGAATGGCCTATCTGTCTCTGTGTGCCTTCGCCGACAAACCCGGCCTGCCCGTTCGATAACCGCTGGCGAGGGACAACGTCGTCAGGGCCCTGCATATCGATACCCTGACAGTCGAAGCCACGAATTTCCACTAGATGGTCCGTCGCCTCGCTCTGCAAACGCGAGCCGCGGCTCGGCGGATGTCACTAAAACGCGTGACGCCCAATTTAGCTCATGGATCGAGCGTCCTTCTTACAGCTTATGCGGTGTAACGCATTGTTTTGGATCACGAAGGGGAATATTCCTCGCGGTGGGCACCGGTTTCCTCGATCGCCGCCAAGCTGGGCTGCACGACGCAAACGCTCAGTGAATGGGTAAGGAGTTGGAAATGCACATGGTTCCCGGCCTGGACTTCCAAGCGGCGGAGCCACCGCGTTGACAACGCGAGCGCCATAATTTGATTGGTGTCGTTGCCCACCCCTCGTTGGCCTGGCGGATCTGCGATTCCTCCGGCCGAGCGTCCGGGCATTCATCATACAATTCCTAGAATCATCACCCAGTTTTATAATCATTCTTAATTGGAACATGCTTCACTTGTCCCAAGGACGAGGGATAGCATTCATGTCGACAATATTTCGAATTCTGACCGCAGCACTGATCTGGCTGCCGACAGCCGTCTTTGCTGCTGCCGACGAGTGGCGGGTCGTCAAGGCGACGGATCAGGTGAAGTATACCGTCGACAGGACGAATTGGCTGGACTTGCGCGCCGGCGAGGTGGTCCCCAACCGGGCATGGGTTTCGACTGGTCCGCGGGGGCGAGTTCAGCTTTCCAGAGGGGTGGAGAGCGTCACCTTCCAGCCAAACACGGTTGCCGCCATCACCACCAACGAATCCGCTGTCATGAAGACGCAGATCTACCAGCAGGTCGGTGCGCTGGACCTTGAAATCGAGAAGCGAAGCCAGCCGCATACAACAGTACAGACGCCCTATCTCGCGGCGGTAGTCAAGGGAACGATCTTTCACGTGACCGTCGGTAAGGCGAAAGCTTCCGTCTCCGTCGATCGCGGCCTAGTCCAGGTCACCTCCTTCGCCAGCGGCCAGCGGTCGAATGTGGCGCCGGGTCAGAGCGCGACTGTCGACAAGAAGGCCGGCATGACGGTGGCGGGCCGGCTATCAAAGCCCGAAATCACCTCGGTCGCGCCGTCGGTCGCCCAGATTCCCGCCGTCGGCACCACGAAACTCGCCGGCGCCACCCCCGACGCCACGAGCAGTTCTTCGGCAACGAGCGGAAACACCAGTTCCAGCGCCAGCGACGTTGACGACAGCGGCAATGGCAATGGCAGCAGCAATTCCAGTAGCAGCAGTGGCAACGGCCACTCCGGTGGCAACGGAAACGGCAACAGCGGCGGCAATGGCAATTCCGGAGGAAACGGCAGCAACGGCAATTCCGGTGACAGCGGTAACAATGGGAATGGCAGCGGCAATTCCGGCGGCAATGGCAATGGAAACAGCGGCAAGGGCGACAACAACGGCGGTGGCAATGGTAACGGCAACTCCGGCGGAAACGGTAAAGGCAAGGACAAGTGAGAGATAGGAAGGCGGCTGGGGACTATCTCTCCAAGGGCATCGGCACGATCACGGTTCGGCTTCTGCTGATCGCCGCAATGCTGGCGCTGCCGGTGGCGGGATCCAGCGTCGGCATCATCCAGGGCATCAACAACAGCCTTTTTGCCAAGCGCTTCCAATGGGCGCCTCGCACCGCCACCGGCAACGTCGTCTTCGTTGCGATCGACAAGCACTCCCTCGACGCCGTTGGGACATGGCCCTGGCCGCGGAGCATCTACGCGAAACTGCTCGACAAGCTGGTCGCCTCAGGCGTTAAGGACGTCTTCCTCGACGTCGATTTCAGCGCATTCTCCAGCACTGAGGAGGACGAGCTTCTTGCAGCGGCGCTGGCGAGATCCGGAGGAGGGGTTCTTTTGCCGGTGTTCCGGCAGCAGGAGATGGCGTCATCGTCTGAGACCGCGGTGACGAGACCAATCCCGCAGCTCCTTCAGAATGCCTGGCCTGCATTCGCCAATGTCGCGATGGATGCAGACGGGATCGTCCGCCGTTTCGATCTGGGAAGCCAGCTCGATGGCAACCCCATCCAATCCGCCGCAGCAGCCCTTGGCAGGATCGACGGCAGTTCCGGTTCTCTGCTGATCGACTACTCGATACGACCCGACACCGTTCCGACATTCTCCTTGTCGGACGTGCTGAACGGGACCGTCCCGGCCGAGGCAATCAGAGACCGCTCGGTCGTGGTGGGAGCATCGGCAGCCGAGCTGAAAGACATTTTCGCCGTTCCCGTCTACGGCGCAATCGCCGGCCCGCTCATTCACGTGCTCGCGTCGGAGACGTTGCTCCAGAACCGTTCCCTCAGAATGGTCGATGAGATTCCGCTGGAACTCTTGTTTGCTGCCTTGCTGATCGTCGGCGTCGTCTGCAGCCGTTCAACCAGCCTAGTCACGATGATGGCGGTCGCACTGACCATCGTTGCCGTCGGCGAGATCGGCGCATTCCTGCTGCAGTGGCGGTACGCGATCCTGGTCGGAACGGCGGTGCCGTGGTTGACGCTGCTGCTTGCGTGGATGCTCGCTCTGAACGAACGAGTCGATCTCGGGCGCATGCTTGTCGCCATCGCCAATACCGAGGCTCGAAACACCCGACGGCTGATGAGAAGGATCATCGCCGACAGTTCGGACGGTGTCGTTGCATTCGACAGCAATCTAAGGATCGTCGAGGCGAGCGAATCCGCAAAGGCGGTGCTGCGAGCCGAGATCGGCGCCTCGCTTCTCGGCAGCACGGGGACCGCGGTTATCGACATCGTGCGCAGGCTGGTCTCGGAGCACGAGGCCGAACCGGGCAAGGTGCACACTGCCCTTGTCGATTTCGCCGCGCAGGCTGGGTATTACGAGGCCTCCGTCACGATTTCGCCAATTGAACAGCCGGATGCGCATCTAGCCACGGCGCGATCGCGATTTGCCGGTTGCCTCATCATACGGGACATCACCGCCCGATATGATTATGAAGAGCGGTTGAAGACGCTCTCCGAGCGGGACGAGCTCACCGGGCTGCTCAATCGTCGGGAGTTCGCGTATCGACTAGCAAGCCTTGAGGGTGGGAGCTGCGTCTCGGTGCTGAATATCGAACGTTTCTCCTACCTTTGCGCCACGCTTGGATGCGACGTCGGCGACGAGGTCCTGAAAGCCGTGGCAGTGCGGCTTGGGAATGCATTCGCCGGTGATTTGCTGGCAAGGTTGGACCGCGACCATTTTGGCATCGCCACCGCCGCGACAGATGCGCTTCCCATCGAAGATTTTGCCGATGGTCTTTTGGCTCTGTTCGAGGAGCCTGTACAACTCACCGGCGCGGCCTTGCCGATCTCGGTCTACCTCGGAATATCTCGCTCAGGCGACACGGCGGCCCCTAGCGCCCTGCTGAACGCCGCCGAATCCGCTCTGGATGCCGCAAAGGCCGCGCCAGGCAGGCGGTGGTCTTCTTTCGATCCGTCTGTCGCCGTTCGCCAGGCCCGGTCGCGCCGGCTGGAGCGGGACATGCGCGACGCTCTCCGGGACCGGCAGTTCTTCCTGCTGTTCCAGCCGCAGATTGAGTTGGCGAGCGGGCGCCTTTTAGGTGCGGAAGCCCTGATCCGATGGAACCATCCCGAGTTCGGTTTGATATCGCCGGCCGAATTCATCCCGATCGCCGAATCCTCCGGCTTGATCTGCGAGATCGGCCGCTGGACGCTGTTCGAAGCTTGTACCGAGGCGGCCGCGTGGCCTGGTGACCTCGGTGTTGCCGTCAACGTCTCGGCGCTTCAGTTCGAGCGATCCGACATCGAGGCCGATGTAAGGCAAGCCTTGTCCGGCAGCGGACTTCCCTCTTCCCGCCTGTGCCTCGAACTGACGGAATCCGCGTTCCTCGATCAAGGGGGGGGCGCTATCGCAAAGATGCGAGCGCTTCGCGAAACCGGAGTGGTCATTGCCTTGGACGACTTCGGGACCGGCTACTCATCGATGAGCTACCTTGCCGATCTTCCTCTCGACAAGCTCAAGATCGACCAGTCTTTTGTCCGGCGCATGGACGGAAATCCGACCGTATTGGAAATCGTCCGAGCGATCATTTCGCTGGCGCACGGCTTGAACCTGCAGGTTGTTGGCGAAGGAGTCGAAAATGAACTGGA
This sequence comes from Rhizobium sp. NZLR11, assembly GCF_019685115.1. NCBI lineage: Bacteria > Pseudomonadati > Pseudomonadota > Alphaproteobacteria > Hyphomicrobiales > Rhizobiaceae > Rhizobium > Rhizobium sp. NZLR11. The sequence goes on along the minus strand of NZ_JABDWD010000033.1, from coordinate 23,017 downwards.
GGCCGACGTGCTACATCGGCTCGGATGCGAGACAGGGCAGGGCTATCTCTTCGGGAGGCCAGACCAGTCGACCCGGATGCTTTCCGAGTGGAAAGTCCCGAAACCTCTGGCCGCCGATGCTTGACGATTCGGATCTACACTGAAGTGGCGCCTACCCTCGCGAGAGTGCGTCAAGGCAAAATGCAGGTTGCAATCTCGAAGCATGTTACATGTGGCTTCGAGTTGAACCGTCAATCGTCGCAAGAGCGAAGCGTGGTTCGCACGTTGGAAGGGGATTGATTCCTCAGTGTGAAGCTATAGGCAGCAGCGGTTTCCCTTCATCCTGGGTTCAGGCTCGATGTTAGAAACTCAGGCATCTTCGTGGGAGATGTCCACCATGACCAAAGCTGATTTCGCTGCAACCGATGCACCATTGCAGAACGAAGATATTGTGATCTGTAAAAGAGTCTTCGATCATATCTGCGCCACCGGGCAAATAACGGACGGCGATGCCTGCGACGAACTCGCAACCCAGATAATCTATTTCTATCAACTTGGCGTCAGGAACGAAGATAGCTTGGAAAAGCTGCTCGCGAGGGTTGTCGAGAACTGAGGCGGGATGAAACATGGCGGGCCGCTTTCCAAGCCGCTATCCCCTGTCATTCCACCTTCGTCCGTCTCAGTGACGTTCGCTGGGGGCTAAGAGTTGAACTCAGCATCGCATCCACAGCCGTCAGACGCATTACATGACGGCGTAGCCGCGGCGGCTCCTTTGGGCATTCGAGAAGCGAAGGAGCAAATTGATCATCGAATTTCGACCTATTCATTCGCGGCGGGTCTTCACCGTTTGCGGTGCTCGTCCCAAGACGAAGACAGTGCCGTATTCCGCGCAGCCCCTTCTGAACTACAAGCCGAACCACGAAATACGGGTCTTTTGGCAGTATGGACCAAATGGATACAAGCGACAAATATGTTGCCCGAGCTTGTCGAAATTCCCAAAACGCATACTTTTGAGTGGCGTCGAGTGCTCCCCGGACCGCGTATTGCGGGAGATTCGGATTTGCGGCCAGCGAACGCCTAATCACTTCCAAAGCACTTTTGCCCATTCGAGAGTGATTGGAAGACATGCTGCCGGGATGCTTTCGGTATCCCACCAGTCGTTCGGGAACGACTTCGATGCAGTAGCGCGTGGCCAGCCTGAGCTCGAAATCGAGGTCTTCGCAGCCTCCAAGACCGGCGGCTGAATATGAGCTATCAAACCCACCGATTTCAAGCGCGACATTCCGCCGGACGAGAAGCGCACTCCCATTGCCTATATACTTAAAATTCAGATGTCGGGCATAGATATATCCCCTTGCAACTTCGGAACTTCCAGGCTGGATAACCTCGTCGTCTTCGTTGATGAGGCAATGCTGCACATAGACCGCAGCCCACCGCGAGGACAACCGGTTGAGAGCGTTCACCTGCTTTTCGATTTTTGTCCGGTGCCAGAGATCATCGGCGTCAAGGAATGCCACAAATCGGCCTGATGATGCCTCGATCCCAGTATTCCTTGCAGCCGCGACACCACGGTTAGGTGTGGAGAGGAGACGGATCCGCGAGTCCGACATCGCTTTCTGCTCGACGAGTTTTGCCGTGTCGTCCGTGGAACCGTCATTGACGACGATAATCTCCAGGGCGGTGTAGGTCTGGCGCAGAGCGGATCGAAGCGTCCGCTCAATATAGGTGGAAGCGTTGAAAGCCGGGATGACCACTGAGACCAAAGGCTGCTCAGAATTAAAGGTCCCTCGTCGATCCTCCTCTGAAGATGAAAGCATTGCAGATCTCTCGCCACGCCAACGACAAAGATACTTTCGTACAGATGAAGGACTGCCTTGTTGAGTTCTGCCGTTCTCCCACATTCAATTCGGAGCGGGAAATCCCAGCCACCGACAATGTTGGAAGATCGCCTTCAACGTGCCTACACTCTAACATTGTTATGCGGGCGAAAACGGACTTTGGTCTGACGTAGACCCCTCTACTTTCGGAGAAGAAGAGGCCGCAGGCGGCCTCATCCGGCTACGCTGGATCTTCTCATGTCATTGCATTTGGAAGTCATTTGAACCGAAGCGCGAACGCCTACGACTCTTTAACCGCTGCCCACAGCCAGGCACTTTGTTGCTTCGCGAAAACTGCCTTGAATAGCATCCAGGCCCGTTCCCTTGCCATCGTCTGTCGGCCAGGCGAGGACAAGGGCTTTGGCAACCTCGCCAAGTGATCGAGCCTGTACTTTTCCTGACCGTTCATCACAAGCATCAGAGGGGCGAAATCGTTCCCGGATAGCCGCCCTTTATTCCCAAGACGCGACGCCCCGCCATGGATCGACAATTCTTCACCAGGGAGGTTCTGACTGGAGATCAGGGTGACCGAACCTCCCCGGTGTCCTTTTAACAAGGATCAGAAGAATCTAAGCCGGATCGCGCAGAGAGGAAGACGGACTTAGGTCGGACTGGCGCCCCAGAACCCGCTTCTCATATTAGGTGAGGTAACATGAAGGTCCGTGGAGGGGCAGGACAGGACAGGAGGACGGTATGAGGTTCGGTTCCTATAACACCAACCAAGAGCGCTGCTCGCAAGGCCACAGTTCAGCATCGACGATTGCAACAATCGAAGCGGCGCTTTCCGCTGATCCGGATATCGACAGCATTGCCATCGAGATCAGGATGCTCGGCCCTGTCGTCCTGCTCGAGGGCTACATTACAAACACCGCGGACCGCGAGAAAGCCATCTCGCTTGCAGCGATGATCGTCGGCGAAGAAAACGTCCAGGATCGGATGCTGAGCCGCTTTCCTACGCAGTAGGCAGAGGTATCCAGGCGGGCTCGGACCAAGGTCTGACAAAGCCCCGGCATGAGGTCTTAAGTCTGGAACACATCCTCCTTTTGACGGTTTGCTTTTCCAGCGGAACCAACCGCTACAGCCAACCGCTTCAAGGAGGAAAACAGATGAATATCAAATCAGTAGCTATTGCCGCTGGTGTCCTGTTGGCGTCGACGTCTGCCTTTGCGCAGTCGTCGACGGTCACAGGTGCGGCGGGTGGTGCTGCAACGGGTGCGATCGTCGGCGGCCCGGTCGGTGCAGCTGTCGGCGGCATCGTCGGCGGCGTGGCAGGCAGCGTCATCGATCCGCCGCCGCAGAAGGTGGTGACCTATGTTCAACAGGCTCCCGCCCCGACCGAACGCGTCGTGGTGAAGGAGAAGGTCGTCGTCGGACAGCCGCTGCCGGAGACGGTGGTCGTGACGCCGATTCCCGACGACCCGAAATATGCATACGCCATCGTCAACGACCAGCGCGTGATCGTCGAACCTTCCTCTCGGAAGGTCATCCAGGTCATTCAGTGACCGCCAGGCGGCTTCAGCCGCCCTTTCACACGCATTGCACCGCATGAGAATGCGGGCGGGCATCGTCTACTCTCGGAGGTCAACTATGAAAAGCAATCATCTCACCATGCTGGTGGCTGCGCTGTCACTCAGTGTATCGCCACTTGTAACATTGCCGGCGGCAGCTCAGCAGGACACCAAGAACAGCGGCCAGGCCCAGTCCGGCTCTCAGTCTGGCACGGACGCCGGCTCGCAGTCGGGCTCCGCCAAGACCGGTACCGACTGCACCCCCGACGTTTCCGGCGCCTGCCCAGGCAAGGGCCAGTCATCTCAGCAGAAATCCGGTCAGGGCTCTGACATGAAAAAGAGCGCTGAGCAGCCTTCGACCGATGGCTCGACGAGCGGAAGTGCGTCCGGCAAGACTTCGACAGAAACCAAACCTACCTCGAAAGACGCCAGTGGTGGCGCCACGACAGAACAGAAGCCCGCCGCCAAGTCCGGCACCACGGATAGTAGCGGTTCGGCCACCGCAGGCACGAAGAGCACCACGCAAAATGCCAAGCCCGCCGAAGGCACAAGTGGCGGCTCCACCACCGGTGATACGTCGATGCAGTCGACCGATCAGAACGCGACGACAAACAAAACCAACGTCAACATCTCGGTCGAGCAGCAGACCGAAATTCGAACGGTGGTGAAGGAAGTCCATGTCGCGCCCGTGAAGGAAGTCGACTTCACGGTCTCCGTCGGAACGAAAATCCCGAAGAAGATCCGACTGGAAAGGCTGCCGACGCGCATCGTCAAGATCGTTCCGCAGTATGAAGGCTACCGGTTCTTCATCCTTGCGGATGGCCGGATCGTCATCGTCGATCCCGATGCTCTGACGATTGTCTACATCATCGAGGCCTAACACGGTTTTTCCCGGCGGTGTCTTATGCGCCGCCGGGCCGCAGGAGCAATTAAATGATCTACCATGAAGATAAGCCGTCCGGCGCCGCGTTTCCCATCATCGTTATCCTGATCGCCATGGTCGCGATTGTCGGCAGCCTGGTCCTGTCATCAGGCCACCAGGCATCGGCTCGGGTCTGGGTTCCTGGTACTTCGGCTGGCCCCTGATCCGGCGGTGTCCAAAGGCGTACTTCCGATCCGACTAACAGCACCTATGATGAGAGCATGTTCATCGCAGATAGCGGCGTCAGATCGCCTTGACGCTCTCCGCCTTAGACTTCCTGATCCTGCCATCCTGGCCAAGCTCGTACGATACCTTCTGGCCGTCGCGCCGTAGCGTCGACCCTTAGATCGCAGTTGCATTCACGAATACGTCTTGGCCACCGTCATCCGGCGTGATGAAGCCGATCCCTTTGTCTTGATTGAGAAACCCAACCGTCCCATTCACCACAGCATTCTCCGAAGTCACGTTAAAAGAGCATGATTCATAGTGGTGCCTCAGTCCGCAGCGCTTTGTCATACTTCGAGCGACCTCCTGTCGATCGGCTGTCCGAGCAAATTTCATATCGCTCTCATCGAGCTTAACCTAGGGAATACCGAGCGCTTGAGACACAGCGTGAGGATGGTCGTTCGGGAGATTGTCGCGGCTTAGCCGCGTTTTCACACCGGCTCGTGACAACGCTCGAAACTCACCTTAATGGTTTGTTAAGCTTTAGAGGCGCGGGAGGTTCGCATGCATGGGAGCGAGATCAAGAAGGCATTTTACCCGAACTTCAACATGATCAGGCTCGTGGCAGCCTCCACGGTGATCTTCTCGCATGCCTTCCTTATCTCGGAGAAGACCTCGGCGAACGAGCCCTTTGAGCGTTTGCTCGGAGAGGGTAATATCCTCGGCCTCTTCGGCGTCTATGTTTTTTTCATCAGCAGCGGCTTCCTCGTCACGCAGAGCGCCCAGTTCGGCAGCGCGGGTGGTTTTCTCTGGCGGCGGGCGCTGAGAATATACCCGGCGTTTATCGTCTGTACGCTGCTCAGCGTCTATGTCTTGGGTGCCTTGTTCAGCCCGTTGGGCGTCAGTGGTTACTTGCTCAAGTCGCTTCATATGAAGACGACCCTTCATTCGTTGCTCAACCCGAACTTTGGCATGACCCTGCCGCATGTGCAGTTTTATGACCCCGCCATCTCTTGGCTTGCCACCTCCGTCAACGGCTCTCTTTGGACGATCGGGCAGGAAATCTTCTGCTACCTCATCGTCGCCGGATTAATGGTAATCGGGCTTCTGCGAGCCCCGATCATGGCACTTGCCCTCGCCGTGGGCGTGACTTGGGAGCTTTTCTTCGATCATCCGTGGCCAAACATACGGTTCCTGACGGATTTCACTTTTATCGCTCCCTACTTCTTCTGCGGTTCGCTTCTCTGGTTCGCGATGGAAAAGCGGCAGCCCAATATTGTCCTGGCATTGATCTTCGTGGCGCTCGGTATGCTCTGCCTCGTCTTCTGGCCCGGCTATCTTTACGGCCGCATGTTGTTCGCCTATCCGCTTGTCTACATCGCGACCTCGCCGGTGATACGCCTGCCGACTCTCGAACGATTGGGCGACGCCTCCTACGGAACTTATCTCTATGGCTGGCCAGTGGAGCAGATGATGAACCACGCCCTCGGCCAGTACAGCACGTGGTGGGCGGTCTTTGCGCTTTCCCTGCCGACTGCGTGGTTGCTTGGCTGGCTTTCGTGGCATCTCCTGGAAAAGCGTGCGCTGCGGTTGAAGCGGATCGCGCTCCTCCAGCGACAGCCCGTCAGTGAGAAAAGCTGACTTCGACCCACACATCGCAGCGAGGGCCTTGATTTCATTCCAACGCAGAGATCGCGTGCCGAGGATTACCAGCGGTGGCTGTCCCAGATCGAGATCCACGGGACTTGATGAAGCCTTTCAATGCACAGGTGATGGCGATGTGGCCGATTGCGCGGCGCGTAAAAACCGTCAGAAACCCTGGACCTGGGGTCATTGATCAGATTGATCCAACGCCGAACGGGTTCGGCAATTAGATCAGTAACTTAAAGTTAATTGACTAGCTTCAGAACTATGTCATTCTTTTTGCATATCGCGTCCCCTCGGTCGCGAAAACCCCTGATGCAAAATGCCCCGCAAAACTCCGCGGGGCATTTTGCTTGTCTGATCACAGAAGCAGGAACGTTCGGTATCCACGTGAGAGTCCTAAGCTCGCATCCTCAAAGTTCAGTGGCGCACTGGGCCGCCGCAGCAGTTTGCCGGTTTTCTTTGATCAATAAGTTGGCCTCCGGGAACAAGGGGCCGCTCGGATCGTAAGGATGGCGGGTCGTGCCGGGATTGTGGACCAACCGACAGCCATGCACATGAGTACCCTGTGCGGCCCACCCCCGACTAATCCCGCCCGACGCTGATCGGGGTTGCAAAGGGTGGGCCAAGTGCGGGTGATGAGGACCTTCGGCTTTAGCTTTGAGATTGGCTTATGAAGCGCCAGGATCCGTTTCTGGTATCGATGATCTCGCGAGTGACCTGTCCAGCAGGCAACCCCTCCGAAACCGGGCAATTGAGGAAAGAGGAAAAAGACGAGACCGCGCGAGGGGCGGACAATGTTGAGAGGCTTGCGAGCGCAGGCCTCTATCGCGCGGTCCCACGAACTAACGATAGAAAATCTGTCTGGTTCCTGTACGCTTTCGGACAGACTACGTGCCGCATCTGGATATGGTAGGCATGTCAAGCAAACGGCGCCTATGATGGACGCTGATGGGATTCAGGCCAATAGGAGGCGTCGTCGTCGACACACGCTTGTGGGCTCAAGCCTTCTTTATGTGGGGACAGCCAGTAAGCCCGCGCAACGCTGCGCGCATTCCGTCGGTTCCCTGCCGAACGGCAAGCCCTTCTCGGCGGCGAGTTCCCAAATCCGCTCGGTGAAAAGAACGGCGAATTCGTCTTCGGCCAGCATGCGCGGTATGCTCCTCCGGAGCAACATCACCTAGCTCGTCCTCGCGCGTCGAACGCGCTGATATTATTAAAAGTCCCGCGTCTGAGGAAGTTTGTCGCTCAGATTTGCAACCGCACCAAGGTCTCCTCGTCCTTCACCCCATGTTGGAATGACTGGCTGACCGGGCTGAAGCCTCGAAGAAATCGATCCGCTGGAAGATGCCGGCGTTGTTGATCAGGATGTGTACGTGGGGAAGCCTGCCTATGAGAGCATCACATCCCGCGACGGCACCGGCGCTGCACTTGGCCCTTCGTCCTTCATGCGTGCAGCAGCCTTCGCGGTTTTCTCTTCCGAGCGACCGTTGATCACTACATCCGCGCCAGCTGTTGCGAGCTGGCTGGCGATTGCATAGCCGATGCCTTCGGTGGACCCGGTAATCAGGGCGGTCTTGCCTGTGAGATCGATCTGCATGTTTTGCTCCTGTCGAGGTTGCGATACAGGAAAGTAGGACTGTGTAGGGGTATCGCGACGCTTCGGCGCTCGGAAGGCGCTCGCTCAGTGGTTATGTCTTGCGCGGTTCGTGTGCGTAAAGCTTCGAAGGGCGTTCGATAAGGGATCGGACGAACGTACATCATTTGTTACTTCGCAGCTGCGGTAATTGTCATACGATTCAATACGCTAAATAATCACAAAAATCAGTTGCTTGCTCGAAATTTCTCGACTACCTTTTTACAGAAGAGTTCCGAAATAACCGGCCCTCGCTGATGATACTCGGCGGTCGTTTGACCTCGCTTGAGAGAGGATGATGACGTTGTTTGTCCGAGTTCGTTTCTTCGCAACGGTGCAGCGAGTGCGTGATCTCGTCTCGATCCGATACCGACCTACGACGGCAACCTGACGCCTCGTAAACCCTTTGTTCCACTTTTCTAAGATGGTGCTCCCGTGTGCCGCGCCCGAAGGTTTGTTATGCAAAAGCAAGCTGTCGTATTCAATGGTCAGGAAGTCGGGATCGCGGTCCCTGTCGAAAACCGCCTCAAATTCATCGCTGTCCGCTTCAATGTCATCGACTTGGACAACAGGCTCTTCGACACGGTTACCGAAATCCGGCGCGCCATCACAGAGCATCTCGCGTCCAGCGGTCGTGCGATCACCTCGCACTGATGCCGCCGAAAGCAGGTACCGTTCGACTCCATTTCAGCGGGTTGCCCCGCTTTGCGGTTCAAATTGGGGTGAGGAGGGTTCCCTGGACGCTTCGATCAAGCTCGCCTGGGAGTGTTTCATGCCTTTAATTCCGCTTGCCGTATCGGTGAGGGTCAAAGTCCCTGCGATACATGTCAAGACAGTGCCTCCGAGCCAAATCTCGTTACCGGCCTGCTCCGCGTAATCACGGCATGCATGACTCGACTCGCAGCCCACCCGCTTGCTTTCACTCGTTGTCATCGCTGAACGAGAGTAAGAGCAGCGATGCCGGCTTCATCGGCCGCACGTAGAAATGCGTCCCAAAATTGCTCCGGAGCGATCTGACCGCTGATCGCATCGACGCAAGCCTTCACCGCGGTCACATATTCTTCACCGTCATCGGAAGGCCAGTCCTTGAGCAGCATATATGCGGCGTCGCCGAGGGTGCGGACGATCCTGTGAGCTGGCTGACCGCGCAGAGCCAGCCCAACGGGTGTGAAAGCAACCGTTGCGTCCCAGTCCATTCTCGTCGACCTCAGGGCCGGGATCGCAATCCCAGAGGCGTAATATACGCTTGTATTCCAAATTCGTAGTTGACGATTGGTTACCCGGCGTGACCGGCCGTGAAGGGATGCCGCTGGAAAGGAGGCGGCGCTGAATTCTTATCGTTCGAGACGATCGGAATTTCGGTGGATTGCGGACGTGTTCGCGCTATGATGGATCGGTTGGTCTCTGGGACCAGCTTGGGAGACGATGACGCTCTCTACCTCTGTCTGCGGGGGTATGAATTGGGCCTGCTTTCGGATTTGGCGATTGATCTTGATGACCTCGAATTCCTCCAGGCGATCATCGTCGATGCATGCAATGAGCTGAAGATTTCTCCAGATCATCAGGGCTTCGTCGCTCGGGTCGTAGACTTGCACTCCCAGGGCCACTCCGGGAGGAAATCCTCCGAAGTCTTAGGCTGGAGTTCGCGAGGCCCCATGGCCATGGGCAGAAACATACCCCCCTTCAACCCTGAGGACAGTGGCCACATGGGTCTCGACGCTAGCCTGCTCACATGCATAACGAGGACCTCGTGGAGCAGGCAACAGCGCTAATCAGACCCTACCAGACCACAAGCGGTCGTTTGTTTGGCGACGATAGCGCAGTAGGATATCGTTACTCACGAACTTTGAGACTGTCTCCGTATTTTAGGGCAAGCTGCCTGCAATCTTCGCAATCAAGCTCAATGCCGTCCAGTGTGACTGTCGCAGCCGCCGTGCTGCAAACAGACTGATCCAACCTGGCGACATGAAGAATGGCGTTGCCAAGCAGCATATCACATGGAGCATGCTCTATTTCAGGGCCGCCGACGCTGTGCGTGACAATACCCCGCACCGTAGCCAGCCATTTGCGCTTTCGGATGATAATTCTGTCCTCGACCATGAGCGAGCCTCTAACGGAAACTCGGTCATTTCACCTCGAACTGACCGTGTCAGTGCTAGGAAAACCCGTTTAAGAAATCCTTGTTCCCCGGGGAAAACCACTCTCGATCAGGGTCGGCGGAAGAACTTGGTTTGGGTGCAGCAGCGTCTCGGCACGCAGATGTTCGAGAAGCTGCCTTCAGGCTACCGGATAACGGTTGCCGGGGAGGAGGTGCGGGAATTCGCCGAGGAGATGGAGGCTTCGTCACACCAGCTCGAAACGCGCGTTCTCGGACGCGATCAGAGCGTGCGCGGGCTTTTGCGGGTGACGCTTCCCTCGCCCCTTTCAGGATACCTGCTCATGCCGGACTTCGCCGAGTTCGCCCGTCTTCATCCCGACATCGAGATGGACGTCTCGTCGTCGGGTGAGCTGGCGAACCTGACCAACCGGGAGGCCGACGTGGCGATCCGCGTCGTCTACGACCGCAACCCCCTCAATCTCCATGGCCTGAAGGGAGCGGAGCTGTTCGGAGGCTTCTACATATCCTTCGACCGACTGGCTGCATGGCGAACGGACGGCGCAGAACCCAGGTGGATCGCCATCAGCGGCCATGGCGTACCAGCATGGACCAGCGAGGGACAGGCCATGACGACGGGCACTCCGTTCAGAACCACGAACTTCGAGGCGCAGGTCGCGGCGGTGCGGGCCGGGATCGGCATCACGGCGCTGCCCTGTTTCGTAGGAGACGCTGATCCCCTCCTGGCAAGGGTGCCGGACACCGATCTGCACCTGTATGGAACGGTCTGGCTTCTCACTCAGGGAGAAGCTCGCAAGACCAAGCGCGTGCGGCTTTTCACGGATTTCGTATCTCGAAGGCTCGCTGCGCACGCGCCGCATCTCGCGGGGCTGCCGATCTCGGGCGAATAGCACCTGTCGGTTTTGGCCAACGCGTGAGCCGGTCACGAACGGGCAGAGGCGCGCGCCAGCTCCTGGGTGTCGACATATTCCCGGATTTTGGTCAGTTTGCCCTCCCGAAGGGTAATGGCAAAGACGAAGGCGTCCTCAAAGGTCCTGTTCGTGGCTTTGACTGTTCCCGTAGCGGAACCAATCACCATGACCCGCTCCCCGTGCGCTAAGAATTCCGGTGGCTCCGGGAACGAAGTTTCCATCTCCGCGGAAGCCGTCTGAAGCAGGTGTAGCAATCCAGGATGCCCGCGGTGCGTTCCGGCCAGCGGCCAGTCCTTGCCTGGAATGATCCACTCGATGTCTTCGGCAGACAGCGCCAGCAGCCTTCGCTGATCGCCATTGCCCATTGCGGCAAAGAAGTCCTTCACAATCTGGACGTTGTCTTGAATGCTCATTGGTTTCCTCCGTTCTGGTGTTAAGGACGCGTGGAGACTGGCGGCCACTCACGCTCAAGTCGGATTGCTGCTGCGTCAGGGAAGCTGCGCGGTAACCGTCAGCCCGCCGCAAGGTCTCAAACTGCGTGACCTGACGGCGGGGTCGGCGGTTCAGCGGATATCGACGCTCATGGCGAAGTCCCAGGTGCCGGCACCGTTCTTGGCCAGGCCGATCATCATCAGGCCGAGTGCCTCGAGTGTCTGGGCCATCTTCAGTCCGCCGACATCGAATGGCCGCAACCCGATGCTCTCGATGAAAGTTGACACCCGCGCTTTGACCTGCGGATCGTCGGCCGCAAAGAAGGCATCGATACGCGCGTCCTTCGCAAGGACGTGACCGAAGATCGTGTTGAACGCCTTCACGAGATGTGCATCGGCTGGCAGGCTTTTGGCGGTCTCCTCTGCGCCCGAACTGCCATGTGGAGTTACGAGGCCCGATAGATCGGAGTTGACGGGATTAGCGACGTCGATGATCACCTTGCCAGTGAGTGTCTCTCCGAAATCGGCCACCGCCGACGCCGCCCCGCTGTACGGCACGGCGAGTATGACGATGTCCCCCGCAGGAGCGGATCCGTAGCTCCCTGTGGTCGCTCCGGCTGCCAGGCGGTCGGCAAGCGCCTTCGCTTTGGCCGGGTCACGGCTGATAACCTCGACAACGTGTCCTGCCTTGGCAATACGGTCACCAATCGCGGCGGCCATGGTTCCAGAGCCGATGATACTGATAGTGCTCATGGGTAGTCTCCTAAATCGTTGAGTTATGTCCGTGATGTCTATGCGGAGTCATTCGCCGGGAAGTAGTGGCCGTTACCCAAGTCTTCGAGCAGACCGGGTTGAGTGAGTTTCCAACCCAAAGCCTGACTCGTGATGGCGTTCGATGCTGGAACGTCCAGCGTCACCAGGTTCTCAAGGAACCCGAAGAAACCCGGCAGCATCAACACATCTGCGGGAATGCTCACCGCGGTGAAGCCCAGACGGCTGCCGATGGCTTCTGCGATCTCGCGGAAGCGGATGCCCTCACTCTCGATTCCGTGCCAGGCCTTTCCGGCTTCACCCTTCTCCAGGGCCAGACGGAACAGGGAGGCGAGGTCCCGTGCGTGGACGGCGGGCCAGCGATTGCCGCCATCGCCGGGATAGCCGATGACACCCTTTTCCTTGGCGAGACCGATCAGCAGCGGAATGAAGCCCGCATTGTCAGTCGTGCTGTGCATCACAGGTGGAATCCGTACGACCGACGACCGTACTCCCCGCTCCGCGAGGCCGATCACGGTCGTCTCCACGATGTTTCGAACCCGCAAGGTCCCTTTATGGGCATCGCCTCCTGGAATAGCGGGATCGGCCTCAGTGGCTGGCCTGCCCAGGCCCTCCCAACCGGGCGAGCCGATGCTTCCCGAGACGACCAGCGGCTTTCCCGTCCCCTCCATGGCCTCACCGTAAGCGAGCATGATCGAGACCTCTGCGGCTGCCACGGCGTCGAGCCCGCCGGAAGGCAGCAGGTCTTGCCTGTGCGCTACGTGGATAACCCCGTCGGCCTCCGCGGCGGCCGTTGAGACCGTCGAGGTCGGAAATATCACCGCGACGGACCTTCGCGCCGAGCGCGGAAATCGATGAAGCGGCTGCGTCCGAGCGGGCCAGTCCGGTGACTTCGTGTCCGGCGGCAATGAGGTCTGAGATAATGTACGGACCGGAATGGCCGGTCCCGCCAGTGACGAATACGTGCATGGTACTGTTCCTTTCGAGTGATGTGGTCCGAGGGGTTGTGGGTGTCGGCGCGCTCAACGTGGAAGGCTGACACCGAGTGAGAAGTTGCCGTGTTTGACGGAGTGAGCCATGAGGCCCAGCCACAGCATGCAGGCATGCTCCAGCGTCCTGGCCATGGTCAGCGGCCCGGTGTCCATCGGGCGCAGTCCGAGGCTCTCGATGAAGGCCGAAACGCTTGCCTTCGCTTGCGCGTCGTCCCCTGCGATGAACACGTCCAGTGGATGGCCCCGCGCCGGGCCGACTGCAAGGACGCTGGAGTTCTGGGTGTTGAAGGCCTTGATGATAGCTGCGTCTGAGGGGGCGACCTTGGCGATCTCGCCCGCTCCGAAACTGTCCGCAGGGATGAGAAAGCCAGAAAGATCGGACTTGATGGGGTTGGTGATGTCGATGAGTGTCTTGCCCGCCAGCTTTTCGCCGTACTGCTTCACCACATCGAGCACTGCCGAGTAGGGAACCGCAAGGATGACGAAATCCCCGGATGGGGCTTCGCCGAACTCTACTGCCGTCGCACCCGCGCCGCTCTCTACTGCCGTCGCACCCGCGCCGATCTCAAGAGCAAGCGCGCGCCTTGGCGGAGTCACGGCTGGTCACTTCGACCGAGTGTCCCGCCCTGGCAGCAAGGCCTCCTATCGATGCGGCCATGCCGCCCGCGCCTATGATGCTGATTATTCCCATGTCCGTGTTCCTTGCACCTCCCACGATTTGGTTGCGCGTCGCACGCGTCGTGGGGTTGCCATTGTCTCGAAGGCGATGTATCTAATGGATCAGCGATCCATGTATTCGGATCGGTGATCCACATATACGGCTCACCGATCCATTTAGCAAGGTGAACTATGCGAGCAGATGCAAAAAAGAATTACAGCCGCATTCTCGAGGTCGCGCGCCAGGTGCTCATCGAGGAAGGCTCCGACGCGTCGATGCGTGATATCGCCCGTCGATCAGAGGTTGGATTGGCCACTCTGCTCCGTCATTTCCCGACACGGGAAAGCCTGTTCGAAGCCTTGCTGAGTACGAACCTGGACTCTCTCACCCAGAAAGCGGTCGAGCTGGAATCGTCGCATCCCGCCGACGAAGCTCTCAGGACATGGATTCGGGAATGGGTCGAATTCGCCCAGAGCTATAGGGGGGTCGTGACCATGATGGCAGCAGCCCACACGGACCCGGCCTCAGCGCTTTACGCATCATGCGCGGCGGTACATTCCACGAGCGCGCGACTGCTGTCGAATGCCCAGGCTGAAGGCACGGCACGCCCGGACATGAACGGGGACGACCTATTCGCCCTGATGACGGCTTTGGGCTGGGCGGTCGACCAGCCATCGTTCGCGCCGAGGGCGGATCATCTCGTTCACCTCATCACGAGCACTGTCTTCGCGAGCCGGGTGAATTTCCAAATCTCGAACGGCGTACGATCGCAGTAGACCCGCATCACCGGAGATGAACCGTGTGCCCTTTCAAGATCGAGATACCTGAAGAACAAGTTGAAGACCTCAAGCGTCGGCTCCAGCATTCCAGAATTCCAGGCACTATCTTTCAGGTCGGTTCTGAGGACGGTATAGGCCTGCCGTTCATGCGAAGGCTGCTGGACTACTGGCGTGAGGAGTTTGACTGGCGTTTGCAGGAAGCGCGTCTCAATCAGTTGCCCCATTTCAAGGCCGACATCCAGGGCTATTCCGTTCACTTCCTTCACAAGTTCGGTGTCGGCCCTGCCCCTGTTCCGCTTGTTCTGACACATGGCTGGCCAGGTTCGTTCCTCGAATTCGAGACGCTTGTTGAACACCTGACCGACCCGGCGAGCCATGGTGGTGATCCTAGCGACGCATTTGACGTCGTGGTTCCTTCGCTTCCCGGGTTCGGGTTTTCTTCCGCCCCGGAAAGTCCTGGGACGAACAGCCGCCGCATCGCCGAACTCTGGCACGATCTCATGCAGACGCTGGGCTACGAGCGCTACTTTGCACAAGGCGGCGACATTGGCGCAGGCGTCTCGACATGGCTTGGCGTGCTCCATCCTCGAAATGTCGGGGGTGTTCACCTGAACTACGTGTCGGCCGGATTCCGTCCGCCACTAGGCCCCGGGACTTGCCCCTTGAACCTCGAAGAGGCAGAGTTCCACGAACGGGCTGCCGCCTTCGCCGCTGAAGAGGGTGGATACTCGCTTCTTCAGGCAACAAAGCCACAGACGCTGTCCTACGCACTTTCGGATAGCCCGATCGGACTCGCCGCGTGGATCCTGGAGAAATTCGAAAGCTGGACGGATAACGACGGAATCCTCGAAGAGCTGGTTTCATTTGATCGGCTGCTGACGAACATCTGCCTCTACTGGTTCGGCAACAGCATCGACGCGTCTTTGCGCCTCTACAAGGAGAACCGGGACTCGCCTCTCGCACTGGAAGGGCTAATCCCGTGCGACGTGCCCTTCGCGATCGCGCATTTTCCAAAGGAACTGCCCATTCCTCCCCGATCTTGGATCGAGCGCGCTCTCAAGGTGGAGCGATGGACGGAAATGCCGCGGGGCGGGCATTTTGCCGCCCTGGAGCAACCGCAGGCGCTCGCCGAAGATATAAGAGCGTCGTTCCGGCCTTGGCGTGGCCCGTGACGAACTGGAAGGTCATCAAAGCGTGTTTCCAGCATGCGATGCTACCGGAGGCACCGTGATCCGACAGGAGTGCGCATCAAATGCTCAGGCCTCAGGTCTGCTCAGGCGCGGCGCATTCAAAGACTGCTTCACTCGGCCAGACCTTCCTGATCCTATGATGTCTGCACCGTGCCATAGCGCCTTCACCCGGTCGACGAACCATTTGCCAGCCGGTCCGGGAGGCTGTGCAGGCTGGTGGAACGCCGACATCGTCAGCATGTAGCCTGAGGGTGGCATGTCGTCGACATCGAGGACGGAAAGGTTACCTGCCGAAAGATCTCTTTCGATCATGTGCAGCGGCATGCCGCCCCATCCGACGCCGTCCTTGAGGAAGGCGTGCTTGGTGGACAGGTCCGCCAGCCGCCAGGTCGCAGGCGATGCGACCGCGAAGTCTCGTCCCGATGTGAGGTCGGACCGATCCGTCAGGACGAGCTGGATATGGTTCGTCAGTTCCTGGCGGGGAATACGGCCTTGAAACAGAGCAAGGGGATGCTGCGGCGAGGCCACCGCGATCAGCGGCAGTTCACCCAGACGCTCGCTGACGAGGGACGGAAACGGCTGAGGCAGCGGCGGCAGAATGCCGAGGCTGCAGCGGCCGTCCAGAACTGGCTGATAGGCCGCACCCAGACCTTCGACGAACAGCCGCAACGGCGTCAGTGGGAACTGGTTCGCGAACTCCTTTGCGACCGCGCTGACGACCGAGGTCGGAAAGAAGACGTCGATGACCACTGAAAGCTCCGTTTCGACGCCCGAGGTCATCGACCGTGCCCTCGCCTTCAGCGTGTCCACCCCGGCGACGATGTTTCGGGCGTCGGCGAGCAGCAGCACGCCCTGCGGTGTGAGAGCCGGGTATCGCCCTGATCGATCGAAAAGTGCGACGCCGATCTGATCCTCCAGCGCACCGACCCATCCGCTGACAGCAGACTGGGCGCGGTTGAGCTTTCTGGCCGCGGCAGAAAAACTGCCCTCATCCACTGCGGCGATGAACGACCGCAACTGGTCCAGCGAAACACCTTCGATCATTACGAACGCTCCATCTCAAAAACAGATATATTCCATCGCAATATATCAACTTATCAGATGTAGCGCCAAGCCCTATGTTATGAGGACTGAACGTTGTCGGAACTTCTCCCGGCATCTCAAAACGAATTCGTCCAGGAGAAAATTATGACCTACGCGATTATTGGAAGTGGCAGTGTCGGCAGAGCTGTCGCGAGCCAGTTCGACCGAAACGGCGTTACCGTCGGCGTCGCAAACTCCCGGGGACGGGATGAGGCGGCGGCGGCACTCGCTGGATTGGGTGTTGCGGTTCTTCCGCTTGGTCTCAAGGAAGCATTGGCCGCCGACGTCGTGATACTCGCCGTCCCCTTCCGCGCGCACGTCGACGTCGCCAAGGCCGCTGCGGACTGGGAAGGCAAGATCGTCATCGATGTCACCAATGCATACGGCGTGCCGCTGTCCGACCTCGGCAACGAGCCTTCGTCTGCCGTGGTGGCGAAGTCGATGCCTGGTGCGCGTCTTGTCAAAGCGTTCAATCATTTGCCCGCCCATCTTCTCGGACAGGATCCGCGGACGGCCCTGGGCCGCCGAGTCATCTTTCTGTCGGGCGACGACGACCAGGCGGTTTCGGCAGTTTCCGACATCGTGAGCAGGCTCGGCTTCGCTCCTGTGAACCTCGGAAGGATTGCGGAAGGCGGACGACTCGTTCAGGCGCAGGACAGGAGCTGGGCCCCGCTCATCTTCCAGGACCTCTTCAAGGCGGAGGGCTGAGCCGTGTACGATCACGTCATCTGGCCGGAACGCTATGATCCGAAGATCTCAGCAATCTACGCGCTCAACGACATCGACGTGAAGGCACCTGCCGAGGTAGTGTGGAAGCTGCTGATCGACGCCAGGAATTGGTATCGTTACTTCCCCGCCGAAGATCAGGTCGAAATCCTCTCTGGAGAGCAGGGTCTGGCAATGGGTACCCGCTACAGCCGCGTGACCGTCGGCCACCCGATGAGCCTAATCGTGACGGAGTGCGTTGAAAACCGGAGGCTCGCCTGGGCGACCACCGTCGATAGCGACACGACAGGGTCCACCGCCTACCATGGCTGGGTCATCACGCCTACGCAGGACGGCTGCCACGTCCTGACCGAAGAGACCCAGCAGGGCGAGTGGTTCCTCGACATGCTCGGGCGTCGCCACCCGGGCGGTCTCTACCGCTACCACCAGGACTGGGTCGAACGTCTGGCCGGCGCCGCGCAAGCGGCCATCGCCTGATATCAATCCAGGAAACATACGGGATAGGTCCATCGCGATCACATCCGGATCAATCTGAAAGGAAATGACATCATGAAGATAGAACTGAAAGGCCGCAGGGCCATCGTCACCGGGTCCACCGCTGGGATAGGATTCGCGATCGCGGAAGGACTTGCACGGGCAGGCGCGTCGGTCGTGATCAACGGTCGTGGAGAAGAACGCGTCACCGCTGCGCTGAAGGAGCTCCGGCTCCGTCTCCCGGAAGCAGAATTCACAGGCGTCGCCGCCGACCTGTCGACGTCCGAAGGATCGACCATTCTGGCGGGCCGGATCGCAGACGCCGACATCCTCGTGAACAATCTCGGCACCGCTCACATCAACGGCTTCTTCGACCAGTCGGATGCCGAATGGCTTGACCTGTTCCAGCTCAACGTGATGAGCGGCGTCCGAGCCGCCCGTCACTACATGCCAGGGATGGTCGAACGCGGCTGGGGCCGCGTGGTGTTCATCAGCAGCGAATCCGCCCTCAACATCCCGAAGGAGATGATCGACTACGGGATGACGAAGACGGCTCAGCTCTCCGTGTCTCGAGGCCTCGCCGAACTCGTCGGTGGAACCGGAGTGACCGTCAACTCGGTCCTGCCTGGTCCGACCCGCTCCGAGATCCTGGGCAACTGGATGGCCGCGACGGCGAGCGAGCAAGGGATCACGCAGGACGAGGCCGAGCAGAATTTCCTGAAGACGATGCGGCCCACGACTCTCATCAACAGGTTCACCACGACCGAAGAAGTCGCGAACATGGTCGTCTACGTCTGTTCGGAACAGGCTTCCGGAACAAGCGGCGCATCGCTGCGCGTCGACGGCGGCGTGGTTCGGTCGATCGTCTGATTCAACCTGTGAGCCCTCCTATCGGCCATGACCATACGGCCCACAGGAGCATGAATGCTCAAAACCTGAGGATATGGAATGTTCGAGGTCATCAACTGGCCGGCGGATATGGCCCCCAGCCGCTCTCCGATCCACTTCACCAACGAGATTGAGGTGGCAGTGTCGCCCGCCACAATCTGGTCTCTGCTGACCGATCCGCTATCCTGGCCGACCTACTATCCGGGAGTCTCTCACGTCGACCTCCTCGACGGACACGCGACCCTGCAGCTTGGCAGCCGCTTCGAGACCAATCTAGCGGGCCAGGACGTCGCGGCATCGGTCGTCGAGTTCGAGCCGATGGTACGCATCGCGTGGGCTGGCGGTCCAAAGGCATCGCCGTCCTCCAGAGCCCACCACGCGTGGATCATCGCGCCGACCGAGGGAGGATGCCATCTCTGGACCGAAGAAACCATGCAGGGGCCGCTTTGGATCGAACTTGCAAAGGAGGCACCTGACATCTTTTGGCGAACGCACGAGAAGCTGCTTTGCGACCTAGCGGACGTCGCCGTTAGGCGCGAAGCTTCGGCGCGGCGTCACGAAGGCTAGGAGGCTCCGGCGCCGTAGACGGCGTTGCCGCCGCCCGACGGCAGCGTGGTGGCCACGCTCGGTGAATGGGCAGGGACATAAGGGAGACGTCGGTCGTTTTGCATCGTACCCTTCGCCTCTCGGGTGCCAATCGCACTGGTCCGGTCCAGCCAGAACAGAGGGAGGGCGAGCCGTTGCATCGGAAACGACACTCCCGAGAGTCCGCGCCCTCCTAAGGAATAGCTCCGACCGGGATCACTGAATGGATCATTAATGGATTTGGGCCTCGGACAACGGCACAGCTCGTCGCACTCTCCACTGCCAGTCACGTCGCAAATAATAATACTAATTGGCCAGGCGAGGGGGAACAATCATGGCCGCTTGCCGTTTGACCGGGATGACCTCGCAACAAGATAAAAAACCGGCGCTGCTGTACCTTCCGAAGGAGACAAAGAGGGCCGTGGCGAGGCACCTGGAGTCGATTCCAGCATTCGCTGTTCCTTCGGAGACCGGCTCCGCATTTGAACACCTACTCAACAGGCTTGATGTCGCCCATGAAGGTAGCAACAACTCTGCTCGGGCCGACTAAGTCCGGCAAATGCGTACCGTTTACATCGTCCCTGTCCCAAGATCCCACGTGGCATCGACGGAGGTTATGCAACGGCCCCATTATGCGTTGGCTCAGGGATTTTGAACGGTTCGGTGCTTTGGACATTTTCGCGGTGCCATCCGTGTTGCAGAGGCCCGCACCGTCGGTTAGTCCATAATAGCGGCGTATGCCAAAAGAGTTTCAAACAAACCAGCGGCTTAGCTAAACATGGTTAAGTTGTCGACTGTTCTGATCCCATCAACTGCCCCAGATTCCGAATGATGGTGTATCGCGGGTCTAAATGCCATCAAGGCGGATCAAGTCCGCAATCACGCCGAGACCGCGTTTCATCTCACTGATTTTCGAACGCCGCCCGAAGCTCGTCAGCCGCAAACCGGCGGCCAACGTAGGCGATCCCGTCACTTTTTGTCGGGCCTCCAAGGATCGGACATTCGGCGCCCAGTTGCCGCGGAGCGCTGATTGACAGATCACAGAAGTCCCCCAGCATCTTCGGAAGCAAAGATCAGCTGCGAGGCTGCAGCAGCGCCAAGGCGACCGTCGACGCAGCGAGGACAGCGGTAAGGGTCAAGGGCCCGACAGCGCCATAGTGGTCGACGATATAGCCGCCGGAAACCGCGCCGATACTGATGGCCACCTGAAAAGAGACGACCATCAGGCTGCCTGCCGCCTCCAGCGCGTCCGGCGCCCCGCGCGAAAGATTGGTCGGCAAAACCACTGGCGCCATGCCAAAGGCGAAGCCCCAAAGTGCAACGAGCGTAAACGCGATGCCAGTATGGGCGCCTCCAAGCACCAGAACGAGCGCCGCAAACGCCATGAGCGCGGCGGTGACAGCGAGTGCTAGGCCGATACTGGCGTCGGCCATTCGGCCACCGGCAACGTTGCCCATCACAGAGGCGATGCCAAACCCAAGCAGCGCCAGGGCGATCGATCTGGTGTCAAGAAGGGTCACTTGCTCGAGGAAGGGACGCACATAAACCGAGCCGGCGAAATGCCCTGTCATCAGCAAAAGGATGGCAAGCATTCCAAGTTGGATGCCGCGCCGCCGTGTCAGCCGGAAAACGTCGGCGAGACTGTTGCTTGTGCTTGCAGGCAGTGTTGGCAGGCTGAGCACCTGCAGCAGCATGGCGATCGCGGCAAGCCCGGCGGTCATCGCCATGGCGCTGCGCCATCCCAACCAGTCGCTGATCAAAGCGCCCATCGATGGTGCCGCTATGGTGGCGAGCGAGACGCCGAGGGTGACGATCGCCATGCCCCGACCTGTCGCATTGGCGCCGACCAGCCTCGCCACGACGGCGACCGAAAGCGCCCAGAAACCGCTAAGCGCGATGCCCAGCCCGGCCCGGCCCAACAACAACACCCAAAAATCGGATGCCAACGCTGCAAGGATATTGGAGCCGATCGCCAACGCACTGAGACCAACCAGCACCGCCTTTCGGTTCAGTTTGCCGATGAGAACATTGCTCAACAGGGCCGTCACGGCCCCGACGGAAGCGGTAGCGGTGACGACCTGTCCGGCTGTTCCCTCAGTGATGCCGAGATCGCGCGCCATTGGAGTCAGAAGGCCCGCCGGCAAGAACTCAGCCGATACGAGCGCAAAGCTGGTGGCCGCCATCGAAAGAACGGCAAACCAGGTCGCCGCGGGCCATGCGGATTGCTCGGTGGTCTCGAGCTCAATTGTTGCACTCTCGATCTGTGATGTTGTGTCCGTCATCGAAACATCTCCTATGTTGGAGATTTCATAGACGATCTTTTTGGGACGATATGTGTCTTAAAATCCGAAATTCATGTCTGTTCGTCCGGAATTTGTGCGACGCACAATGCCTGGCGAGACGCGCGTGACGCGCTTGAAAGCGCGTGCGAAGGATGCCTCAGACTCATAGCCTAACCGGGAAGCAACTTCGGCAACCGACATGCCGCTTTGCCCCAACAACTCGCGGGCAAGCTGCATACGCAGACGGGCGAGATAATGTGCCGCGCCTTCCCCTAAAATAGCGCTGAAGCGCTCGGCGAAGATCGAGCGCGACTGGCCTGCCACGCCGGCGAGGCTTTCGAGGGTCCAGTTTTGGCCCGGGTCTCGGTGCATGGCCGCCAAGACACGACCGATGTGGGGATCGCGGATGGCGGCGAGCCAACCGGTGGTCGAGCCTCCGCTGCAGTTGACCCAGCAGCGGATAAGCCGGGCTGCCAGCAAGTCCGCCATGCGCGACAGGACGGTCGCGCTCCCCATTTGCGGCTGCGTCGCCTCTGCCGACATCGCCGCCAGCAGCGGGCCGACGATCGGGTCATTGCCGGCCACATCGCAGCCCTTGATGATGGGTGGCATGAGCGCGATCAAGGGGTTCAGTGCGTGGGCGCCCAAGGCCATGGAGCCGCAGAAGAGGGTGCTGGGCGCACCCGTTCCTTCCCGCACCACTTCGCAGACGTTGCTCCCCAACTTCGTTATCTGACAGCTTTCAAGCGAGTCGCCCTCAACGTCTGGCGCGCTGGCCAATCGATGCGCGATGCCTTGCGGCAGCAGCACCAGATCGCCATCATTCAACTCCTGCCAGCCTTCGGCTTCGGTATGGATCCAGCATGGACCCTGGCTGACAAAGTGAAAGCGAAGCAGCGGTTGTTGCGGAAAGGCGATGCTCCAGGGATGTCTGAGTTCGCAGCGTCCATTCGCGGTCACGACGCTCAGTATGACGTTCTGCTCGTGAAGCACCTTGTAATGCTTAAGGCTATGCAGAAGCGCAGTCGGTGCCCCTTCGACGTCGCTGGTGAGGAAGATCGCCGTGCCCGGAACCGTCGGCGGTTTCTTTTGCGCAAGCTTGTTGATGATCGCTGCCAGCGGAATTTCGTCCATCTTCGTGCGGGCTGCGAGCAAGCGACGACCGGACATCCAGGTCTGCATGATGAGACCCATCGTGCAGGCGACCGCGACCGGCACCCAGCCGCCGTCGGGAAACTTGGCGACGTTGGCGGCGAAGAAGCCGGCGTCGATGAGGAAGAGCGGCGCCACGGCCGCCGCGGCGCTTACCGGTTTCCAGTTCCAAACGCGTAGCATGACGACGAAGAGAAGCACCGAAGTGATCAACATCTCTCCAGTCACGGCGATGCCGTAGGCGGCGG
>NZ_JABDWD010000032.1:0-53085 GCF_019685115.1 Rhizobium sp. NZLR11 | reverse complement strand
TCAAGCCGAGAACGGTCGGCGGCGGTGACGTCAAATGTGATCCCTGTGCGCATCCCCAACCGTCGCACAATCCCAAACGGTTGGGAATCTCAGGACGGAATCTTTCGTCGCGATCAATCCACTAGCACAGGAATGGAGCGTCGGAGGAACGCCGAATGAAGAACAAGTCTACCAGCAAAAACTAAGGCGGAAGCCGAGCTTCCGCCTCTTCGAAACTCAGGAATGAACCGGCAGCTCACCCGGCGAGTGCCAAAGCCACTGCCTCGATCGCTTCGTCGGCCTTCGACCCGTCGGGGCCGCCGGCCTGCGCCATATCAGGACGGCCGCCGCCGCCCTTGCCGCCGAGGGCCGCCGAGGCGACGCGCACCAGATCGACAGCACTGAAACGATCGACGAGATCCGGCGTCACCGCGACGACGGCGCTCGCCTTGCCATCGTCGGACACGCCGATCAGGGTGACGACGCCGGAGCCGATGCTGGTCTTGCCGTCATCGGCAAGTCCCTTCAAATCCTTGGGATCGACGCCTGAAATCGCCTTTCCGAGGAACTTGACGCCGGCGACTTCGCGCACGGCATCGACCGAGCCGCCCTGCCCGCCGCCCATGGCGAGCTTGCGCTTGGCATCAGCCAGTTCTTTCTCCAGCTTGCGGCGCTCGTCCATCAACGCTTCGACGCGCGACAGAACTTCGGCCGGCTGTACCTTGAGCGAAGTGGCAAGCGCCTTCACGCGTTCGTCCTGTTCGGCCAGATATTCGCGCGCCGATTCGCCGGTGACGGCCTCGATGCGGCGAACGCCGGCGCCGACGGCACTTTCGCCGAGAACGCGGATCAGGCCGATCTGGCCGGTCGCCCCGACATGGGTGCCGCCGCAGAGTTCGATCGAATAGGACCTGCCGGCCTTGGCGCCACGCATACCCTCGCCCATCGCCACGACGCGCACCTCGTCGCCGTATTTTTCGCCGAACAGCGCCATCGCGCCTTCGGCGATTGCATCGTCGACGCTCATCAGCCGGGTTGTAACAGGCGAATTCTGCAGCACGATTTCGTTTGCCATATCCTCGACGATCTTCAGCACTTCGGCCGACATCGGCTTCGGATGCGAAACGTCGAAACGCAGACGCTCAGGCGCGACCAGCGAACCCTTCTGCGCCACATGGGTACCGAGCACCTCGCGCAGCGCCTCATGCAGCAGATGCGTTGCCGAGTGGTTGGCACGCAGCCGCGAGCGTCGGGCGTGATCGACGGTCAGAACAACCGCGTCGCCGGTCTTGAATGCACCTTCGACGACGGCACCGAAATGCACGAAGAGGCCTTCGCCCCTCTTCTGCGTGTCTGATATCTCGATCTTGCCGTGGTCGGACGAGATGACGCCGGTATCGCCCATCTGACCACCGGATTCGCCATAGAACGGCGTCTGGCTGACGACGATCTGCACCTTATCGCCGGCCTTGGCTTCTTCAGCGACGGCGCCGTCCTTGACGATCGCCTGCACCACACCTTCAGCGGTTTCGGTATCGTAACCCAGGAATTCGCTTGCGCCGTGCTTTTCCCTGAGCTCGAACCAGATGGTTTCGGTTGCCTTCTCGCCGGAACCGGCCCAGTGCGAGCGGGCTTCGGCCTTCTGGCGTTGCATGGCATCGGTGAAGCCGGAGATATCGACGCCGATCTCGCGAGCGCGCAGCGCATCCTGCGTCAGGTCGAGCGGGAAGCCGTAGGTGTCGTAGAGCTTGAAGGCGGTCTCGCCATCCAGCATGTCGCCCTTGCCGAGATCGGTGGTCGCATCCGACAGCAACGACAGGCCACGCTCCAACGTCTTGCGGAAACGGCCTTCTTCGAGTTTCAGCGTCTCCGAGATCAGCGCTTCGGCACGCACCAGTTCCGGATAAGCGCGGCCCATCTCCTGCACCAGCGTCGGCAGCAGCTTGTACATCAGAGGCTCGCGGGCACCGAGCAGTTCGGCATGGCGCATGGCGCGGCGCATGATGCGGCGAAGCACATAGCCGCGACCTTCATTCGACGGCAGCACGCCATCGGCGATCAGGAAAGCCGAGGAGCGCAAGTGGTCGGCGATGACGCGATGGCTGGCGCTCCCCTCCGCCTTGACGCCCATCGTCTCTTCGATAGTACCGATCAGCGTGCGGAACAGGTCCGTGTCAAAGACGCTCTGGACGCCCTGCAGAATGCAGGCCATGCGCTCCAGACCCAAGCCGGTATCGATCGACGGACGCGGCAGCGGGTTGCGAACGCCAGGCTCCGTCTGCTCGAACTGCATGAAAACGAGGTTCCAGAATTCCAGGAACCGGTCGCCATCTTCTTCCGGCGAACCGGGAGGGCCTCCCCAGACGTTCTCGCCTTGGTCAATGAAGATTTCCGAGCAGGGGCCGCAGGGGCCGGTATCGCCCATCTGCCAGAAATTGTCAGAGGTGGGGATGCGGATGATCTTGTCGTCGGAGAATCCGGCAATCTTCTTCCACAGCGTCGCAGCTTCTTCGTCTTCGGAATAGACAGTCACCAGCAGGCGATGTTTCGGCAGATCGAAACCTTCGGTGACGAGCTTCCAGGCAAGCTCGATCGCATTCTCTTTGAAATAGTCGCCAAACGAGAAGTTGCCGAGCATTTCGAAAAAGGTCAGGTGCCGGGCCGTATAACCAACATTGTCGAGGTCGTTATGCTTGCCGCCGGCGCGCACGCATTTCTGCGACGTTGTCGCAGTCGAATAAGGGCGCTTCTCAAGGCCGGTGAAGACGTTCTTGAACTGCACCATACCGGCATTGGTGAACATCAGCGTCGGGTCGTTGCGCGGCACGAGCGGGCTCGACGAGACGATCTCATGACCGTTCTTCTTGAAATAGTCGAGGAATGTCGACCGGATATCGTTCACACCGCTCATGCTATGCCCTTCAATGCTGCCCGAGGCAGGTAAATCTAAATCCATCGGCTTTTAACGTTCGCCTCCGCCACTGTCCAGCAGACAAACAAAACCGGCCGCATTCTGATCAGGGAATGCAGCCGGTTTGGATTTTCTAAAGGACTGGCAGAAAAACTGATCGCGAGATCACATCTCCGCGGCAGCATCACTGTCATCGGGATCCGGTCCGCCGTTCTGCAGGAAGCGGTCGGCGATCAGGCCGGCATTCTGGCGCAGCGACAGCTCGATTTCGCGAGCGAGATCCGGATTGTCGCGCAGGAAGGTCTTGGCGTTTTCGCGGCCTTGGCCGAGACGCTGGCTGTTATAGGAGAACCAGGCACCCGACTTCTCGACGATGCCGGCCTTGACGCCGAGATCGACCAATTCGCCGGTCTTGGAAACGCCCTCGCCATACATGATGTCGAACTCGACCTGCTTGAAGGGCGGCGCCATCTTGTTCTTGACGACCTTCACGCGGGTCTGGTTGCCGATCACCTCTTCGCGCTCCTTGACCGCGCCGATGCGGCGGATGTCGAGGCGCACGGAGGCATAGAACTTCAGCGCATTGCCGCCGGTCGTCGTTTCCGGCGAACCGAACATGACGCCGATCTTCATGCGGATCTGGTTGATGAAGATCACCATGGTGTTCGACTTGGAAATCGAAGCGGTGAGCTTGCGCAGCGCCTGGCTCATCAGGCGCGCCTGCAGGCCGGGTAGGCTGTCGCCCATCTCGCCTTCGATTTCGGCGCGCGGCGTCAGTGCAGCGACCGAGTCGATGACAAGAACGTCGACGGCGCCGGAGCGCACCAGCGTATCGGTGATTTCGAGCGCCTGCTCACCGGTATCGGGCTGCGAGATCAGAAGGTTCTGCAGATCGACGCCAAGCTTGCGGGCATAGACGGGATCGAGCGCATGTTCGGCATCGACGAAGGCGCAGATGCCGCCCTTCTTCTGCGCTTCGGCAATGGTCTGCAGTGCAAGCGTTGTCTTACCCGAGCTTTCCGGCCCGTAAATTTCGATGATGCGGCCCCTCGGCAGACCACCGACGCCAAGTGCAATATCGAGGCCAAGCGAGCCGGTCGAGATCGTCTCGATCTCGACAACATTCTCGTTGGAGCCGAGTTTCATGATCGAGCCCTTGCCGAACGACCGCTCTATCTGTGAGAGTGCCGCTTCAAGCGCCTTGCTTTTGTCCACCGATTTGTCCTCTACCAGCCGCAATGAATTCTGAGACATCCGATCCACCTTTAGGTTATTGAAGCCGCCCAAGCAATGTTGAGTTTGTACCCTGTTTGTTCCATTCTCGCAATAGGCGATCAAACAATTGAAAGAAAAAGGTAAAACGGCCCGTGTTCTATTTTTGTTTTATCGATGCAAAGCAACGGCTTAGACCTGAAATGCCAACACGCGCCCATCAGAATGCATCGCATCGATTCGCTTTTTCGGCATTGGGAGAGCGACTGAAATGAACAGAAAGATTCTCGTTCTCGGTGGTGCCCATATCGATAGACGCGGCCGCATCTTGGGCGAGACGGCGCCTGGCGCCAGCAATCCCGGGACCTGGTTCGAAGAGCCGGGCGGCGGCGGCTTCAATGCGGCGCGCAATCTCGCAAGGCTTGGTTTTCAGGTGACGATGATCTCGCCGCGCGGCGGCGATCCGATGGGCGAGATGGTCGGCGAAGCCGCCGATTTCGCCGGCATCGACGACCGGCCTTTCGTCTTCCTCGACCGCAAGACGCCGAGCTATACGGCGATCATTGAGAAGGACGGCAATCTGGTGATCGCCCTTGCCGACATGGATCTCTACCGCTTCTTCGTGCCGCGGCGTCTCTCCATCCGCTGGGTGCGCGAGGCCTTCGCCGTCCATGATCTCATTCTTTTCGACGCCAACCTGCCGGAGGAGACGATCGCGGCGATCGTTGCCAAGGCGCAGTCCCTGGCAAAGCCGGTCGCAGCGATCGCCATTTCGCCCGCAAAGGTCGTCAGGCTGAAACCCTGTATCGGGGATATCGACTACCTGTTCCTGAACGAGGCCGAGGCCGCCGCCCTTGCCGGGCAACAGCCGGAAGACGCTGCCGGCTGGCCGCCGCTTCTGAACGCGATCGGCATCAGGAACGCCGTCGTCACCCGCGGCCGCCGCGAGCTCGTCGCTCTTTGCGAGGGCCGCGCCGTGACGCTGCAGCCGCCGATCGCCGACACTGTCGCCGATGTCACCGGTGCCGGCGATTCTCTTGCAGCCGGCACGCTCGCCGCCTTGATGGACGGCCTGCCGCTCGAGGAGGCCGTCCGCCACGGCACCGCGGCCGCCACGCTGACCGTGCAGTCGCGGCACGCCGTCAACGAAAATCTGACGCCGGATCTCTTGAATGCGGCGCTTGCCCTTGTTCCCAAGGTCAGAATTCTGCATTGAAACGACGAAATTAAATAGTTGAGTGTGATCTCGTCCGAAACCGCTGAGACTTTCGGCATCATGCTCCATCGACGACAGGACAAATCATGACCAAGCCCATCTCGCCTCTTCTGCCGATCGCCTATTCGAAAGAGGTCGCCAGCGCCAAGCAGCGCGGCGCGCCGTTGGTGGCACTGGAATCGACGATCATCACCCACGGCATGCCCTATCCCGGCAATATCGAGATGGCCCGCAGCGTCGAGACGATCATTCGCGAACAGGGTGCCGTCCCGGCAACGATCGCCGTCATTCACGGCACGCTGCATGTCGGCCTTGAAGCCGGCGAACTGGAGCAGCTTGCCAAGGCGACCGAAGTGATGAAGGTGTCGCGCGCCGATCTCGCCTTCGCGATCGCTGAGCGCCGCACCGGCGCTACCACAGTCGCCGCGACGATGATTGCCGCCGCCCGCGCCGGCATCCGGGTTTTTGCCACAGGCGGCATCGGCGGCGTGCACCGCGGCGCCGAGGAAAGCTTTGACATCTCCGCCGATCTCGAGGAACTGGCGCGCACCGGCGTTATCGTCGTCTGCGCCGGCGCCAAGGCAATCCTCGACATTCCGAAGACGCTGGAGGTGCTGGAAACCCGCGGCGTTCCCGTCGTCACTTACGAGAGCGAAGAATTCCCCGCCTTCTGGTCACGCTCCTCGGGCATCCGCAGCCCGCTGTCACTGAACAGCCCGGCCGCCATTGCCAATTTCCAGACGGTGCGCGAACAGCTCGGCATCGACGGCGGCATGCTGATTGCCAACCCGGTGCCCGAGGCTGACGAGATCGCCCGCGAGGAGATGGAAATCTATATTGAGCGGGCGCTGGACAGCGCCGAGCGCGACGAAATCACCGGCAAGGCGGTCACGCCCTATCTGCTCTCCACCATCTTCGACCTGACAGATGGCCAGAGCCTGAAGACCAATATCGCGCTGGTCGAAAACAATGCGCGGCTGGCGGCAGAGATTGCCGTGGCGCTTGGGGAATAAGGTAGCGGGCCGGCAGGAATCGCCTCGGTAGATAGGCCATACCGGGTGAGCCCCCCTCTGCCCTGCCGGGCATCTCCCCCACAGGTGGGGAGATCGGCTGCGGCACCGGCTTCCACGACAATCAACATTGCAATCCGGCAAACGATAGAGAGGCGGGAGGAGCATGCCTCTTGTCGATCTCCCCACCTGTGGGGGAGATGGCCGGCAGGCCAGAGGGGGGTGTCTCACGGCACGCCCTCTCAAAACCTCTGAGCCACCGAACTCCTAACTATCCAGCGTTTCCTTCACCACCACCGCAAGCTGCTTCAACGAAAAAGGCTTCGGCAAGAACCCGAATTTTGCCTCGGGCGGCAGGTTGCGGGCGAAGGCATCTTCGGCGTAGCCCGAAACGAAGATGAATTTCATGTCGGGATAGGTCTTGCGCAGCTCGCGCAGCAGCGTCGGGCCGTCCATTTCGGGCATGACCACGTCGGAAACGACGATGTCGACCTTGCCGCCGAGCTCTTCCATGATGTTGAGCGCCTCGACGCCCGATCCCGCCTCGTGCACGGTATAACCGCGGGTTTCCAGCATGCGCTTGCCGCCGCGGCGCACCGCCTCCTCGTCTTCGACGAGAAGGATGACCGCCGATCCCGTCAAGTCCTCCGGCTGCTGCGGTGATGTGGGCTGGGGCAGCACCTCGATAGCGCCGTCGATCGAGCCTGCCTCGCCGGCAACCACCGGCTCCGGGATGTGGCGCGGCAGGAAGACCCGGAAGGTCGTGCCCTTGCCGACTTCGGATTCCGGCTGGATGTAGCCGCCCGATTGCTTGACGATGCCGTAGACCATGGCAAGGCCAAGTCCCGTGCCCTTGCCGACATCCTTGGTGGTGAAGAAGGGCTCGAAGATCTTGTCCATGATTTCGGGCGCAATCCCGGTGCCGTTATCGGCAACTTCGATCAGCACCATGTCCTCGGCCGGCATGTAGGAATAGTTGAAGGCAGAGACCTCTGAGGCAGTCAGGTTTCGGGTGCGCAGCGTCAGCGTGCCGCCCTCGGGCATCGCATCGCGCGCATTGACGCAGAGATTGATCAGCACCTGCTCGAATTGCGAAAGGTCTGTTTTGACAGGCCAGAGGTCGCGGCCATATTGCACGTCGAGCTTGACATTGGTGCCGGAGAGCAGCCGGTCGACCAGCATGCGCAGGTCGCCGACGACATCGGTGAGGTTGAGCACCGAGGGCCGCATCGTCTGCTTGCGCGAGAAGGCGAGCAACTGGCGCACCAGCACCGCGGCGCGGTTGGCGTTGCGCTTGATTTCCATCAGGTCGGCAAAGCTGGCATCGGCCGGCCGCGCCTGCAGCAGCAGATGGTCGGAGGAAAGCAGGATCGCCGTCAGCACATTGTTGAAATCATGTGCGATGCCGCCGGCGAGCGTGCCCACAGCATTCATCTTCTGCGTCTGCGCCATCTGCGCTTCCAGCGCCTTCTGCTCGGTCACCTCGACGGCATAGACGATCGCCGCCTCCTCGGGCGCCTCGTCGCTCTGGTCGATGACCGCATTGACATAGAAGCGGAAATAGCGCGCCTCGTCGGTCGGCGTACGGGTATCGAGCGGCGCGATGTCGCCCTGCCGGTCCTTGGCCGCCGCCAGCGCCGCAGCCAACTGCGGCCGATCGCTCTCCTGGACAATGGTTTCGAGATGCGGCGCCTTTTCGAGATCGTCGCGCGAGACGACGCTGGAAAACAGCTTCAGGAACGGCGCGTTGGTCCGCAGGATGCGCCCGTCGCCGTCGACAGAGGCGATTGCCATCGGCGTGTTGTTGAAGAAGCGGGTGAAACGCATAGCGGCAGCCGACGCGGACTGGCCGCCGGCCTCGCTCTTTTCACGCCCCAGCACGATCGTCCGGCTTTCGCCGGGTGCGCCGTCGCGCATCGAGGTGACGCTGTGAATGATCTGCACCGGCAGGCTCTGGCCATTGGTCTTGCGCAGGTCGAGATCGAGCGTTACGGTCTTTTTCAGGCCCGGTTCGGCCTGCACCGACTGGATCAGCGCCAGCCCCTCGCCCGCCACGACGTCGCCGATCGTCATCGAGCCCGGCACGAATTTGGTAAGGTCGAGGCCCAGCCACTCGGCAAGCGTTGCATTGAGATAGAAGATCTCGCCCTTCCTGCCGGCGGAAAAGAAGCCGGCCGGTGCATGGTCGAGATAGTCGATCGCGTTCTGCAACTCCTTGAAGAAGCGCTCCTGGTCGTCGCGCTCGGTGGTGATGTCGGTGATCTGCCAGATCTGCAGCGGTTTGCCGCTGTTCTCCTCGGGCTGCAGCAACCGCGCCTTCAGCCGGTACCAATGCGCGCCGGAGCTGTTGCTGCCAGGCCCGACGGCGCGCAGCAGGCGGAATTCCTCCCGGCCCTCCTTGCCCTCGCGCAGGCCGTTGACCAGCCTGTAGAGTGCTTCGTTCGATTCGCGGTGGCGCGACAGCAGGGTTTCCAGTGTCTGCACCTCGGTCGCCTTGCGCGCGCCGGTCAGCGCGCCATAGGCGGCGTTGGCATAGATGATTCGGCCCTTTTCGTCGGTGATCAGCGTGCCGTCCGGATGGCTGTTGAGGAAGGCGCGCGCCAAGCTGTCGGATTGGCGCTGCGGCATCACCTCGATGAAACCGATGACCGAGGAGACCAGGAAGAAGATGCCGACCATGGCGAGCACGCCGAGACCGCCAAGCACGACCTCGTTGTCGAGCGAGCTCTTGAAGACGACAAAGCCGCCGGCGGCTGCGATCAACACGAGAGCCAGCAGAAGAATGCGCAAAACCGTGCCAGAACGCCCCCCACGATCCACAAGCGGTGCGTTATACTCGTCGGCCTGACGCGGTTTCGTCATGTATTCCTCACATAAGCCCCTCCAGCTTCGTAGCACGAACACGAAGCGGGAATCAGGCACTGTTTCCTTCTTAGCAATTTGCTGCGTCGGCAAAAACACCGCTGGCCGGCAAGACTGCTTGAATTCACAGGCAACAGCGCCATCTGCCCCTGAAGCTCAACCCGGCCACCCGAGCGCATGGTCGCCGGGCGCCAAGCAGCGAAACACGAAATCGCGTTCTCCCGTGACTGGACAGCACCGGCGGCCCTTGCCTAAGGAACGGAAAAGTCGTCAATATGTGCCGAAATGTGAAATGGAGTGAGTGATTATGTTGGGTGATGTTGTCGGAGCTTATGGCAGCCGTTTCCTGCTTGCGGCCGGTGGCGTCGGTCTGGCGCTTCTCTTGCTCATCCTCGTGCTCTGGGTGATCCGCAGACGGGCACCCTCGCCCTTCTTGCGCGGCGGCCGCAACCGCCAGCCTCGCCTGCAGGTGCTGGATGCCGCAGCTGTCGATACCCGTCGCCGGCTGGTGCTGGTGCGCCGCGACGACGTCGAGCACCTGATCATGATCGGCGGCCCGAGCGATATCGTCATCGAAAGCCGTATCCTGCCGGGAGCGACCGAACAGCCGGAAAGCGCCAACCGCCCGCAACTCGTCGAGCAGCGGCCAATACCCCCAGCGCGGCCGGAAACGCCGGCGGTTTCTCCGCCCCACCCGCCGGTCGCGACCCCAGTCGCAGGCCCCGTTGCAGCCCGCATCGAGCCGGCGGCCGAGCCTTCCTTCTCCGCGCCGGTTTCGCCGGTGCCGCTCCCGCGCCCCGAACCGCCTGCCCCGCCGGCTGTCGCCCCGCCCGTGGCGACGAGCCCTCTTCCGGCAAACCCCATGACGCTGTCGGTCGAACGCGACTCTCCTGTGCCTGCCGCCCCGCCGCAGCCGCGCCCGCCGGAGCGTCCCGTCGCTCCTCCGGTCGCACAGCCTGCATCTTTCCACGATACAGCAAGTGCGGCCGAGATCCTCGATGCCGCCCGCCAGCGCGTGCTGCCGCAGCAGCGCATTGAACCCGAGATCTCCGCCCCGCCTGTCCACGTGCCGGCCGCCGCCCGCGCCGCACCTGGTACGGCAGAGGCCGATGCGGCTGCGCAGTCGGCAGCGGCAATCCGCGGCGATTTCCAGCGGGTGCTGGATGAGGAGATGTCGAACAATCTGACGGCCGAACGCATCGTCCCGGTGCCGGCGAACCAGGCCCCCCGCCAAGCCATACCGCAGCCGGGCAACCTGCCGCGCCGCGATCCCGATCTTGCTCCGATCACCGGCGCCGATACCGAGCTGCAGAAGGAAGTGGCCCGCATCTTCGGCGAGATGAGCGTCAACCGCGACAAATGAGGCAAACGCGTCCGCGTGAAACCGGGTTGCTGCGCCTTCGTTTTCATCATCAAGTTGCACAAAAGCCGCATGCCGCGGCTTTTTCCGTTTCCGAATGCCTCCGGCCTCCCCATCATGCCGATCATTTGGTATCGATCAGGGTGAAGAGCGTCGGCGCATTCGAGGTTACATATTGCCTAAATAAATTCCGGTCTCACTCCAGTTTCACCCGTACTGCCGCCTAGCGACACGCTGGCGGCATGCGAACATGTTCATCGGGTGGTGGCGAGAGACCGGTTTGGCATTGTTACAATGTGCCAAGTGCAGCTCCGCTGTCTCAGGTCTTCAGCCGCCCACAACATCGCCACACCGCGCCCGCAAGGGTCTTCTCACGCACCATCTCGATGGGCTTCCGAACGGAAGACCAAGACGATATGTGCAAGACGCTTCGGGTCCGATGGACCATTATTCCCAAGACAGCGCCCCGGCCTTGGATTGCATGCGGCGGATGCGGAGGCCTGAGAGCCTTTCAGTCCAGCGGCAAGATCCGGCTCAATGCCAACGGCCGCAAGCTGGACGCCTGGCTTATCTACAAATGCCTGACCTGCGAACGGACATGGAACCGGCCGATCCTCGAGCGCCGGAATGTCCGCGACATCGATCCTGCCGTTCTTGACGCTTTGCAATCCAACGATCCGGACTGGATCCGCGCGGAAAGCTTCAACCTCGATGCTCTCCGACACAAATCGCTGCGTGTGGATGAGTTTGCCGAATTTGAAATCGCGAAGGAAATGCAGCACGAAACTGCCAATTGGACGAGATTGGCAATCGAACTGATGGTGCCGTTTCCAACAAGCACCCGCCTCGACCGTCTGCTGGCCTCGGAACTGAAGCTTTCACGTTCGCGGCTGCGGGCTCTTCACGACAAAGGCATGGTCCGGACGGCTCCTGAGCGGGCAGACATCATGCGGCGGCGGATCAGAAATGGCGCCCTTGTGGTGATTGACCTCTCCATGGAGACCGAGCGGGAGCAATCGTGGAAACCTCTGGCGACAGGCAATTACGCCGTAGAACAGTGATCAACGAAAAAAGCGCCGCGATCGGATCGCGGCGCTTGTTCTGTTCTCATCTCTGCATGAAGACCATTATTCGTCGCGATAGACCTTTTCGCGGCGTTCGTGGCGCTCCTGCGCCTCGATCGACAGCGTCGCGATCGGGCGGGCGTCGAGACGCTTGAGGCCGATCGGTTCGCCGGTTTCCTCGCAAAAGCCGTAAGTGCCGTCTTCGATGCGCTGCAGTGCCGCGTCGATCTTGGAAATCAGCTTTCTCTGCCTGTCACGGGCGCGAAGTTCGATCGCCCGATCAGTTTCCGACGACGCCCGGTCGGCGAGGTCGGGATGGTTTGCGCTTTCCTCGGCCAGATGGTCGAGGGTTTCACGCGCTTCTCTAAGGATATCATTTCTCCATGCAACCAGCTTCGTCCTAAAGTAGGCACGCTGGTTTACGTTCATGAACTCTTCCTCTTCCGAGGGAACGTAATTGCTAAGATCGATCTTCTCACTCAACGCGATTCTCCTGAAGAACATCTCATCTGGCCGGGTGTATATCCCAAGCGCTAGCCGCGGTTCAAGCCAAATACGACAGGTAAACAGATTTTTAAATCTGTTACAATTTTAGGCTAACGATCTATTTTGTCATGGTTATTCCGGCTTCCGTTTTTTTCTTCGCCTTCAAAACGCCGTGTTGTCAGCCACGTTTTGCGCCGTTGCGGCATGGCTGGCGATTGACGGCGGCCGATTGCAACCGCTACTGAAAAGACCCACCCGATCCTGGATTTGCCCATGACCGTACCGCTGCCTCCGCCCAACCGCATCTATCTCCTGCGTCATGCCGAGGCCGCCTGGGCCGACCCCGGGCAGCGCGATTTCGACCGGCCGCTCAACGAAAAGGGCTTTGGCGATGCGGAGATCATCGCCGACAAGGCCGCCGACAAGGGCTACCGTCCCGATCTTGTGATCAGTTCGACGGCGCTGCGCTGCCGCGACACCGCCGGCGCCGTCCACCGGGCAATGGGCGTTGCACTCGACGTGCGTTATGTCGATGCGCTCTACAACGCCACGGTCGACACCTATCTCGAGATCGTCGATGCCCAGGATGAGGCGGCCGTCATGCTGGTCGGCCACAATCCGACCATGGAGCAGACGCTGGAGGCGCTGATTGGCCATGAGGCGATGGTCGGCGCCCTTCCCGGCGGCTTCCCGACGGCTGGCCTTGCCGTCGTCGATTACGACGCTTCCGCCGCCGTCTGGCGCCTCGCCGATTTTGTGATCGTCTGAAAGCTTTCGCGCCGCGTCTTTTTCGGGCGGCGTGCCCTTCCTATATTGCCGGCAGTCACCAACCGGAATCGCGCCTTGCCGCCACGCTTGACATCCTTTGCCGATGACGCCCGCATCGCCCTCGACAATCTCGCCGATCGGGCGAGCGGCCTCGTCAATCCGACCGTGCGGCTCGGCGTCACCGGCCTCTCCCGCTCCGGCAAGACGGTCTTCATTTCCTCGCTGGTTCACAATCTCCTGCATGGCGGCCGCCTGCCGCTGTTCGAGCCGGTGCAATCCGGCCGCGTCTCGGCGGTGCGGCTGGAGCCGCAGCCCGACGATGCCGTGCCGCGCTTCCAGTACGAGGACCATATCCGCGCGCTGGTGAAGGACCGTATCTGGCCGGATTCGACCCGCGCCATTTCCGAACTGCGCATCACGCTGGACTATCAGAGCGCCAGCGGATGGAACCGGCTGTTTTCGCCCGGTCGCCTGTCGATCGACATCGTCGATTATCCCGGCGAATGGCTGCTCGACCTGCCGCTGCTCGGCAAGGATTACCGCACCTTCAGCGAGGAAACGCTGGCGCTGGCGCAAACCGGCGTCCGCTCGGAACTGTCGCGTGGATGGCTGGCGCTGACGCATGCCGCCGATATCAACGCCGGCGCCGACGAAATGGTCGCTCGCGACCTCGCCACCGCCTTTGCCGATTATCTCAAGGCCTGCAAGGCCGACGAACGCTCGCTCTCCACCCTGCCGCCCGGCCGCCTGCTGCTGCCGGGCGATCTCGACGGGTCGCCTGCGCTGACTTTCGCGCCGCTCGCTCTGCCGCCGGACGGGCGTCCCGGCCGCGGCTCGCTCTGGACGATGATGGAACGGCGTTACGAGGCTTATAAATCGGTCGTCGTCAAACCCTTCTTCCGGGAGCATTTCGCCCGGCTCGACCGCCAGATCGTGCTGGTCGATGCACTCCAGGCGATGAACCGCGGCCCTGAAGCCGTGCAGGATCTGGAACGCGCCCTGACCGATGTGCTCGCCTGTTTCCGCCCAGGCACCAATTCGCTGCTCTCCTCGCTGCTCGGGCGCCGCATCGACCGCGTGCTGGTTGCCGCCACCAAGGCCGATCATCTCCACCATGAAAGCCACGACCGGCTCGATGCCCTGACCCGCCGCCTGGTCGATCGTGCCATCGACCGCATCGGCATGGCCGGTGCCGGCATCGACGTCATGGCGCTGGCCTCCGTGCGCGCCACCCGCGAAGCCTCGGTCAAGCGTGAGGGTCATGAACTGCCGGTCATCGTCGGCACGCCGATGGAGGGGGAAACCATTGCCGGCGAGCGCTTCGACGGGCAGAGAAAGACCGCAATCTTTCCCGGCGACCTGCCGGAGGATCCGGAAAGCCTGTTCGACCGCATCGCCTCGGGCGAGACCGGCCTGCAACTGCCCGATGTCAACGTCGTCAGGTTCCGCCCGCCGCAGCTTGAGGAAACCGGCGGCGGCATCAAGCTGTCGGTACCGCATATCCGCCTCGACCGGGCCATGCAGTTCCTGTTCGGAGACCGTCTCGCATGAGCAAGCCTCCGTCCGAGCCGCCACGCCGCCCACCGGCGGTCTTCACCTACGAGGACGAGGCCACCGAGCGTCATGATAACGGCCGCCAACGAGAGCAGCGGCGCAGGCCGGAAAGCTTCTCCGAAAACGTCGTCGTGACGGCCGATGAAGACGATCCCTTCCTCAATCCCGACAAGGATCTGAGCGCAGTGCCCGTGGCAACGCCGCTGAGACGTCGGACCTCCTTCGGCAAGATCGCCGCCGGCGCCTTCGGCATCCTGTTGTCGCTAGGCCTCGGCCTCTGGACCGACAGCCTGATCCGCGATCTCTTCACCCGCGCCGACTGGTTGGGTTATGCAGCCCTTGCCGTGCTCGCGGTCGGCATTCTCGCCGTGTTTGCCCTCGTCATCCGCGAGACATTAGGCATGATGCGCCTTGCCGCTGTCCAGGCGATCAAGGCCGAAGCGGAAGCCGCAATGGTCGAAACCCGGCCGGCAAAGGCGCGCGCCGTCGTCGCCCGCCTGATCACGCTGCTTTCCGCCAATCCCGAAACATCGAACGGCCGCACCACGCTGAAGGCGACCGAGGGCGAGGTCATCGATCCCCCGCACCTGATTGCGCTTGCCGAACGGGAATTGCTCGCTCCGCTCGACCGCAAGGCTCGCGCCTTGATCGTCAACGCCTCGAAGCGCGTCTCGATCGTCACCGCCGTCAGCCCGCGCGCCGTGGTCGATCTGCTCTATGTGCTCTATGAGGCCGTGCGGCTGATCCGCGCCATGGCCGAGCTCTACGGCGGCCGCCCCGGCACGCTCGGCATGTTCCGTCTGCTGCGTGACGTGTTGGCGCATCTGGCGGTCACCGGCTCGATCGCCGTCGGCGACAGCCTCGCCCAGCAGGTGCTCGGCCACGGGCTGGCCTCGAAGCTCTCGGCAAGACTCGGCGAAGGCGTCATCAACGGCCTGATGACCGCCCGTATCGGAATCGCGGCGATGGATCTCTGCCGCCCGCTCGCCTTCCACGCCCTGAAGCGACCGGGAATCGGTGATTTCATCGGCGATCTCGCCCCCTCCATGTCGCCGCGCGGCAACACTCCTTGAACGAAGCAGCGATTCCGCGGCTTTCTCCTCCCCTTGCGTAAAGCGGAAGAAATTACAGCGGATTCAAAGCGATAATGGCGGTATGCTGAAATTACAGCCGCGCGAAAGCCCTGTGCCGCATCGCATTTCGACATGATTGAAAGGAAGGATTAACCATTCTTCGGCAAAACTTGCAGCCAGTTCGTGAGTGGTGTTTGCCAAGGAAAATCCATGTATTCGCGCAAGCTTCTTATTATATGCGGTCTGGCCGCCGCGGCACTGTCTCCCGTCGCAGATGTCGCTCCGGCAGCCACCGCTGCAACCCGTGACAAGGCCTTCTTCGATTCCGTCACCGGCTCCTGGAAGGGCCCGGGCGAAATCGTTGCCGGCAAGTACAAGGGCACCAAATTCACCTGCAATCTGATCGGTGAGCCGACTGGCGACAGTGGCGCCGGCATCAAGCTCGACGGCACCTGCCGCGTCGGCGTCTTCAAGCAACCGATGACCGCCGTCATCTCGCAGTCGGGCTCGACCTACAAGGGCAAGTTCCTCGACGGCGCCGCCGGCAAGGGGCTTGACGTCGTCTCCGGCGCCGTTTCTGAGGATACCGTCGTCGTCGGCATCAACCGCGCCAAGCTGAACGGCGCGATGATCGCCCGGGTGCGGGACGACAAGACGATGAATGTCACCGTTTCCGTCAAGGTCGAAAGCCAGATGATCCCGGTCATCGGTCTGACACTGACCCGCCAGGTCGACGAGATGGCCGTCGGTTCTATCGAATAGATAAATCGTATAGTGGATTTTCCTGAAGCGGCGGGTTTCCCGCCGTTTTCCGTTTCAGGATCTCCGCTTCAGCTTTTGAGCCACCAGTCGCGGCTGTTATCGGCGACTTCGATGCCCGCCACATCAGCATCCGACAGCCAATCGCTGATCGCCCTGCCCTTGACGAAAATGTCCGCCGCGATATCGGCGAGCGGCATCAGCACGAAACCGCGATCGGTCATGCGCGGATGCGGCAGTTCCAGCCGCGGCGCCTCCTGAATGACGTCGCCATAGGTCAGCACGTCGATATCGAGCGTGCGCGGACCCCAGCGCTCGATGCGCTCGCGTTTCATCTCCCGTTCGATCGACAGGCAGACATCGAGCAAAGCCTCGGGTTCCAATCGGGTCTCGACGGCGGCGCAGGCGTTGAAGAAGAAGGATTGGTCGGTCTTGCCCCAGGGCGGCGTGCGATAGAGCCGGGAGACCGCCGTCACCCGGCAGTCATCTCGTTCGTCCAGCCTCTGCAGTGCGGCGGCCATCGCCTTGACGGGATCGCCGACATTGCCGCCGAGACCGAGTGTGGCCGATTGCCATGCGGCCTCAGGCAAAGTGCTCAACGCTCACCTGCACGAAATCGAGCACGCCGGGCACCGGCGCGTTCGGCTTGCGCACCGTGATCTTCGCCCGCCGGACCTGCGGGAATGTCTCGCACAGCCCCTTGGCGATATCGAGCGCCAGGGCCTCGATCAGGTAACGCCGCTTGCCCGTGACGATCTGCTCGATCACGGTGAAGGCGATGCCGTAATTGACGGTATCGTTGATCGAATCGCTTTCCAGCGCCTCGCCGGCAACGACATCGAGCTCGGCATCGACGAAGAAGCGCTGGCCGAGGAATTCCTCCTCGTCATGCACGCCGTGGCGCGCAAAGAAGGCGCAGTTCTGCAGCGTGATCGTGTAGGTGGTCATGTCGGCCGCTTCCTCTCGAATTCCTGGCGCGCATTCAGCATAGCATCGACGATGTCGAGCGCATCCCTGTTGATTGCGACATTGTGCACCCGAAAAACCGCAGCGCCTTGAAGTCTGAGCAGGGCGCTGGTGACAGCCGTCGCCGCGTCTCGGTCCGGCGCCTCACGTCCCGTCACCGCGCCGAGGAAGCGCTTGCGTGACGTGCCGGCGAGCAGCGGCAGGCCAAAGCGGGAAAGTTCG
Organism: Rhizobium sp. NZLR11; assembly: GCF_019685115.1. Lineage (NCBI taxonomy): Bacteria > Pseudomonadati > Pseudomonadota > Alphaproteobacteria > Hyphomicrobiales > Rhizobiaceae > Rhizobium > Rhizobium sp. NZLR11. Next base: position 35,643 of record NZ_JABDWD010000032.1, on the reverse strand, counting down.
GAAAACCGCGCCATCAGTTCGAGATTCTCCTCCGCCGTCTCCTTGGCGAAGCCGAAGCCCGGATCGAGCACGATGCGATCGCTGCTGACGCCGGCGGCCTGGGCGATCGCAAGCGACCGTTTCAGAAAATGCACCTGGTCGGCGATCACATCGGGAAGCTTCGCCCTGTCGCGGCCGGTATGCATGATGCAGAGCCCGGCCCCGGTCGCCGCGGCGATGTCGGCGATATCGGGCTCCTTCTGCAGCCCGAAGACGTCGTTGACGATATGGGCGCCGGCACTGACCGCCAGCCGCGCCGTCTCGGCGCGATAGGTATCGATCGAGATCAGCGCCTGAGTGCGCCCGCGTAGCGCCTCGATGACGGGCAGCACGCGCGCCTGCTCCTCGGAAGGGCTGACGGATGCTGCGTTCGGCCGGGTCGATTCGCCGCCGATATCGACAATCCCGGCCCCCTCGCTCACTGCCCGCAGCGCGTGTTCGACCGCCGCCTCGACGGTTTCAAAACGTCCGCCGTCGGAAAAGGAGTCCGGCGTCACGTTGATGATCGCCATGATGAGAGAACGACGGCCGAGTTCGATCTGCCGGCCATGGCCCACACGCCATAAACTGCCTTCGAGCCCTGTCACCAGACTTATCCCATTGATCACGAAAAAAGCGCCATCCGATATTGCGCTTGTGGTGGCTATGCCCCAAGCTCCGGTCGATTTCAACACGGGTTGCGTTCAGAATGCCGCTTGCAGTGCGTTATATGGTCCTTCCTATCGCCTTTTCCATTGCTCTTTCCGTCTGCAGCCCAGCGGCGGCAGAAGTGATCGCATCGAAAAGCTACTCCTATTTCGACATCCGCGGCAAAACCGCGGATGAGCTCGACCGCGAACTCAGCCGGCGCGGCCCGACGTCGAGCGGCTCCTCGGCGCGCCATCCCGGCGCAACGAAGATCCGCTTTGGCGGTGAAGCCACCTATATCCAGGATAACGGCCGTTGCCGCGTTGGCAGCGTCAAGGTCACGGTCCACACGCAGATCATCCTGCCGCGCTGGAGCAGCCGCAAGGGCGCCAGCAAGGAGCTGTCGATGATCTGGGATGCCCTGTCGAGCGATATCAAGCGCCACGAGGAGCGCCATGCCGAAATCGCCCGCGATCAGGCCCGCGCCATGGAACGCGCCATTCGCGCGCTGCCGCAGCAGCGCAGCTGCGAGGCTATGCAGGAACTCGTCACTGGCGAATCAGCTCGCGGTATAGACGAGCACGATCGGCAGCAGGCGCGATTCGACCGGGTCGAAGCGGTCAATTTCCAGAAGCGTATGCTGAGGTTGCTGAACAATCGAATCAACGGCCGAGCCGGCGAAAAATAAGGCTTTTTTAGTCTGGTTGCGAGCGGAAAACCTTAGCTGCACAACAAAACTTGTGCGAAACTTGCACCCTCCCCAGTGATTTAATGGTCATTTTTCATCCTGGCAGACTCAACCGGAACGCGTTAATATGAACACATTCGAAAGTTCAGGTACGGCATCTGCACTTTCATCGCTGGGTTCTCCTGGCGCGTTCCGAAGCCGCGGATGTTCCTCCCTCATCCGTAGGTAATGCGCCCGCCTCGCCTCGCTCGCTCAAGCGCGCGAGGCGTCTTTTTTTCTGGACGAATTCTGGCGAAGTTTGAAGCGCAGCGCGCTTAAGCCTGGCGTTCCGGCACGTGCACCACGAGACCGTCATAGACAGACTTCATGCGGATCTGACAGGACAGCCGCGAGGTCGGGCGCACATCGAAGGCGAAGTCGAGCATATCCTCTTCCATCGCTTCCGGCTGACCGACCTGTTCGGTCCACGCCTCGTCGACATAGACATGACAGGTCGCGCAGGCACAGGCGCCGCCGCACTCGGCCTCGATGCCGGGCACCGAATTGCGCACGGCATTCTCCATCACGGTGGAGCCTTGGTCGACGTCGAGGTCGAAGCGCGTGCCGTCGAAGGCGACGATGGTAAGTTTGGGCATCAGGACTATTTCCGGTCTTCAAATGATGGGCGGATTTTCTTCCGACAATTCGACGCGTCAGTCAACATCGGGAAATTCACTATAGCCTCGCAGATTGAGGTTTCACCCGCCGTCTCCAAAGCGTCATGCCACAGGTCGCAAAAAGACCCGTGGTTCCGCAATGGAACAACGGGTCCTTGTTTGAACGGTCTAGAGAAAGAAATCAGCCGCGGCAGAGCTTCAGAATGAAATTCTCGGCGTCGATGACGGCTGCACCGAGCGCTGCCGTCGCACCGGCATCGCCGCCGTTTTCCTCGACGGCCTCAGCCGTCTGCGACACGCGGAACGCGCCGACCGAACTTGCCGCGCCCTTCAGGCGGTGCGCGGCCGCGCCGACGCGGATGGTTTCGCCGCTCGCAATATCCTGCAGACATGCACGAGCCTGGCGCGCAAACATCTGAAGGACTTCGATTTCCAACGTCTTGTCGCCCATCGTCTGCTTGGCGAGATGAACCAGATCGATTGGCCGGACCTTCGAGGGACAGGGTCCCTTTGCATTATCCGGCGCCTCGAATACGATGTTCAATGCTGCCATCTGAGCTGCCATTGCCAATTCTCCCGTCTCGTGTCGTGCGCAGTTCCAACAGTTCTGCGTCAGGAGGGTGGCCATCACGTTAAATTCCGGCACATTCAGGGCGGAAATCTCGCCACATGGTTAACGTCCGTTAAATATCGCTAAATTATTGGTTTTTAAGCGGTGCTACGGATTTAAAGATGTTAACAACGGGTTAACGAGCCTCAAATCTCAAGCCTTCATTAATTGTGTGAGGAGCCCAGATGTGTCACTACGATACTGGTGGAGCGGGTTTATGGTACGCGCCTTTGCCGAGTGAGTGGATAATGGTAGTGTTTTGATACCTTCCGTTTGAAAAAGCGGCTATCTACTCTGAAATGACATGCTTAATCCGTCCGTCGTTGGGATGGAAGGCTGGAACGGCAAAGTTGTTCCCCGGGTGAGGCGGAAGCCCGGGATTGCGCTGCCAGACCGGCCGACAGTAACGAGGCGTAACCAATGGCGAACAACAAATATAACGAGTCGGTTGAGGACAAGGCGTTCAAGGCATTGGACGAGGCGCTCCAGATCGACTTCGGCAAAGATAACGTGCCGTCTCGCCGCGGCGACGCGCCTGAAGCCCCGGAGGCTAATGTGTCTGATCCAGTGAACGCGCGTAACCAGCAGGCCCAGGAAGAAGCGCAGCGCCGTAGCCGCCGCGCCGCCGCCGGCGAGCAGACATCCCGGGGGCCGGCCTTCGCGCCCGCAAACGATGCCAGTCGCAATACGCCCGCCTCGATACTGAAATCCTTCGACGGCGCCTCCAGCCGCTCAGCGGTGCGCACCGCCACCCTCTTCTCGGTGCTTTGGGTCATGGGCGGGCTCGGCCTGATGTCGCTGCTTTATGCGCCTCAGATCTGGCAGATCCGTTCGCTCGCCGATCTCGTCGCCCTGCCGGGCGTCATCGCCGGCCTCGTCGGCATCATCATTCCCGTCATGATGTTCTATGCTTTCGCCATCATGATCGCCCGCGCCCAGGACATGCGCAACGCCGCCCGTTCCATGGCAGAGGTGGCATTGCGCCTGGCGGAGCCCGAAACCATCGCCTCCGAGCGCATCATGACCGTCGGCCAGGCCGTCCGCCGTGAGGTCTCGGCGATGAATGAAGGCATCGAGCGCACCATCGCGCGTGCGTCCGAGCTGGAAACGCTCGTCCATTCCGAAGTCAATGCACTTGAACGTTCCTATGCCGACAATGAGTTGCGCGTCCGTGGTCTCGTCCACGAACTCGGCTCCGAGCGCGAGGCAATCGTCAACCACGCCGACCGCATCCGTACCTCGATCGGCAGCGTCCACGACCAGTTGAAGGAAGAGCTGTCGCTTGCGACCGAAGAGATCGCGGTGCGGCTCTCCACATCGGGCGAAGCCTTCGCCTCGCTGATCGACACGCGCGCCGCGACGATTTTGGAACGATCGGACAACGCCCTGCAGTCGATGGGCAGCCTGCTCGCCGCCAAGACCGATAGCCTGTTGCAGACACTGAACGCATCGGGTTTCGCGCTCGCCACCGAATTCGACAGCCGCCTCGAAGCGCTCTCCGTCAATCTCAACGACCATGGCGAAAGGTTGCTCAGCCAATTCGAGACGCGCGCCTCGACCATGGACAGCAGCACCGAGAAGCTGAATGCGGCGCTGAACGAACGCACGCATCAGCTCAGCGAGATCCTGATCGCCCGCACCCGCGAGATCAATGAGAGCCTGAAATCAGGCGAACGCACCATCGGCGGCACGCTCGACGACGTGCTGTCGAAGCTGAACAGCGCCCTCGACGAAAAGGGCGCGAGCTTCCGCCAGAGCCTGCAGACCACCGCCGACGATGCCGTCATGGATCTCGACGTCCGCTCCGGCTTCTTCGAAGAACGGCTGCAGACGACCGTCGCCCAGCTGTCGACCGCCTTCGACGAACGAGTCGCCGAATTCACCAGCGCCTTCGACAAACGCACCGGCTCGCTCGACACCAAGCTGATGGAGAGCCTCGCCCGCATCAACGAGACGCTGACCGGCGGCTCGGATTCGATCGACGGCATCCTGAGTTCCGGCATCGACCGGCTCGGTTTGTCGATGACCGATCAGTCGCTGGCGCTCGCCACCACACTCGCCACCAGTCACGAAGTGCTGGAAAGCACGCTCGGCACCCGGGCGGATGAAATCACCACTGCACTCACCAGCCGGACCGGCGAACTGACCTCGGCGCTGCAGAGCGCCACCTCGGAAATCGCGCTGACGCTTGCATCCGGCACCTCCGAGCTGCAGAACAATCTGCAGACCCGGACAGCCGAATTCCGCGACACGCTGCGCACCACCACCACCGATCTGACGACCGCCGTTGCCGCCGGCACCGAGCAGGTGACCGCTGCCTTCGGCGGCCGCGCCGAGGAACTGACCGGCGCGCTTGCGGCGCGTGCGGCAGAAATCAGTGAGGCGCTCGGCACGGCCCACGGCCGCATCGACAGTGTCATGGCAGAACGCGGTGGCGCGTTGGTCGAGGCGCTCACCACACATCACGGCCGCTTCGAGGAAGCGCTGACGACCCGCTCCGACGCCATCATCAACGCCGTCTCCAGCACCCATGACCGGCTTGCCGAGACGCTCGACGAAAAGGCGATGGCGCTCGCCATCTCTCTGAACGAAAGCCAGGCCCGCATCGAGGATACGCTCGAAACCCGCTCCGAAACGCTGCTGAGCGCCGTATCCGGCACGCATGACCGCCTCTCCGAAACGCTCGATGAAAAGGCCATGGCGCTCGCCATCTCCCTGAACGAAAGCCAGGCCCGCATCGAGGATACGCTCGAGACCCGCTCCGCGGCCCTGTTGACCGCCGTCTCCGGCACACATGACCGCCTGTCCGAAACACTGGACAGCAAGGCAACCGCCCTGACAACCTCGCTTGACGAGCGCAGCGCCCGCATCGAGGGTGCGCTTGGAACGCGTGCGGAGGCGCTGCTGAACGCCGTCTCCGGCACTCACGAGCGCCTCTCCGAAACGCTGGACGGCAAGGCGGCAGCTTTTGCCACTGCGCTGAGCGAAGGCCAGACCCGTATTGCGGATACGCTCGAAACCCGCTCCGCAGCTCTGCTGAACGCCGTCTCCGGCACGCATGATCGTCTGTCCGAAACCCTGGACGAGAAGGCGATGACGCTCGCCATCTCGCTCAATGAGAGCCAGTCGCGGATTGAAGACACGCTTGAAGCGCGCTCCGAAGCCTTCCTCAAGGCCGTGTCGGGCACGCATGACCGTCTTTCCGAAACCCTCGACCAAAAGTCGGCAGCGCTCGCCGCCTCCCTGAACGAGGGTCAGAACCGCCTGCAGGACACGCTGGAGAGCCGTTCGGAATCCTTCCTCACTGCGGTCTCCGCCACCCACGACCGCCTGTCCGAGACACTCGACGACCGGGCAATGGCGCTTGCCATTTCGCTGAACGAGAGCCAGAGCCGTCTCGAAGAGACACTGACATCAGGCGCCGATGCAATTATCAATGCGGTCTCCGGCACGCATGAAGGCCTGAACGGTGTGCTCGACCAGAAGGCCGCCTCCCTTGCCACCTCGCTGAAAGAGGGCCAGGCCCGCATCGAGGAAGCCTTGGGGCACCGCACCGCTGCAATCATCGGTGCCGTAACGGCAACTCACGACCGGCTCACCGATACGCTCGACGAAAAGACCATGGCGCTCGCCATTTCGCTCGACGACAACCAGAGCCGCTTCGACAGTGTGCTCGAAGCGCGCAGCAACGCCATCATGGAGGCCGTCTCCGGCGCCGAGTCACGCGTCGCCGGCGCCTTCACCGACAAGACCGATGCCATCCGCGCCGCCTACACCGACAATCAGCAGAGGCTCGAAAATGCGCTCTCCGAGCATAGTGCCGCCCTTTCCGGCGTTCTCGATTCCGGCGGCGCCCGCTTCGAGGATCTCGTCGGCGGCTTGACCGGCCGCATCGAAGGTCGCCTGACCGACGCCCATGTTCGGCTCGGAGGCCTCGCCGACGAGGCCGCCGCACGCATCGAAGGCGGACTCACCTCTGCCCATGAGCGCATCCGCACGACGCTTGAGGATCGCGCCAACGCCATCGACCTGTCGCTGAACCAAGCCCATGCGCTGATCAACGATACGCTGACCGAACATGCGACCAGCATCGGCACCTCGGTGGCAACGAGCGTCAGCATGCTCGAAATGTCGCTGGAGGACCGTGAAGCCTCGATCCGTCAGGCCATCGATGCCAGCGCCCAGACATTGGAAGATCGCATGCATGCCGGCGCCGGCCAGATCGCCAGCCGCTTCCAGGAGGCGGCGAATGCGATTTCCAGCTCAACCCAGAACTTCTCCGCTCATCTCGACCAATCGGTCGAAAGCCTGACTGGCCGGGTCGAAGAAACCGGATCGCGTGTGGAAGCCGGTCTTGCGGCCATCGAGACCCGCATCCGTGACGGTGTCGGCGGCGTTGCCGAAAAGGTTGAAGCCGCCAGCGGCCACCTGTCCGGCGTGCTGGCCGACGGCATATCCCGTATCGGCACGCTCAGCGACGACGCCACTCAGCGCATCTCGGCAACGCTCCAAGGCAGCGCCGCAAACCTCACCCAGGCGATCGACAGCCGCACCGCCAACCTGGCCGAGACGCTCGACAGCCGCGCCACGACCCTGACGGGCGCCATCGACGGCCGCACCGCGAGCCTTGGCGAAACCCTTGACCGCGGCAATGAACGCATCGAGGAACGCCTCTCCACCATGGATCGCGCGTTGACCGTCGGCCTCGAGGCCGTCAACCGCACCATCGAAGGCAAGGCCGTCGGCCTCGCCTCGACGCTACGCAGCGCGGTTGCCGAAGCCGCCCAGGGAATGGAAGGCGAAGCAACGAGGACCACCGAACTGCTCGGCAAGACCGGCCAGCAATTCGCTGTGGATCTCAATGCGAAAAGCGACGAATTCACCCGCACCATGGATGAACGCTCGTCGCAGATCGTCACTCGCGTCGCTGAAGCCCAGAGCCGGCTGGCAAGCCAGGCCGCTGCCGTCGCCCAGACCTTCTCGGAAGCCGGCAACGCAATCGTCAACAAGGTCGCCGAGGCCGAAACCATCGTCGGCACGCAGGTCAATGCCATCTCCAAGGCGCTGTCGGATGCCGGCCAGTCTCTGGAAACGCGCGGCGACGCCATCCGCTTGACGCTGTCGGGGGCCGGAAGCGAGATTTCCGCCACCATGGCGGATGTCGACCGGGCGCTTGAAGCCCGCAGCAGCGCTATCCGCTCCAATCTCGAGGAGCGTGCTCGCGAGATCGATACGACCTTCTCCGAGATCGACCGGGCGCTCGAAGCGCGCGGCAATTCGATCCGCTCGACGCTCGACGAACGCACCCGCGACCTCAACTCGATGCTGTCGGGCCGTTCGGTCGAATTGACGCGCATCCTCGACGAAACCGCCCGTCCGATCATCGACCGGTATACCGACGCCGGCGAGCAGGCCGCCGCCCGCATCACCGCCGCAGCCAACCTCAGCGCCGACCGTCTGCGCGCCGAAAACGAAGCGCTCGCCAGCGCCGTTGCCGCCCGTACCGAAAATGTCGCCAATGCCGTCAGCGCCATCGAAAACAGCCTGGTCGGCAACGTCAATGGCCTTGTCGAGCGCATGGCGGAAAGCAGCGCGGCGATGGCGATGATGATGAACCGCGCCGCCGAGCAGCTGACCACCGTCGACGGCCGTCTCGGCGACACCACCACGCGTTTTGCCGAGTCCGCCAACAGGGCCGCCGAAATGGTCTCGGCCTCGACCAGGCTGCTCGAAGGCAAGGTCGACCGCCTCTCCGACATCTCGGGCCAGACGCTGTCGCAGGTCGGCGGCATCATCGGCCGCTTCGACGAACACTCCAAGGTCCTCACTCAGGCCTCGCAGCTCCTCGGCGCCGCCCAGTCCAATCTCGCCTCGACGCTCGAGGAGCGCGAAAGCGCCCTGCAGACGCTCTCCGTCGGCCTCGTCCAACGCTCCGCCGAGATCGAAAAGACCATGCTCGGCCTCGGCGGCATGATCGAGACTGTGTTCGAGCGGGCAGAGCAACGCTCAAGCCAGGTGACCGGCAATCTGCGCCAGGGCGTGCAATCCTCCTTCGCCGATATCGGCCGCATTCTCACCGAAACCGAGAAGCGCGCCCAGGAAGCGGCCGAGACGATGCGCGAGGCAATCACCCGCGCCGGCGACGAAGCCAATACGACGATCGACGGCACCTTCGCCAATGTCGAGCGCCGCTCCGGCGATCTCTCCAACCGTATTCGCGGCGGTCTGACGGCCTCGCTGTCGGAAGTCGAGCGCATGCTCGGCGAAGCCGGCCGCGCCTCCGACGGCGCCGCCCAGAACATGCGGGAGGCGTTGCGCGAGGCGATCGATGATGCCGTCGGCCGCTTCTCCGGCGCCACGGATGATATCCGCCGCTCCGCCGCCGACATCCGCAACGAGCTCGACGCCACACGCGCCGAACTGAAGCGCGGCGCCTTCGATCTTCCCGAGGAAGCCAAGGAAAGCGCCTCGGCCATGCGCCGGGCCGTCGCCGAGCAGATCAAGGCGCTGCAGGATATCTCCCAGCTTGTCGGCCGCTCGAGCCAGCAGCTTGAGATTTCCGAGCCCGTCGCCCGCACGCTCGCCCAGGCGCAGCCGGCCTCGCGTGCCGCCCAGCCGGTCGCAACCCGGCCGGTTGCAAGTCAGCCGGTCGTAAGTCAGCCGGTCGCAGCCCAGGCGCCGCAGCCGGCAGCGCCCCCGCCGATCGAAGCGACGGGTCTGCGCGGAACGATCGCGCCGACAGCACCCGCTGCCGCCCCGCAGCGCGCCGCCCCGCAGCCTCTTCGCCAGGACACAGGGCGCCAGGAGCCGGCTCCTCCGGAAAGCGGCGGCTGGATCAGCGATCTCCTGCGCGGCGCGTCGCGTGAGGAGGCCGCCGACGAGGCGTCTGCCCGCGCTCCGGCCCGGCCGGCGGAAACCGCCGCACCGGCCGCGCGCAGCAATGACAGCCGCAATCCGCGCCACGTCGTCGAATCGCTGAACTCGCTCTCGGTCGACATTGCCCGGGCCATCGACCACGACGCCTCGGTCGATCTCTGGCGCCGTTACCAGCGCGGCGAGCGCGACGTCTTCACCCGTCGCCTCTACACGCTGAAGGGCCAGCAGACCTTCGACGAGATCAAGCGCAAATATGACCGCGAACCGGAATTCCGCACCGCCGTCGATCGCTACATCGGTGACTTCGAAAAGCTGCTTGCCGATGTTGCCCGCACCGACCCGAACCGGACGGTGACGCAGTCCTACCTCACCTCGGATACCGGCAAGGTTTACACCATGCTCGCCCACGCCGCAGGCAGGCTCAGCTAAGTTCGCTGATCTGAACTGGAATTGGGAAAGCCGCTTGAACATATGTCAGGCGGCTTTTCTTTTGCGATGCCAGTGGAACTAATGCATGTCGCCCGGAAGTGTGCAGCGGTTCCGGGATAACGACATGCATAAAAACAAAGGACTAAAGCGCGTCGCATGAATCAAGTTTGATGCGACGCGCTTTAAGAGTGCGACTAAGATCTCTCCGGCTTCACTGTCCAGATAAGATCTCCAGCAGCCATTCGTAAGCAATACCGCCACCCAGACCCGACTTTGCCATCCAGTCACGGAAACCTCTCCCGAATGACCCAGGCCCTTCTGATCATCGACGTGCAGAATGCGATCCTCTCCCGAAAAGCTACGCTGGAGAGGCAGCCTCAGATCGATGCAGCACTCGACGGCACCGTCGCGCGGCTGGCCGCACTGCAAGAAAAGGCTCGGCAGGCAGGCGCGCCGATCGTGCTCGTCCAGCATGACGGCGACACCGGTCATCGATTGGCCGTCGGCACGGCGGGATGGGCACTGCGCGAGGAGATTGCGCCGAGACAGGGCGAGGTGGTCGTGCGCAAGAAGAGCGCCGACTCCTTCTTCGAAACCGATCTTGCCGAACGCCTGAACGAACGCTCGGTCACCCGCCTCGTCATCGGCGGCTGCATGTCGCAATTTTGCGTCGACACGACAGTCAGGCGCGCCGTTTCCCTCGGATATGATGTGACTTTGATTGCCGATGGCCACACCACCGGCGATACGGCGACCCTCACCTTCTCCGCGATCATCGCCCACCACAATGAAACGCTCGACGGTTTCGACGCGGGCAAGGCGACGGTGGATATCCGCCCGGCCGCCGACATTGCTTTTTCATAAAACGTCGGCAGAGACATATCGTCCGCCGGCAGAGAGGGACCGATAGTCCATGCCTCCTGTATTCTCCCGCCTTATGGGGGACATGCCCGGCAGGGCAGAAGGGCATTCACGGCACGCCCTACAAGACCCGGCATCAAATCGAAAGCGGACGATCAATCCCCAGCCTGACGATCAACGCGTCGACGATCTCTTGCACATCCTTCGCGGCCGTATCGACAACGATCGGCCTCCGCTCCCAATGGTCATACACCCGCTCGACGGTTTCCTGCCACGTCGGTTTGACAAGCCCTTCGACGTCGGTTTTACGCGTCTCGACCCGGCGGCGATGCTCGATCTTGTCGGAACATATCACCTCGACTTCGACCGCGGTCACCGCAGATCGCGCCGCGACTGCCAGCCAGGCGTCGCGCGTTATCTGAAGAGGATTGACCGAGTCGGCGATCACCATACGGCCGAGCGTGAGATTATCCTCGGCAACCCCATAGGCGACAACATAACCTGCCGGACCGACGTCTGTTGAAGGGACACCCGCTCTGATCGCCTGCTCGATGGTGTCAACCCTCACATACACGGCTCCCAGCCGTTTCGCGAGCGCGCGGGCGACAGTCGTTTTTCCACTACCCGGCAAGCCGCCGAAGATAATCAGCATGGTTTCCGATCCTGTCGTTGAGTGAATACATCTCGGGCGAAGGAGAACGACAATCGTGCCCCTTCGCTGATCATAGCTCTTACCAACGAGATGCCCGAAGGTCCAACGCGCCGGCGACGACAGAACCCCGCTACCCCGCGCATCGCCATCGCGGAGAGCCGGAACCGCCACCAGCGTCCCCGGCTCCATTCTTACCGATCCGCTGATATGTTCCAGTTGTAGATGCACCGATCGAGGCCGATGGCGATCTCGAGCACGAGGACATCATGGTCGACGGCAGCTCCCTTCTTCGGCTGCGACCGGTAGCGCTGCGGAAAATCGGTGCGCCGCGAGATCGAGCAGACCTCCATCCACTTGTTGCCATTGTCGACCTCGATATCCATCGTCACCTCGGAATAGGCCGGCAGCCGGTCGGAGGCCACGATCCGCGTCGGCAGAGGGATCAGCGAGGCGATCATGCGGCGCACCGATTCGAGGCAGGCGGCGTGATTGTCGTTGCCGCTGTCGGCCGTGAAGGCGCATTGGAATTCGAGCTGCCAGAACTCCTTCAGCCGCATGTGTTTGGTCGGCTGCTCCTGCTCACGGCGATAGGATCTGCCGGCCTGCCAGACGCAGAGCGGTAGCCGCGTCTTCGAGTGATTGCCGAGAATATGCTGCATGTAGGCATAGGTCGATGGCGTGGTCTCCGGCCTCAGTACCAGCGCGGCATCACCGGCTGACAGCTGTTCCTGGACCCAGATATCGGCATTCGAATAAGCGCTCGAAACCAGTGATCGCGGCATCAAGGTGGGAGCCTCGACCCTTCGAACATCCCAGGCCGGATTGACCGATCTCAGAAAACTGCGGACCTCTTGCGAGAAGAAGCCGATCATATGATCGCGCAGATGGATCTCGCGCTCCTCCCAATGGACGAGCGAATTGACATGATAAAGATTGAGCACGGTGCCTGTCTCCCTGGCAACCTGGATTGACGTGGTGAGGGGCTTTACGTCCAGCCGGACGCAGAGAGCGCCCCGACGTCACAGCAGGACGCAGAGACCTCGTCCGTCAAAAGCGCACACAATCGCAGCCTGCAGGCAGGTGCTGATATGGCGGGAGAAAGGCGCGCGCTTCATGCTCATGTTGAATTTCTACGTGCCCTGCGCGCCATTGTCAAAACCCAAGACGGTAAGACAAAAGCAATCAGCTGTGGATGGGGCCTTTTTATTGCCGCCTGTCCTTCATTTCGTCACAAACTTTCTGGATCCGCTTGCGTTTAGCCGATGGCTCACCCGACCGTCCAACGACAGAGACAGTAACATCGATGACCAAGACGACCTCCCGGCTCCTTGCCACCGCGCTCTCGTCCGCCATGCTGATGGGCGCTTTCACTCTGGCCCAGGCCGGCCAGGCAAGCTTCGTCGTCGATGCGCACTCCGGTCAGGTCCTCGAAGGCTCCAATCAGGACGAATTGAATTATCCGGCGTCGTTGACCAAGATGATGACTCTCTATCTCGCCTTCGAGGCCCTGCATGAGCGGCGCCTCAACTGGGAGCAGAAGCTCACCATGTCGGAAAATGCCGAGAGCAAGGAACCCTTTAAACTCGCTGTCGGCGCAGGCCGCCAGGTGACGCTGCGCGAAGCGGTCGAAAGCATCGTCGTCTTGTCTGCCAACGACTCTGCCGTGGCGATCGCCGAACAGCTTGGTGGCTCCGAACAGGCTTTCGCCATGGCGATGACGGACAAGGCGCGCCAACTCGGCATGAAGGATACTGTCTTCAAGAATCCCTCGGGCCTTCCCGATCCCGAGCAGGTCACCACCGCACGCGATATGGCGACCCTCGGCGTCTCGCTGATGCGGGATTTCCCCGAGGAGTTCAAGCTATTTTCCATGCGCGGCTTCCAGTTCCGCGGCATGAAGCTGCGCGGCCACAACAACCTCATGTATCGCTATGACGGCGTCGACGGCATCAAGACCGGCTTTACCGATGCATCGGGCTACAATGTCGTGACATCGGCGCTGAAGGATGGCCGCCGCGTCGTCGGCGTTGTCATGGGCGAAAAGACCGCAGGCCTGCGCGACGACAAGATGGCAGGACTGCTGGACAGCACCCTGTCGTCGTCATCGAGTGCGACAGCTTCCACGACACCGGGCAACCAGCCGGGAGCGACGATGACGGATTCGCAACCGACGAAATAAGCGCTCGATGCACGTCGCCCGAAAATGCCCAGCGTTTGAGATAACGGCATGCAGGAAACAGAAACCTGCCGACAGGTTTTTGCTGCCGGTTATCTGAAAACTACCCTCAGGCTAAATTGGATAGGGTGACAATCCAGGCGCCGTCGGGACAAATATTTTTAAACGCCGGCAAGGTCACATTGCGGCGTTCTCCTGCAAACACCGGATCAGATCGAGCGCAGCGTCCAGTTGACGATCTCGGAGGCAACCATTGAGAAGGCACGGTCGAGACCCTTGACGAAGCCGCCATTATCGCCGCCGGCCGGCGCCGTGGCGCGGAATACCTTCTGGGCGCGCACCGAGCCGTTGCGGTCGTTGAGGATCTTGGCGGAGATTTCGACCACCGCCTGGTTGCCGTTTGAAGCGTCGATCTCGAAGGAGCGGATATCGGTGACGACCTGATAGTCGATCGCCAGTCCCTGCCCCGGCATGCCGACGCCACCGAGCTTGCCGGAGTTCTCGAAGGCTTCCACCAGCTTCGACTGCACCATGCGCGGCAGCTTGTCGCCCCATTGCGCCCGCGAGAGATACTGGATTTCCGAGGACGAGACGCGGATGACGATCTGCTCGCTGCCGAGCGCACTCAGCGCCGTTGGCGATGCGATCAGGATCTGGCGGGATTTGGCCGCCGGTCCGTCGCCGTCGACGGCGGCGGAAAGGTCATAGGTATCGTTCTTGGCCGCAGTGCCGCACCCGGAAAGGATCAGCGCCGTCAGCGGCAGCGCGATCACCGTTCCCCTGATCCATGAACGGCGCGACAACAGATGCGATGCGACCATATTAGGCTACCCCTGACTTCCCAGTTAACGCCGCGTCCGGCCGTCATATTGCTTCACCGTGTCCCCGCCGAAGATCAGCCGTTGGGGATTGCGGTCGAAGTTGGTGATCGTATCGTTCAGATTGTTGACGGTTCCACGCATGTCGTTGACGAGCGTCTGCACGTCGCGCAAACCGCCGCTTGAGAATTTCTGCAGATTGTCGGCGATCGGCCCGATGCGCGCATTCAGGTTGTCGGCGACCTTCTTGAAGGATTCCAGCGTATCGCGCGCCTCGGTAAACAGCGATTGTGTGTTGTCGGTTCCAAGCAAGGCATCGACTTTGATCAGGATACCGTCGATGCGGGTCGAGGCCGAATTCAGCTTGTTGGCAAGCTGCGAGACGTCCTGGATCGTCTGGTCGATATCTTTCTGACGCCCCGAAACCGTGTTGGCGACATCGCGGATCGACGCGACCGCGGCGCGTGCATCCTTGGTCGCCTGCGAGATATCGTCAACCGAGCCCTTCAGCTTGGCCGGGTCGATCTGGGCGACAAGCGTGTCGACGCGGTCGAGCGTCGCCTGTGCCTGTTTTCCGAAATCGTTGAAGGTGGTGGCCGTCTGGTCGAACTTCTGGATCGCCCCCTTAAGGTCGCCAGAGGCATCGGCGACATTGGCGGTGATCTTGTCGGCGTTGGAAACGATGTTGTCGATCTTCTTCGCATCAACCGCCTTGACCAGCGATTCCACAGCTTGAAGCGTCGAATCGACACGGCCGGAGACCGCCTTCACCGTATTGGAAAGCTCACCCACACTCTGCAAGAAGGCGTCGATATTGCCGGAATTCTTGGCAAGCGCATCCGAGAACGTCTCGGCATTCTTGAACGTCTGGGTCAGCGGCGCGCGTGAATCCTCGATGAAACCCTGAAGCTCACCGACCGCATCATTGGCGCGATCGAGGATCTTGTCGGCGGTCGCCAAAAGATTGGTGACGCTCGACTGGTCGGCGACGATGACAGCGCGTTTGCCGTTGTCGAGCGCATGTTGGAGGATGCTTTCCTCGCCCTTGCGGCCACCTGAAAGTTCGATATAGGCAGCCCCGGTCAAGCCCTGGATTTCAAGGGCGGCTTTGGTGGAAGGGTAGATCGGCGCATCGGTGCGCACCTGGGTGAAAGCCAGCGAATATTGCGGATCGTCGGCATCGATCGACAGTGTCTGCACCGAGCCGATCTGAATGCCGTTGAAGCGCACCGGCGAGCCGACGCTGAGGCCGTTGGCCGAACCCGGAATACGCACGATCAGCTCGGTCATCGGGCCACCACGGCCATATTCGGCCATCCAGTAGACGAAGCCGAAGGCCGCCGCGATGACCAGCACCGTGAAAAAACCGACAATCGTATAATTGGCTTTGGTTTCCATCTTATCCGGTCACTTCCCGCTGCTGCCGTGCCGCGCGCCATCATCCTGCGGCACGATCGAGCGCGCCCGCTTGCCCTTGAAATAGGCTTGCACCCACGGATCGTCGTAGGCCAGCATGTCGTTGATCGTGCCTTCCACCATTACCCGTTTCTTTCCGAGCACGGCAATACGGTCGCAGACCGAAAACAGGCTGTCGAGATCATGCGTTACCATATAGACGGTCAGTCCCAGACTATCGCGCAGGTTGGCGATCAGTTCATCGAATTCGGCGGCGCCGATCGGGTCGAGACCCGAGGTCGGTTCATCCAGGAAGACGAGTTCAGGATCAAGCGAGAGTGCACGGGCAAGGGCGGCGCGCTTGATCATGCCGCCTGACAGTTCGGACGGGTATTTGTCGGCGGCATCGGCTGCGAGCCCGACCATGCGGATCTTCAGATGCGCCAGTTCGTCCATCAGCGAGCGCGGCAGGTCGAGATATTCGCGCATCGGCACCTGGATGTTTTCCTTGACCGTCAGCGACGAAAACAGGGCCCCCTGCTGGAACAGCACGCCAAGCCGCATGTCGAGCGCGTTGCGCTGCGGTTCGTCGAGTTCGTCGAAATCCTGGCCGAGGATCTTGATCGTGCCGGAGCGGCGCGGCAATAGCCTCAGCACCGTGCGCATCAGCACCGATTTGCCGGTGCCCGACGCGCCGACGAAGCCGAGGATTTCGCCGCGATAGATGTCGAGGTTGAGATTGTCGAGCACCACCTTGGAGCCGAAGGCGACGGTGACGTCGCGCGCCGAGAGCACGATGTCTCTCTCGTTTCTGTCTTCCGTATCGATTGGTTTCTCGTCCACGCGATTCGCCATGCTAGAAGTCGATCGCTGCATAGAACATCGCAAAAAGCCCGTCCATCAGGATGACGACGAAAATCGCCTTCACCACCGCGGCCGTCACATGCTGGCCGAGCGATTCCGCGCTGCCGCCGACCTTCAGCCCTTCGACGGCGGCGACGATGCCGATGACCAGCGCCATGAACGGCGCCTTGATCATGCCTGAGAGCACCGTGGACAGCGTCACCGCCTCGTGCAGGCGCGACAGGAAGTTGGCGAAGGTGATGCCGGAATAGCCCCAGGCGACGGCGGCCGCACCACCGAGCGAGGCGAAATTTGCCAGCACCGTCAAAAGCGGCAGCGCGATGGTCAGCGCCACCAGTCGCGGGAAGATCAGTACGCCGATCGGGTTGAGCCCCATCACCTTCAGCGCGTCGATCTCCTCGCGCATCTTCATCGAGCCGATCTCGGCGGTGATCGCGCTGCCCGAACGGCCGGCGATCATGATCGAGGTCAACAGCACGCCGATTTCGCGCAATTGCAGGATGCCGACGAGATCGACGACGAAGACCTCGGCACCGAAGTAGCGCAGCTGGAAGGCGCCCTGCTGGGCAATGATCGCCCCGATCAGAAACGACATCAGAAGGATGATCGGAACGGCGCGAACGCCCATATTGTCGATTTGGTTGATGATCGAGGCCGGCGAAACGCCGCTGCCGCGGCCGAACTTCATCTGTGCGCCGCGCACCGCCGAGCCGAGAATATACATGGCGGCGGCGAAATTGTCCCAGACGTCGTAGGCCATCTTGCCGACCGGCGCGAAGATGCGCCCAGCAAGCGACACCTTCTCCTTAAACTCCGGCTCCGGTTTGGCCGACTCCTCGGAGAACATCGCCAGCATTTCGTCGATATGCTGATTGGTGCCTTCGAAGCGGACCGACCGTCCGGCCGCCTCCTCTTCCTTCTTCAGCCGGCACAGCAGCCAGATCCCGGCGGTATCGATATCCGTAATGTCGGAAAGATCGACCGTCAGGTCACCGGCCTTCTGGTGCAGCAGCTTCTCGAAGTCACGCAGCACGAAATGCACATAGGCACTACGCCAGCTGCCTCTGAGACGAACATGCTGCCCCGAGCCATCGGACTGGTCGTCCACGTCAAGTGAGGCAACGTTGCGATTCTCGGCGTTCAAGATACCTATGTCTTTCAAGGCTCACGGCGACATTGCCGACTCGGCGGATCGTTCGCCGCCCGGCGCGTCAATATACAGAAGCAACGTGCGAATTCCATGCTCACAGGACAGCAATAATGCCGCGCACCCTCGATATCCAGATGAATTCATTTCCGATTGCCGGGACCTTCACCATCTCGCGCGGCGTAAAGACCGAGGCCGAGGTGATTACCTGCACGCTCTCCGAAGACGGTGTACAAGGGCTTGGCGAATGCGTGCCCTATCGCCGCTACGGTGAGACCATGGAGAGCGTTTTTGCCCAGATCGAGGCGGCGCGTCCGCTGATCGAGGCCGGGATCTCCCGCCGCGACCTCTTGTCCGCCATGCCGCCGGGCGCTGCCCGCAACGCCGTCGATTGCGCCCTCTGGGACCTGGAAGCGAAACAAACGGGTGAAAGCGTGGCGGCCCGTCTCGGCCTTGCCGATCTGAAGCCGCTCACCACCGCTTACACCATCTCGCTCGGCGAGCCGGAGGTGATGGCCGCAAAGGCGCGCGAACATGCAGGCCGCGCGCTGCTCAAGGTCAAGGTCGGAACCGGCGACGATGAAAGCCGTATCCGCGCCGTCCGCGCGGCCGCACCCGATGCCGCCATCATCCTTGACGCCAATGAAGGCTGGCCGGAAGCCGTGCTCGAACGACATCTCAACATCGCGGCGCAAGCGGGTGTGGCTCTCGTCGAGCAGCCGTTGCCGGCCGGCCGCGACGCTCTGCTTGCCGAAATCCGTCGCCCGCTTCTCGTCTGCGCCGACGAAAGTGTCCACCACACCGGCGATCTCGCAAGCCTTGCAGACCGCTATGACGCGATTAACATCAAGCTCGACAAGACGGGAGGCCTGACGGAGGCCCTGGCGATGAAGGCCGAGGCAGAACGGCTCGGTTTCAGCATCATGATCGGCTGCATGGTCGGCACCTCGCTTGCCATGGCGCCGGCCGTGCTGCTCGCCCAGAATGCCGATTTCGTCGATCTCGACGGTCCGCTGCTGCTTGCCCGCGATCGCGAACCCGGCCTGCGCTACGCCGCTTCCCTGGTCTTTCCGCCTGAAAGCACGCTTTGGGGCTGAAGGTAGTAAGCTGAGATGACGAGGCCGAGACCTGAGAACGCGACGAGCGCCATGACGTAATAGCTGACGACGCCGAGCCAGGCATAGAGATAACCCGACGCCAGCGTCATCAGCGCCATTGCCATGCCGACATAGAAGAAGTAGGCGCCTTGCGCCGAGGATTCCTGCGTCTCCTGCACCGTCGCCATGATCCGCCGCTGCACCCCGGTATGCACGAAGGCATAGGTGAAGCCGTGGAAACATTGCAGCAGGAAAAAACCGGCAAAGCCGGTATTCATCGGAAACAGTATCCAGCGGCAGACGCTGACCGCGCAGCCGAAGCGGATCAGGGTCCAGGCGTCGAAGCGCCGGTTGAGACGCTTCGACAGGAAGAACACCGTCACTTCGGAAGCGACGCCGACGCTCCAGAGCAGGCCGACCTCAGTGCCGGAAAAGCCGAGATGATGCCAGTAGATCGATGAAAAGGCGTTGAGCACCGCATGGCTGGACTGCTGAATGGCGACACCGATCAGCAGCAGCAGCAAGTGCGGCTCGCGCAACCCGCTGCCGGTGGCGGCCGGAATGTTGATCGGCTGGCCACGCCGACGCGTCGGCCCGATGCGCGGGCAGAAGATTGCCATGACCACGGTCATGGCAAAGCCGAACACCATGATATCAAGCACCATCCCGCCGCCCCACCGGCTGATCAGCTGGCCACCGACCAGCGTCGAGACGATGAAGGCAATCGAACCCCAGACGCGCATTGACCCGTAATCGAGGCCCCAGCGGCGCACGCCCGAGATGACGATCGATTCGACGACGGGCACATAGGGCGCGAAAGTGGCGCCCTGCAGTGCATAGACGATCGTCACCGGCCAGAAGGTCGTCGTCCAGAACAGCGCGATCGCCGTCAGCAGCGACAGGCTGCCCGACCAGAGCAGCACGTCGGCGCGCTCCTTCAAACGGTCGGCGATCATGGCGACAACAGGCGCCACCAACACGCGAACCACCATCGGTATGGCAAGGATAACGCCGATCTCGTGGTCGCTGAAGCTGTGGGTTGCGAGCCACATCGGAAAGAACGGCAGAACGATGCCGTTGACGAGCAGTGGCGCGCAATAGGAAAGCGCGCTGAGCAGCCGGAAGCGCGGAGGCGCTCCCTCACTCGGGGAATGTTGAGCGGGAATCATCGGTGGACCTGAAGGAAACTGATCGTTGTCCTAACACACCACCCTGGAGGCGACCATTGCGAGAAATAGCCCTACTGAAACGTTTTAGAAAATAAATAGTGCCTGTCGCCTGACGGTAACGGCTAAACTCCTGGAGCGCGCGGCGCTGATACGCCGGCCCCAAAAATCAGACGGCCCTCAAATCAGGCGCCCCCAAATCACGCGGCCTGCGGGGCGAACTCGCCCTGGTCATGCATTTCGATGGCGGCAAGCGCCGGCACACTGCTGGCAAGCGCCCGCCAGGTGATCAGTTCGAACGTGCCGTCGTCGTGCTCGGCCACCGCCGTGCAGCTTTCCACCCAATCGCCCGTATTGATGTAGCGGATGCCGTCCATGTCCTGGATGATGGCATGATGGATGTGTCCGCAGATCACGCCGTCGGCGCCGCTTTTGCGGGCTTCCTCTGTCACGACGCGCTCGAACTCACCGATGAAGTTGACGGCATGCTTGACCTGCAGCTTCGCCCAGGCCGAGAACGACCAGTAAGGCATGCCGAGGCGTCGGCGCACTGCCGCCAGGAGGATGTTGATGCGGATCGCAGTATCGTAGGCCCAGTCGCCGAGATAGGCGAGCAGGCGTGCGTTGCGGACGACCACATCGAACTCGTCGCCGTGCAAAATCAGGTATTTTTTGCCGTCGGCGCCATCATGCATCATGCGGTCGACGACCTCGATGCCGCCGAAATGCATTCCCGGGAAGTCGCGCAGGAATTCGTCGTGATTGCCGGGGATATAGACGACGCGTGTGCCCTTGCGGGCCTT
Source organism: Rhizobium sp. NZLR11 (assembly GCF_019685115.1). Classification (NCBI taxonomy): domain Bacteria; kingdom Pseudomonadati; phylum Pseudomonadota; class Alphaproteobacteria; order Hyphomicrobiales; family Rhizobiaceae; genus Rhizobium; species Rhizobium sp. NZLR11. The sequence continues at coordinate 14,739 of NZ_JABDWD010000032.1, read as the reverse complement.
GCGCAGCAGCTTCTGGACGACATCGTTGCAGACCTGCGGCCAGTACCAGCTGCGCTTCAGGCGCCAGCCGTCGACGATGTCGCCGACGAGCACGATCGTATCGGCCTCGTGGTGGCGCAGGAAATCCAAAAGGAAATCGGCCTTCGCGGCCTTCGAGCCGAGATGGACATCGGAAATGAAGAGCGTTCGGAAATGTCTGGGTTCCATCATGTCTATCACGAGCTGTCGCTCATGCCCCATCTTTCATCTAGCCTTCCAAAACCAGACTCGTGTTTCAGGAAGATGACAGACTGGGGAAAAGCCCTGCGCGCCGGCAATATTGCCCTCTCCATCGAGCGCGTTCATGATGAAGGCGACTCATATCCGACAATGCGGGATGGCTGATGCGTCTCTTTCTCGTTCGCCACGGCGAATCTCTCGGCAACCTCAACGAACAGGCCTATCGGCAATTCGGCGATCACAATGTGCCGCTGACCGAGTGGGGTCACCGCCAGGCGGTGGAAGCCGGCGGCGCGATCGCCTCCTATTTGAAGACACTGCCGGGCGCGGATTTCCGCAAGCTGCAGATCTGGTACTCGCCATTCCTCAGAACACGGCAAAGTAAGGATGCCTTGCTTACAGCCCTGCCGGAAAGCTATGTCGGCGAAATCCGGGAGGATTACCTGCTGCGCGAGCAGGATTTCGGTCTGTTCACCGAAATCTATGACCATGCCGAACAGAAGCAGAAATTTCCCGAGGAATTCGAAAAATGGGCGAGACTGCGCAGCAACAGCGGCAAGTTCTACGCGCGGCCGCCAGATGGCGAGAGCCGGGCGGATGTGGCCCAGCGTGTCCGCCTTTTCCTTCAGACCGTCATGCGCGACGCTGAAAATAGCAGCCACAACGTCGTGATCGTCGGCCATGGCGTCACCAACCGGGCGGTCGAAATGAATTTTCTGCACCGCCCCGTCGAATGGTTCGAGCGTTCCGACAATCCTGGAAATGCCGATATCACGTTGATCGAGGGGACGCGCTCGCAAGGATACGTGTCGACCCTGCTGCACCAGGCGGCCGACCGGCAGCCGGGACAGGAAAGTGAACTGCGCGATGCCTATGGCGCCGACGTGACGATCACGCCGAAGCCCGGTGGATAGGTTTCTGGCGGATTACACAAGGCAACCCGCCAACTCCTCACCTCAGGTTATTCGTCGCCTCGGGTGAACCTTCACCTCGGGTGACTGGTCACCCTATGTCGGCGACGTCACCGTTGCCGGTTCCTGCCCGGCCGGTGCCTCCTCGTTCACAGTCTCCGGCCGCTTCATCCTCAAGAGACGCAGCACGAAGACGAAGAAGACGGGAACGAAGAAGATCGCCAGCACCGTCGCCGAGACCATGCCGCCCAGCACGCCGGTGCCGATCGCATTCTGGCTGGCCGCACTTGGGCCGGTGGCGATTGCCAGCGGCACCACGCCCAATGTAAAGGCGAGCGAGGTCATGATGATCGGCCGGAAGCGCAGCCGAGCGCCTTCGATCGCGGCATCCATCAGCGATTTTCCCTCGGCAAAGCCGTCCTTGGCGAATTCGACGATCAGGATGGCGTTCTTCGCCGACAGACCGATGATCGCGATCAGGCCGACCTTGAAGTAGATGTCGTTGGACATGTCGCGGCTCATTACCGCGAGCACGCAGCCGATGACCCCAAGCGGCACGACCAGCATCACCGACAACGGGATCGACCAGCTCTCGTATAGCCCCGATAGCAGCAGGAAGACGAAAAGGATGCTGAGACCGAACAGGAAGGGCGCCTGCGATCCCGATTTGAGCTCCTCCAGCGACTGGCCGGTCCATTCGAAGCCGAAGCCGTCGGGAAGCTCGGAGGCCAGCCGTTCCATTTCGGTAATCGCCGCGCCCGATGAATATCCCGGCGCCGGAGCGCCCGAAATGCGAACAGAGGGATAGCCGTTGTAACCGACGATCTGCGCCGGCCCCTTCTGCCACTCGGCGACCGCGAAGGATGAGAGCGGCACCATGCCGCCGCTCGCATTGCGGACGTTGAGTTTCATCAGGTCTTCGGCCTGAAGCCTGCTCTTGTCCTGTGCCTGCACGATGACGCGCTGCATGCGGCCGGAATTCGGGAAGTCGTTGACGTAGCTCGAACCGAGATTGGCGGTGATCGTGCTGTTGATGTCGGCGAAGGCGACGCCGAAGGTATTGGCCTTTTCGCGATCGATGACGAGCACCAGCTGAGCCGAATCAGGCATGCCCTCCGGCCGGATACCGGCGATGATGGGGTTCTCAGATGCCTTGCCGAGCAGCATTCCTGCCGCCTCGGTCAGTGCCGCCTGGCCCTTTGCCCCGCGATCCTGAAGGCGGAAGGTGAAGCCGTTGGTCGTGCCGAAGCCTTCGATCGGCGGCGGCGACAATGCGAAGGAAGTCGCATCCTTCAACGCAAACAGCTGCATATTGACGCGGTTGGAGATCTCCTGCACCGAATTGCCCGCGCCACGCTCGGCCCAGTCCTTCAGGGTAACGAACACCAGGGCGGCATTCGGCCCCTGCCCCGAAAAGCTGAAGCCCTGGATCGCCACGACGTTGGCAACCGCCGGCTCCTTCTTGAAGATCGCCTCGATGCTTTCGAGCGAGGCGACCGTGCGGTTACGGCTCGCCTCGGGCGGCCCCTGCACGTCGACGATCAGGAAGCCCTGGTCCTCGTCCGGCACGAAACTGCTCGGCAGGTTGACGAAGAGATAGCCGAGACCGACGACGACCGCGACATAGACCGCCATGACCCGCCAGGAGCGCTTGGCCAGTCCCTCGACGGCGCGGGCGTACCTGCCGGTCAGCCGTTCGAACTTTCGGTTGAACCAGCCGGCGATGCCCTTCTTCTCGTGATGGCCCTTGATCGGCTTCAGGAAAGTCGCGCAGAGCGCCGGCGTCAGCGACAGCGCCAGGAAGGCCGAAAACAGGATCGAGACGACCATGGTCAGGCTGAACTGGCGGTAAATGATGCCTGTCGAACCCGGGAAGAACGCCATCGGCACGAAGACGCAGGAGAGCACCAGCGTGATGCCGAGGATTGCGCCGGTGATCTGCCGCATCGCCTTTTTGGTCGCCTCCTTCGGCGACAGGCCTTCCACCGCCATCAGACGCTCGACGTTCTCGACCACGACGATGGCGTCATCGACGAGGATGCCGATGGCAAGCACCATCGCAAACATCGTCAACACGTTGATCGAGAAGCCGGCGGCAAACATCACCGCCAGCGTCCCGAGCAGCGCGACCGGCACGACGAGCGTCGGAATGATGGTGTAGCGGAAGCTTTGCAGGAAGACGAGCATGACGATAAAGACGAGGGCGACGGCTTCTGCGAGCGTATGCGCCACCTTCTCGATCGATGCCGAGACGAACGGGCTGGTGTCGTAGGGAACGGAATATTCGACGCCCGCCGGGAAGAAACGCGACAGCTCCTCCATCTTCGCCTTGACCAGATTGGACGTGTTGACGGCGTTGCCCGTCGACGACAGCTGGATGGCGATGGCAGCGCTCGGTTGCCCGTTCAGCCGGGTGGAGAAGCTGTAGCTCTCGCTGCCCTCTTCGATCCGCGCGACGTCGCGCAGCCGGACGTTCGACCCGTCGGCATTGGCGCGCAGCACGATGTTCCCGAATTCCTTGCTGTCGGTCAGCTGACCCTTCACCAGTACCGTCGCCGTCAGGTCTTGCGAGATCGGATTGGGTGCGGCGCCGATCTGGCCCGCCGCAACTTGGGCATTCTGCGCCGAGATCGCCCCGCTGATGTCGGAGGCGGTGAGGTTCAAGCCGACCATCTTGTCGGGATCGATCCAGATGCGCATCGCCCGCTGCGAGGCAAACAGCTGCGCCCGGCCGACGCCGTCGAGACGGCGTAGCTCGCCGATGACGTTCCGGTTGAGATAGTCGCCGAGCGCCACCTCATCGGTCTTGCCGTCGGTCGAGGTCAGCGAGATGAACATCAGGAAGCCGGACGACGCCTCCTCGACTGTGACGCCCTGATCCTTGACGGATTGCGGCAGCCGCGGCTCGACGCGGCGGATGGCATTCTGAACGTCGACGGAGGCCTGGTCGATATCGGTGCCCGCCGCAAACGTCGCGGTGATCGTCATCGCGCCCGAGGTGTCGGAGGTCGATTCGAAATAGGCAAGGTGCTCGACCCCGTTCAGCTCTTCCTCGATCTGCCGGGTGACGCCCTGATAGATGTCCTGCGGCGATGCGCCGGGATAGCTGGTAGTAATGCTGAGCTGCGGCGGCGCGACCTTCGGATATTGTGCGACCGGGAGGAACGGCAGCGCGATCAGGCCGGCGATGGAGATGAAGATCGCAAAGACCCATGCCAGGATCGGGCGATCGATAAAGAAACGTGCCATTGATCTTACTCCGGCTTCTTGGCGTCGCCGGACGCGACTTCGCCATCCCGCCACGCTTCCGGCGCGACCTTGGCGCCCGGCTGCAGTTTCTGCACGCCGTCGACGACCAGGCGTTCGCCAGCAGACAGGCCGCTTTCGACCACCCATTCATTGCCGGAGGATTGACCGAGCTCGACGTCGCGCGGCTGCGCCACGTCTCCGTCCTCTACGACATAGACCTGCGCCTTGCCATCGGCCGCACGGATGACGGCGCGTTGCGGGATGAGGATCGCCTTCTCGCGGACGGCCTGCTCGATGCGGACCCTGACGTAAAGACCCGGCAGCAGATCGCCGTTGGGATTGGGGAATTCGCCGCGCAGGGTAACCTGGCCCGTCGTCGCATCGACGCTGGCGCTGCGGAACAGCAGTTTTCCGGCCTGGGCGTAGACCGTGCCGTCGTCGAAGACGAGTTTGATGTCGGCTTTGCCTTGTTCCGTCGAGGCGAGGTTGCCATTCTCGACCGCCCGCTTCAGCGCCAGCAAGTCGCCGGAGGATTGCGTGAAGTCGGCATAGACGGGGTCGATCTGCTGGATCATCGCCAGCGCATCGCCGGCATCTGCCGTCACCAACGCGCCTTCGGTCACCAGTGCGGCGCCGATGATGCCTGAGATCGGTGCCCGGATTTCGGTATAGCCGAGATTGATCTTCGCTTCGTCGAGTGCTGCCTGCGCCAGCGCGACATCGGCGTCGGCCTGGGCAAGGGCGACAGCCGCCGCATCATATTCGACCCCGCTTGCGACATCGCGGTCGCGCAGCGACTTCTGCCGATCCAGCTGCTGCCGGGCATTCAGCTGCGTCGCCCTGGCGCGCTCGAGGCTGGCTTCGGCGCTGGCGACGCGGACCCGGAACAGGGCCGGATCGATCCGATAGAGCACGTCGCCCTGATGAACGAGACTGCCCTGCTCGAACACCCGTTCCTGCAGGATGCCGGAAACCCGGGCCCTCACCTCCGAAACACGCGTCGCGGCGATGCGGCCGGGCAATTCGCTGACAACGGGAACCGGACGCGCGTTCAGCGTCAGCACGCTGACGGCGGCCGGCGGCATGGCGCCGCCTTCCTGGGCGTGAACCGGCAATCCCACGCCGAGGAACAGCGCCAGCGTTAGTGCGTAACGCACTGTTTTCGTATGAAAATGCATAATCCACTAGCCTTCCTGATGGTCCCGCTGAGGTCCAAAAAAGCACAGCCCGCCGAAATGACGTTCGGCGGGCCTCCTGTGCCGACAGATAGCCAATCTTATTTCGGATTGCAAGATACCTACCGGTTGGTATGATAGCGACATCACTTCTTTTGGTATGATAGCTCCGCGATCCCGGGAGTGATACTGATCCCCTCCGGTCTTCTCGTCACGAAACGCATCTCGAACCCAGGTCATGCATTGATAGATAGTCCCCGCAACAGAAAGAAACAACCGGAAGTCGTGCGGCAGGCTCTTCTCGATTGTGCCACCAAGCTGGCACTGGAGCAGGGTCTGGCCGCCGTCAGCCTGCAGGCAGTCGCAAGTGCTGCCGGTGTGACAAAAGGAGGTCTGTTTCACCACTTCCCCAATAAGCAGGCTCTTATTGAGGCCGTGTTCGACGGTATGATGGAAAACCTCGACCGCGAAATCGACCAGGAACTGGAAAGGGACAAGGGCGGCCACGGCACATTCAGCCGCGCCTATGTCCGTACTCTTTTTTCCGATCGCGCTCTCAACAACAGCCCATGGTCGGCGCAGACGATGACCGTGCTGGCCGACCCCTACTCCAAAAGCCTCTGGCACAAATGGATCAATGACCGGCTGGTCAGGCACGCCGAAACCGACGCGGGAATGCGGCTCGAAATCATTCGCCTGGCGGCGGATGGCGCATGGCTCGCCCATGTCCTAAGGCCAGACGACCGCGCCGGCTCGGACGACACGGCTCTGCTGAAGGAATTGATCGAACTCACCGAGGGGTGACAGCCGATCGGCATCCCGCGCCCGAGCGCTGTCACTTGAGCGCGGGATGATCCGGCTAAGCAGCCCGCACGGCCACCGTCGGTTTGACGTTCTGGTTCATGCGGAACAGATTGTTCGGATCGTAGCGCCGCTTGATTTCGGCAAGCCGGCCGTAATTGGCGCCATAGGCGCTTTCCACCCGATCGGCCTCGTCCTCAGGCATGAAGTTGATATAGGCGGTTCCCACAGCATGCGGCTTGGTTGCCTCGAAAAGCTCACGCGCCCAGCCGGTGCAGCTTGCATCCATCCCGCTTTCCCGCCAGCGTGCATGCACGTTCATGACGAAATGCGAGCTGCGCTGCGGAAATGCGGTGGCCTCAGTCGGAATGCGGCCGGCCGCACCGCCGACATGGCCGATGAAGATTTCGCATTCTGGTCCCGGCAGCTTGCGCACGGCGTTGAGCAACACCTCGATCGCTGCGTCGGAGAGCGAGGCGAAATCCTGGCTCTTCCAGTAATTGCGCGCACCTGGCGTCAGCAGCGGGTCGAATGCCTGCTGCCAGCCGGTAAACGGTACCGGGCCGACGACGTCGGCAATCGGTTTTCCGATCGCCCGCAATCTTTCCGTCGCTTTTTCCCCGGCCGCGATGTCTCCGCAATAGCACATCGCAAGCACCACGACCTCTTTGCCATGCCATTCGGCCGGAAGGAACGGCAGCGGCGGCGCCTGGCGCATCACCACCCAGCAGGTCAGTTCATCGGGTGCGGCTTCCAGCGCCTGCCGATATTCCCTCAGCACCTTTTCCGCGTCAGCGAACGGATGCACCACCAGCCCGGCGAGGACCTCTGTCTTGAGCGGGTTGAGCTGGAATTCGAAGGAGGTAACGACGCCGAAATTGCCGCCACCGCCGCGCAACGCCCAGAACAGGTCCGGTCTTTCCGTCTCGCTCGCCTTGACCAGCTCGCCATCGGCCGTCACCACATCCACCGAAATCAGATTGTCGATCGTCAGCCCGAATTTGCGGGTCAGCCAGCCGAAACCGCCGCCGAGCGTCAGGCCGGCTATGCCGGTGGTCGAATTGATGCCGGTCGGCAGCACCAGCCCGAAGGCGAGCGTTTCCTGGTCGACGTCGGCAAGCGTTGCCCCCGGCTCGATCCTGGCGCGGCGCGTCTCCGGGTCGACCCGCACCGATTTCATCGCCGACAGGTCGATGACGACGCCGCCCTCGCAGACGGCGTTGCCGGCAATACCGTGGCCGCCGCCGCGCACCGAAACGAGCAGATTATTGTCGCGCGCAAACCGCACCGCGCGCACGACATCGGCAGCGCCGGCGCAACGCGCGATAAGCCCGGGCCGCCGGTCGATCATCGCATTCCAGATCGCCCGCGCCTCATTGTAATCCATGTCTTTACTGGTCAGGAGATTGCCGCGAAATCCGGCGGCAAACGCATCGATGGCCACGTCATTGACCATCGTCTGCCCCTTTTGCAGGGTCGTCAGGTTCAAATTGTCCATGGTTTCCTCCATGCGACCGGCGCCCCGCACCGTCGCGGCCGGGATTTTGCGCCCGTTGCCTTCGGCAAACAAGTTTCGAAAAGGATTAGCTAACATAGACGTGGTAGAACGAAGCGTATCTCGTTGAGATTACTTTTAAAATTTGTACCGGCGCCGACGGACGGCGATCCTTGCGTGGTAGCCCGTTGCGATCGCCGCGCAAGTTCCTACTTTGCAACCTCGTAAATGGCGGGATGCAAATTCGTTGCTTTGATTTGCCATTGCGATAGACAGGATCGCCAACCTGGAGAAGATCGATGGTCAGTTTCGGTGTTTTGACAACCTATGTCCTGGTGGTGCTGGGTCTGATGATCATTCCGGGGCCGGCCACACTCCTCACCCTGGCCAGAGCCATCAGCGGCGGCAAACGCGCCGGAATGGCAACGGGCCTCGGCATTGCTGCGGGTGATCTTGTCCATACGACGATGGCAACCTTCGGCCTGTCGGCATTGCTTGCCACGTCAGCCCTGGCGTTTGAAATCGTCAAATATGCCGGCGTCGCTTACCTGATTTATCTCGGATTCCGGGCCTTCTTCGAGAAGGCGCAAAGCCTCGACATGCCCAAGGCACAAGCGATCAGCCCCATGCGCGCCTTTCGTCAGGGACTCTTTACCGAGATCCTGAATCCCAAGACGGCTTTGTTCTTCTTGGCTTTCCTGCCGCAGTTCATCCATCCGGAAAGCGGGTCCGCCATCGCACAATTCGCCCTGCTCGGAATCATTTTCGTCGGGCTCAGCATCTGCGTAACGTCGCTTCTGGCGATCGCGGCCGGTTCTATTGGCGGCTGGCTGCAGAGCAACCGTCGGGTTGGGCGGTGGCAGGGAAAGGTCGTCGGCACGGTTTACATGGCCTTGGGTGCCAGGCTCGCCCTTCAGCAGCAGTAACCTGCTGCTTCGCGCAAATATCAGCGCACGCTGGAAAATAGCTTTCTCAGGAAGAAACGGCGCGGCGTTTGGGCGTCGCCTTCAAGTTCGCCGAACTGCTCGAAGCCCAGTTTGAGATAGAAGGGTTTCGCTTGAAAATCGAAGGTGTCGAGAAAGATACCCAAACAAGCGCGCTCGCGGGCTATGCGCTCTGCCTGCTCCATCAGCTTGGTACCAAAACCTTCGCCTCTGCGCGCAGCTGGAACAACCAGGTATTTGATAAAAAGCCAATTGTACTCCTCCACGGCATAGAGACCCCCGATGATGTCGAAAGTGTCGGGATCTCTCAGGACTATCCCGAGATCGGGCTGGTCGATCAGGTGAGTCGTGTGCGGAGCGTTGAAGTCCAATAGCAATTTGAGCACTTCGTTCCGCTCTTCGGCGGTTGGCTCATTCGGGAGGATTTCGAGGATGGGCAGCATCACCAAAGGATGAGGCAGCGATCGCGCAGTGTCCAGCTGTCAATTGGAGATGCCCCTCCGCCCGCCCGTCTCACGAAAACTTCTCCCATCCCTATTTCCATACTGTCGCCGCTAACCGATTGATGTATGCAGGGAGCACAAAAGACGTGCACGGAGGCGGCAATGGATCACCAGGAAAAATCCAAGACGGAAAAGAACCTGACAGGCGGCGATCTCGACGAGCAGGCGCTGTTCTTCCACCGCTATCCCCGCCCCGGCAAACTGGAGATCCAGGCAACCAAGCCGCTCGGCAACCAGCGCGACCTGGCACTTGCCTATTCGCCCGGCGTCGCAGCCCCCTGCCTTGCCATCCGCGACAATCCCGAAATGGCGGCCGAATATACCTCGCGCGCCAATCTCGTCGCCGTCATTTCCAACGGCACGGCAGTGCTTGGCCTCGGCAATATCGGCCCGCTGGCCTCGAAGCCGGTGATGGAGGGCAAGGCCGTGCTCTTCAAGAAATTCGCCGGCATCGATGTCTTCGATATCGAAATCGACGCCGCAGGCGTCGAGCAGATGGTCTCGACTATCGCCTCGCTGGAGCCGACCTTCGGCGGCATCAATCTCGAAGACATCAAGGCGCCGGAATGTTTCGAGGTCGAGCGGCGCCTGCGCGAAAAGATGAAGATCCCGGTCTTCCACGACGATCAGCACGGCACGGCAATCATCGTCGCCGCCGCGATCCTCAACGGGCTGGAACTCGCCGGCAAGGCGATCGAAAACGTCAAGATCGTCGCCTCCGGCGCCGGTGCAGCCGCCCTTGCCTGCCTGAACCTGCTGGTGATCCTCGGCGCCAAGCGCGAAAACATCTGGGTCCACGATCTCGAAGGCCTCGTCTATGAGGGCCGCATCGAGCTGATGGACGAATGGAAATCCGTCTACGCCCAGAGGAGCGAGACGCGTACGCTCGCCGAAAATATCGGCGGCGCCGACGTCTTCCTCGGTCTGTCGGCCGCCGGCGTACTGAAGCCCGAGCTGCTGGCGCAGATGGCCGATAAGCCGCTGATCATGGCGCTCGCCAATCCGACGCCGGAAATCATGCCGGATCTTGCCCGTGCCGCCCGCCCCGATGCGATGATCTGCACCGGCCGCTCGGATTTCGCCAACCAGGTCAACAACGTCCTCTGCTTCCCCTATATCTTCCGCGGCGCGCTCGATTGCGGCGCCGAGACGATCAACGAGGAAATGAAGATGGCGGCCGTGAGTGCCATCGCCGCCCTTGCCCGCGAAGAGCCGTCGGATGTCGCTGCCCGCGCCTATTCCGGCGAAACGCCCGTCTTCGGCCCCGACTACCTGATCCCCTCGCCCTTCGATCCGCGCCTCATCCTGCGCATCGCCCCTGCGGTTGCCAAGGCCGCCGAACAGAGCGGCGTGGCGCGCCGCCCGATCCAGGATTTCGACGCCTATCTCGATCAGCTGAACCGCTTCGTCTTCCGCTCCGGTTTCGTCATGAAGCCGATCTTCACCGCGGCCAAGGCAGCAGAACGCAAGCGTGTCATCTTCTCCGAAGGCGAAGACGAGCGCGTGTTGCGCGCCGCCCAGGTGCTGCTCGAGGAAGGCCTCGCCGAACCGATCCTGATCGGCCGCCCGCAGGTCATCGAGACCCGCCTGAAGCGCTACGGTCTGCGTATCCGCCCGCTGCAGGATTTCGAGGTCATCAATCCGGAAGACGATCCGCGCTTCCGCGAATATGTCGATCTCTATTTCTCGCTGGTCGGCCGCCGCGGCGTCATTCCCGAAGCCGCCCGCACCATCGTGCGCACCAACACCACCGTCATCGGCGCACTGGCGCTGAGGCGCGGCGAGGCCGATGCGCTGATCTGCGGTCTGGAAGGCCGCTACGAGAAGCACCTGCGCGACGTCCGCCAGATCATCGGCAAGCGCAAGGATGTTCGTGATTTCTCGGCCCTCAGCCTGATGATCTCACAGCGCGGCGCCACCTTCTTCACCGATACCTACGTCACCTTCAATCCGAACGCCGAAGAAATCGCCGAGGCAACGGTGCTGGCGGCCGAGGAAATCCGCCGTTTCGGCATCACGCCGCGCGCTGCCCTCGTTTCGCATTCCAACTTCGGCTCGCGCGAATCCGAAAGTGCCACAAAGATGCGCAACGCCCTGCAGCTTGTGCGCGAGGCCGCCCCAGATCTCGAGGTCGACGGCGAGATGCACGGCGAAAGCGCCATCACCGAAGCGCTGCGCAAGCGCGTCATGCCGGATACGACCCTGCACGATGAGGCAAACCTTCTGGTCTTCCCGAACCTCGACGCCGCCAACATCACGCTTGGCGTGGTGAAGTCGATGACCGATGGTCTGCATGTCGGGCCGATCCTGCTCGGCACCGCCCTGCCTGCCCACATCCTTGCCCCCTCGGTCACCTCCCGCGGCGTCGTCAACATGGCGGCGCTGGCCGTCGTCGAAGCATCGCAACCGGCTTAAGCCGGTTGCCGGCAAGCAAACGACAGGCGCTTGAGACCGGCCCGACGCCCTGTCAACCACCCTCTATCGACAGGCGTCCTCTGCCCGCGAGCGCATCCGCGCGTTCGTTGCCGATAATCCCTGAATGACCCTTGCACCAGGCAATGGTCACCAGGGCGTTCCGGGATAATTGAAGATCGATCGCTTTCCAGAGTTCCGCATTATCGATCGTTCGCCTTCGGCCATGTCCATTCGGGCTGCTTTTCTTCCAGCCATTGTTCTTCCAGATATGTCGCCGGCTGTTACAGCCTTTGACGGCATAGACGGAATCGGACCAGATGGTCGCAGCTTCGCCGGTTGTTTGGCTGTTGATCCACATGGCCGCCCTGAGAACGGCGGTCAATTCCATCGAATTATTGCTGGAATCTCCAACGCCACCTAAGTCCGCCGCGATTTCCACCGCATCGCGATAAGCGACAAACGACCAGCCTCCATGCCCGGAACCGGGCTCAAAACAACCGTCCGCGAAGACGTGAAGGCCGTGTTGGGTTTCCGCTACGCCTGATGTCGGTGCTGAGGGTCGGATCTCGTCGGGAATGCCTGTCATTTTAACCGAGTCCCAGGCGATTGCTGGATAAGATTACGAAAATACGGTAGGATTTTCTCTGAGCTTATTAAGAGAAATCCGTTAAGGGAAAACGCGCGGCCGTTGACGTCGCATTCGACCCACCGACCGTTTGCTCATTCCGGGACGACGCCGTGAAACGCCGAAACCTGTCTCTCGCCGTCCTCCTCGCTTTCTCAGCGCCCGCCGCCGCGCAGACTAGTGCCGTCTGTGAGGACCTGCGCGGCCGTCTCGCCGACCTGCCGCGATCGATCGGCAATGGCAACGGTCCGGAAGCCCGCCAATATTCCAGCGCCATGGCCGAGCAGAACCTCGAGCTGCGCAAGGTTCGCAACGACCTGCGCAGTTACGGCTGCACCTCGGGCAGCATGGTGGTGATCGGCGGCCAGAATGCCGATTATTGCGCCGAGCTCTCGGACTCCGAAGCCCGAATGATCGACAATATCGGTTACCTCCAAGATCGCCGCAACGAGCTGACCGGCCGGAACGGCGCCGATGACGGCGCCCGGCGGGAGCTGATGTCTGCGCTCGATAGCAATGGCTGCAACAGCGAGAATTTCTATGCGCCTGACGAGCGCAGCGCCAACGACCCTGCCCCGAGCGTCGAGGAACAGGCGATGCGCTCCGATACCTTCATACCGCTCGGCGGTGGTGAGGAGGCCGACCCGCGCTACGGCCTGCCGCGAGCCGAGATGCTGTCGCCGGTCAGCACCATGTGCGTGCGCAGCTGCGATGGCGGTTTCTTCCCGATCAGCTCGAACGCCACTTCGGTCGATTTCGGCCGCGATGCCCAGACCTGCGCCAAGATGTGCCCGGGGATCGAAACCCAACTGTTCTATCGCGAGGTGACGAGCACCGAAGCCTCGAACATGATCTCGGTCGCGACCGGCACACCCTACAGCGCCATGAAAAACGCTTTTGCCTACAAGAACCGCACGCCCGGCGAAAAGACCTCCTGCGCCTGCAATCTCACCGCCTATTATGACGAGATGCGCGGCAAGCAGGCGGTAAGCCAGCCGCCGCAACAAGGCTCGATCACCACCATCCACACCAATCCGCCGGTGAAGGATGGTACGGCTGCCGCGCCGCAGCCATCCGTGCCGGAGCGCCCGTACGACCCAACGCAGAACAAGGTCCGCCAGGTCGGCCCGCAGTTCCTTGCCGGTGACCAGGGCTCGATCGATCTCGCCAATCCTGCCGCACCTGGCCCCCAACCCCAGCAGCAGCAGTAATTGGCTACGGCTCGGTCCGCCCCCAGCCGTCGTGGAAGACGAGTTCCTCGAGCGGCAGCCGCTGCCGCCAACCTTTGACGGAGAGTTCCGGCTGATCATAGAGCCGATCGACAAAACCGGCGCAGAGCCAGGCGACCACCTCGATATGCTCGGGTATGCCGAGAATCGTTTTCAGGTCGCCTTCGTGAAAGATGCTGACCCAGCCGATACCGATCCCTTCGGCGCGCGCCGCAAGCCAGAGATTCTGGATGGCGCAGACGGTGGAATAGCTATCCATCCGCGGATTGTGCGTCCTCCCCAGCACCACGCTGCCGCTGCGCGTGGGATCGCAGGTCACGCAGATGCCGAGCGGCGCCTCTGCGATGCCTTCGAGCTTGAGGGAGCGGTAGGCCTGCTGCCGTTCGCCCTCAAACATCAATGCCGCCTCTTCGTTCGCCTTGGCAAAGGCATCGCGGACGCGCGCGCGCACCGTTGGACTTTTCACCAGAATGAAATTCCACGGCTGCATGAAGCCGACGGAGGGTGCGTGATGAGCGGCCGCCAGCAGCCGTTCTACGACGTCGTCCGGCAAGGGGTCAGGCAGGAACTGGCTGCGAACGTCGCGCCGCGTCAAGATCGCATGATAGACGGCCTCGCGTTCGGCCAAGGAAAAACCGGACGCCGCCGGAAGGGCATCCTCATCAAAGGGTCGCATCGTCAAATCCCCAACAACGCAACCGCCCGCCGTCCGCGCGGGTTGGGTCTATCTTGCCAGGCCGGTCTTCTGACTTGGCGTCATCCGTCTGCCGCAGCCTTCCCGGCAAAGCCAGTGGCATGATTAGCGGCAGACGTCAGCCTTACAGCGTTGGGCACGTTCCGGTCTTGCACCGGATTCCCGATTCTCCCGCCTGGCCGGCGGGCACCTGACGGCGCATCTATTTCAGGAAAGCAGCGCTACGGCAAGCCGGGAGTCCCCTTCTCCCCAGCGGGGAGAAGGTGGCCCGAAGGGTCGGATGAGGGGGCCGCACGGCACACCATTCATTGCCCTTCGCCCGCGCTCACCGCATTCGCGACTTCGCCGCTCACCCCCTTGTATCTGCACGTTAGAGATTTTGTGCGATGGAAGCGATTGAGCCTCTGGCCGGGTGGCCACCCGGCCAGAGGCGTGACGAAGTCGCCCGTTCCCCCTCTGGTTACAACCGTGGATGAGCC